>CAIYLB010000001.1 GCA_903926935.1 uncultured Pseudomonadota bacterium
GCGTGCAAGCTAGCGCGGCAATTGGCGCATCTTCGTCGATTAATTGCACGCCTTTTAAAATATGGGCAATTTGCTCGTCATCGACAGCATGCTTGCAAGTCACTTCGTACATTTTCGGCACTTTATGTTTAGGCGAGCTCATGCGATGGATAAATTGCCCATCGTCTGACATCAATATTAAGCCAGTGGTATCTTCATCCAAACGGCCTATACATTGCACGTCTCTTACTACTAGCGGATGTGGCAGTAAGCTGTAAACGGTAGGGTGATGCTGGGTTTTGTGCGAGCATTCGTAATCACTAGGTTTATTTAACATCAAATATGATTTTTCACGATAACTCCACTCTTCACCACGCACGGTATAAAGTAAATTTTCTAAATCAAATTCAGCATTCGGGTCGTCGCAGGGTGAGCCATTAACGGTGATTTCATTGTTCCAAACCATCAGCCTGCATAATTTACGCGCACCAAAGCCTTGGTTGTGGATGATGCGTTCTAAGGGGAGTTTTTTAGCCATGCGGCATTATAACGCGTGCTATAAAAAAGCCCATGCACTGAGATCGCTAAAATAGTAAGTTGCTCAGTTAATGAGTATTAACCAGCGGCTTTTAATGCTTGGTCAGTCTATAAAGTGGCACTTTAAGTTAAAATGCCACTTTAAGTACTTGCAGTAATGAATTACTTATAATATTACTTTTGTCTAGGTTAGGTTTTTTAAATTATGTCTTTTAAACATATTGTTTCGCGTGATAATCCAGTGTTCAAGCACTTAAAAAAGCTAGCAGATAATGCGCGTGAAAGACGTAGCGAAGGCCAAACACTTTTAGATGGTGTGCATCTTATTGAAGCGTATATGGCGGCGTTTGGTGAGCCAACCATGATCATTATTCCAGAAGGGCAGAGTAGCGTAGAAGCGACCGGGTTAATTCAATCGCTGGAGCATATTTCTACCATGATGTTGCCCACCTTGATGTTTGCCGAGCTTACACCGGTATCTAAGGCGACCGGTGTATTGGCTTTGGTGACTATTCCGCAAATAGCGCTTCCTGAACAGCCGAAGTTTGCTTTGATGTTGGAGGATATTCAAGATCCGGGTAATTTGGGTAGTATGTTGCGCACAGCGGCAGCGTCTGGCGCAGAAGTGGTTTATTTAAGCACTGGTTGTACCGACGCTTGGTCGCCTAAAGCTTTACGTGGCGGGCAGGGCGCGCAATTTGTATTGCCGATTATAGAGCGGGCAGATTTAGTGGCAGCGCTAGAGAGTTTTGACGGTAATAGCTATGCTACCACCATGCAAGGCGAGTCTTTGTATGCGCAGGATTTAACGCAGCCAACAGCTTTTGTGATTGGTAATGAAGGCGCTGGTTTACGCAAACATACCGTCGCGGTGGCTACTAAAAGTATCACTATTCCTATGATGGAAATACATCGTGGCTCGGTGGAGTCGCTTAATGCTGGGGCTGCTACTGCCGTCTGTATGTTTGAACGTATGCGTCAAGTTTTGATCTAAGTTTTAGGCCGGCCACCGATAAGAAAGCTAAAATATTTAAAAAACTTGTAGCTTATTTTGCTACAAGTTTTTACATATTAATGTATTCCCGGACTAGTGATCAGCAAAGCTTCAGTCACCATCAACTGCGTGGCATCTACTTTATCAAAGGTGTAAAGGTGATTACAAAAGTCGCAGTTGACTTCAATTTTGCCTTGTTCTTCAATAATGCTAGTGATTTCTTCGTCGCCCAACATTCGTAACATATTAGCCACATTTTCACGCGTGCAACTGCAAGAAAAGCCGGTTTCGCTCGCCTCAAAAAGGCGCACATCTTCTTCATTAAATAATCTTGTAAGTAATGTTTCCGTGGGTAAGTTAAGTAATTCATCATCCGTAACCGTGCTGGCTAAATAGCCCACGCGGTTCCACGTTTCTAAATCATGGCCGATTAATTCTTCGGTTTGCGTTACTTGGTTCATGGTTTCTGGAAGTTTCTGAATCAGCATGCCAGCGGCAGATTCGCCGTCGCAACATAACCAAATTTTGGTGTCGATTTGCTCAGAGCGCAGCATGTAATTTTCTAAAACAGCACTGATGCTGTCGCCTTCTAGCGGCACAATGCCTTGGTATGCCTGACCGCCATCTTTTGGGTCTAGCGTAATCATAAAATGTCCATGATCGACTAATTCAAACAAGGTGTGCTCATCATTGATTTGATCGCCAATTTCGCCAGTCCACTTAGCCGTTGCGCGAATTTTAATGCCACCGTCTAGGTTTGAGCTACATTCAACAACCAAAAGTTTTAGTGGACCTTTGCTTTGAATTTGCAACACTAAAGCACCATGCATTTTTAGTGTGGCGGATAATAGCGCGCTAGCCGCCATTAATTCTCCAAGTGCGCGTCGTAAGCCTTTTGGTAGATGTTGTTTCTGTAGTGCTTGCTGAAATGTTTGAGTCAGATTAACGAGATTGCCTCGTACCGGTGTGTTTTCAAATACAAAGCGTTGCAATGAGTCTTGGTTAGTTTTCATGTGCGCATTTTAACATTTAGCGTTAAATTTTTCTTAAAAAATTATTGCAATTGCAAATAGGAACTATTATCATTCAACATAGGCAATTTATGCCAAACTTATAATGGATACGTTATGAAAAATATTTTTTCTCTATTGTTAATTGTCACAGCTCTAACGCCAGTGGCAAGTTCTGCTGCAGACGCTGATTATAAGCTAGTAATTAAAGATCATCGCTTTGAGCCAGCCGAGTTAAGCGTGCCAGCCGGCAAGAAGATTAAAATGTCTATTGAGAATAAAGACGCCACACCTGAAGAATTTGAGAGTCACTCACTTAATCGTGAAAAACTCGTAGCGGGTAATGGAACGGCTAGTATTTATATCGGCCCGCTAGAACCAGGACGTTACGAATTTTTTGGAGAATTTAATAAAGAAACCGCGCAAGGCGTAATTATTGCTAAGTAGGTTGCTAAGTAGTTTGCCAGGCAGTCGTTAAGTAAAGCTCATTGCTGTAAATAGCAATCTCAAGGAATTATCATGTTTGGAACTGCAATTATTGTTTTTCGCGAAGTGCTAGAAGCAGCCATTATTATTGGCATTGTTTCAGCTGCTACTCGCGGTGTGGCTGGACGCACGCGCTGGCTAATTGCTGGCTTGCTGGCAGGTTTAATCGGCTCTGGCATTGTTGCCGCTTCAACTGATGCCATCGCCTCATTTGCAAGTGGTGTTGGTCAGGAGTTATTTAACGCGATTGTGCTTGGTATCGCAGTGCTAATGTTGGCTTGGCATAATGTTTGGATGGCTTCGCATGGTGCTGAATTAGCTAAGAAGGCGCGCACGGTGGCGGCCAATATTAGCGAAGGTCGCAGTGAATGTTCAATACTGATGGTAGTGGTTGGCTTAGCTGTATTACGTGAAGGTTCAGAAACAGTGCTTTTCCTTTATGGTATTGCCGCTTCAGAAGGCGGAAGTGCTCGTGCCATGTTATTCGGTGGTTTGATAGGAATGCTGGCGGGCGTTGCGGTTGGCTATAGCCTTTACGCAGGATTATTGCGTATTCCTATGCGCTGGTTTTTTGCCGCCACTGGTGCTTTAGTGTTGCTACTAGCGGCTGGCATGGCTTCTACCGCCGCACACTTTTTAATTCAGGCTGATCTGATACCGGCCTTAGCATCGCCACTATGGGATAGCTCGTCAGCTTTACCAGAAAATGGCTTGTTAGGGATATTGCTACACAGTCTTATTGGCTATGATGCCCGACCAGCAGGTATGCAGGTCATATTCTATGTTGCTGTGCTAGTGGTCATAAGTCTTGGTATGAAGTTAGCGGCTAAGCCACGTAAATCAATTTAAATAATAGGTTCTATTCAACATGCAAGTTAAGCAATCAATCCATCGCGCAAGTTTTGCTAAAAATAGTTTTGTACTAAGCCGTATCGCGCTAAGTAGTTTTGTCGTAAGCGTTGCGCTTTATGTATCAAGCGCAACGGCAGGGCCAGCAGATTACATTTACATGCCTAAGGTTGAGCAAGGTGAAAAAGAGGCTGACTTTAAATTTGGTACGGCTAAACAGCCTGATGGGACGCGTGCTACCGTTAATTCGCTAGGTTTTGGCTATGGCGCAACAGACTATTGGTTCACTGAGATTTACCTAAAACGCGAGCGTGCCGGTAGCGATGGTTTAACGCTGGCTGAGTGGGAGAATAAATTCCAGCTGACCGAAACAGGCAAATATGCAGTGGATATTGGACTGATTACTGAGATAGAAGTCCCGCTAAACAATAGCAGTGCACCTTGGGAGTTCAAGTTTGGACCATTATTTCAGACTGAATTTGGCAAATTGCAATTGAACGGGAACGTATTATTTGAGCGAAAATTTGGCAATAATAATGCTGTTAATCCTTATGTCACTGAAATGGGTTATCAATGGCAAGCGAAATATCGCTGGATTAAATCATTAGAGTTCGGCGCACAGGGTTTCGGCGAGATAGGTAAATGGGACCACTGGGATAACGCTGGCTTCCAGAATCATAGAGCGGGACCCGCCATATTCGGTAAATTTGCTCTTGCTAACAAGCAGGCCATTAAATATAACGCCGCTTGGTTATTTGGTATGAGTGAAGTTGCACCAAATAATACATTTAGGATGCAGCTAGAGTATGAATTCTAGATTTCTTTGCAGTTAAATTTAGAGAGTTCAGCTTAGATATGGGATGGTGTTATTTAATGAAGTAAATCAATCAACCTGCTGATAAGGTGGAATATGCCAGGTACTCAGCTGATTCCCAAGCAATGTCAGATGGCAATGTAAGCGCTCAGCCCCGCTCGCGCTTACTTCAAACTCATAAGTACGTAAAAGATGTACCTTACCCCGACTATTGCGTGCCAGCCATAACTTGTTGCAAACAACGGTTTCATCAAGCAGTTGTAAGTTAAATCGAGCGGCCAACTCCGCACCTAAAAGCACCGCTCTTTCACGCTTATCTAGACTATCCAGCCAAAGCCAAGCAAGTACTATTAAGACAAATATTAATATTAATTCCATACGGCTCGTTCCATTGTTGAAGTTTTAGAACCTTAATTATCCGGCGGCTTCAAGGTTTAATCTCATTTAGAATTGTAAGCGATAGCTTGTTGTTATGAGAAATTAAGTTTTTAGTTATACCGTGATGGAAAGGTGATGATCGAAGATATTTGTCGCAACTAAATTATTAATTATCGGCACGGCCATTATTCGAACCTAAAAAAAGCTACAGAAAATTGAAGCCGAAAATTGCGCGATAATAAATTTGCACCAATTAAGTGCTATCTTTTGTGCGTCGCACAATTAAAGTGCAAAGTTTCAATATGTGCCAAGTTAAATCTAATAAAAAACAGTAAGTTACGTTTTGGCGCACTATTTGCTTGTAAAGTACAGCTTAAAAATATTTAGGATGTTACAAAATGGAAATGGTAGTTTCATCAAACGATGTGTTATTTGTTTTATTAGGCGCCATTATGGTGCTAGCAATGCATGCAGGCTTTGCATTTTTAGAGTTAGGTACAGTACGTAAAAAAAACCAAGTTAATGCTTTGGTTAAAATTATGGTTGATTTTTCAGTATCAACCATCGCCTACTTTTTCATAGGTTATAGCATTGCCTATGGCGTAAATTTCTTCAGCGGTGCGGATGTGTTAGCCGCCAATAACGGCTTTGGCTTAGTCAAATTCTTTTTCCTACTGACATTTGCCGCAGCCATCCCCGCCATTGTTTCTGGCGGTATTGCAGAACGTGCAAAATTTAATCCACAACTTGCAGCGACTTTTTTAATAGTGGGTTTCATTTATCCATTTTTTGAGGGCATCGCCTGGAATAATCATTACGGTTTTCAAGATTGGCTAATGGCAACTTATGGTGCTAAATTCCACGACTTTGCTGGCTCGGTAGTTGTTCATGCAATGGGCGGTTGGATAGCGCTGGCGGCAGTCATATTGCTAGGCGCACGCTCAGGTCGCTATGCTAAAGATGGTCGTGTGCATGCGCATCCGCCTTCTAATATTCCATTTTTAGCCTTAGGCGCATGGATTCTTACTGTGGGCTGGTTTGGTTTTAATGTCATGTCAGCGCAAGCCATTCAAGGTATTTCCGGTTTGGTCGCAGTAAATTCATTAATGGCACTCGTTGGCGGTACTTTGGCTGCTTTAGTCATGGGTAAAAATGACCCAGGCTTTGTACATAATGGTCCTTTAGCTGGCTTAGTGGCAGTTTGCGCAGGCTCAGATGTGATGCATCCTTTAGGTGCTTTAGTGACTGGCGTAGTCGCTGGCGCATTATTTGTATGGGCGTTCACGCAAACACAAAATCGTTTAAAAATTGATGATGTCCTAGGTGTTTGGCCTTTACACGGGCTTTGTGGCGCATGGGGCGGAATAGCCGCAGGTATTTTTGGTGCAAAAGCATTAGGTGGTATTGGCGGTGTAAGTTTGATGTCACAACTTTTAGGCAC
>CAIYLB010000002.1 GCA_903926935.1 uncultured Pseudomonadota bacterium
ATAAATTATAATAATATTAATATTATCACTTTGATTTTATTCAATAAATTTTAAATTAAAGTTCTTGGAATACTTATTGCTTTTTAATCGTAATGTTTAATAACTTAGGAAAAGACATGTCAAAAACATTACAAGCGAATACTTTAAAGCCGAGGTTAATCTTAGTCGCAATTCTTGCGGCTTATGTGATGCCGCAAATGGTGATGTCTGCTGATAAAGAAGAAGCTTTGAACCTAAAGAAAATTGACGTGATCAGTACTACGCCATTACAGGGCGTGGGTATTACGCTAGATAAAATTCCAGCCAGTGTGCAATTGGTTAAAGGCGAAGATATTAAAAATCAACAAAGCCTAACAATTGCGGACTTCATGACGCAGAATTTGCTTGGTGTCAGTGTGAATGACACGCAAAACAACCCATTTCAACCCGATATCATATTCCGTGGTTTTACCGCGTCACCATTACTAGGTACGCCACAAGGTTTATCAGTTTTTGTTGATGGTGTGCGTGTGAACGAGCCATTTGGCGATGTGGTGAACTGGGATTTAATTCCAGCAAATGCGATAGCCGGTATATCTTTAATGCCAGGATCTAACCCAATATTTGGTTTAAATACATTAGGTGGCGCGCTTTCTGTGCAAACAAAAAGTGGCCGTACAAATCAAGGTGGTTCAATTGAAGCACTAGGCGGTTCATGGGGTCGTAAAGCAGTTTCTGGTGAATATGGTGGTGTTTCTAAAGATGGTTCAGTAGACTACTTCCTTTCAGGTACTTCATTTCATGAAGATGGTTGGCGTGATGCTTCAAAAACCAATGTTCGCCAAGTATTTGGTAAAATTGGTTGGCAAAATGAAACATCAACAATGGATTTAAGCTACACCGGAGCTAATAATGACATGATTGGTAATGGCCTGATTCAAGGTGAGTTAATCAAAAGCCTAGGCCGTCAAGTAATTAATACCAGCCCAGATGAAACCAAAAACACCATGTCATTCTTAAATTTCAATGGTAGTCATTGGATTAATGATGAAACTATGATCAGTGCTAATGCCTATTATCGTCAATCCAATCGTAAGACTTTGAATGGTGATATTAATGATGATTATGAAGGTGGTGGTGACGTAGCCGCGGCAAATTCAGCATGTGTTGCTTCAACCGATACTGAGGATTTGGAAGCTAACTGTAGCGGTGCTAAAAATCGCAGTACAACTAATCAGAAATCTTATGGCGTGTCCGCTCAGCTAGCCTTTAATCAAGATCTTGCAACTAAGAAAAATCAGTTGATTGTTGGTGCTGGTTATGACCAGTCTAAAGTTAAATTCAGTCAAACTACAGAATTTGGATTATTAAATGGAGCACGTAGCGTTGATGGTTTGGGTGTATTTAGTCCAGATTCAGAAGTTCAGTTGCATGGTAGAACCGATACTTGGAGTCTATTTGCGACCGATACTTTATCTTTAAATGAGTTTTGGCATGCCACTCTATCAGGCCGTTATAACCACGTGAAAGTCGATAATAAGGATCAGTTACTTCCTGCTTCAGATCCTGAAACTTTGACTGGCACACATACTTTTAGTCGTTTTAATCCTGCTGTAGGTTTGAACTTTACACCAACCAAAGATTTAACGGTTTATGGTAGCTACAATGAAGGGACGCGTGCACCAACTTCTATGGAGTTGGGCTGTGCTAACCCATTATATCCATGTAAGTTACCAAATGCCATGGCGGGTGACCCACCTCTAAAACAAGTCGTTGCTAAAACTTTTGAAGCAGGCTTGCGTGGTAATTTAAGTGATAACCTACATTGGTCATTTGCAACTTATCGTACTGAAAACCATGATGATATTCAGTTTCTTACTACCTCTAGTACAACAAACGGTATGGGTTATTTTGATAACGTAGGTAAAACTAGGCGCGTAGGTTTAGATACTAGCTTGTTAGGCAATATTGGTGACTTCAGTTGGTCTGCTGGTTATAGTTTTATTAGAGCTACTTATCAAAGCCAGTTTGACTTGGTTAATGAAGTTAACTCAACTTCTAACGATGGTGTTATTACTGTGCATCCAGGTGATCGCTTAGCGAACATTCCTCAGCACCAAGTTAAGTTGCGCTTACAGTATGAAGTAACTCCAAACTGGAGTGTTGGTAGTAATATCGCTATGTTCTCAGATAGTTACATGCGCGGTAATGAAAATAACAGCCATACGCCTGATGCTGGTGTACCTGATGCTTACCAAGGTAGCGGTAAAATTGGCGGATATACTTTGGTTAATTTAGATACTAAATATAACCTAGGCAAGGGATGGTCAGTATTTGGTAAAGCTACCAATATTTTTGACAAGGATTATAGTAACGGTGGTATGTTGGGTCAGTCATACCTAAACGCTAGTAATGGTAGCTTCACCGGCAATGAGTCGCCTAGCGCCTACTATATGCCAGGTGCACCGCGAGCTGGTTGGATAGGAGTTCGTTTTGAGTTTGACAAACCAAAAACAGCTGCTAATTAAGTAAATTAAAATGCCTTATGTAGCGTAGCCTCTTTGTGATGCCAAATCACTTGTTTCATTAACGGCTTGTTTGGGTTTTGTGGGCTTCTAAATATACTTGCAAGACAATTTCCTAGTAGTATTTAACGTTTATGGTGGTTGTATACAGCCAATTGGCGGTTGTATACAACCAATATTGCGGTGTAAAATCTTTGTTGTAAATTATAAAATCATATTACCCGTTGATTATATTCAATAAATTTAAATTTAAGTATTTGGAATACTTATTGCTACTTAATTGTGATGTTTAGAATAATAACTTAGGAAACGACATGCCAAAAACATTACAAGCAAATACATTAAAGCCGAAGTTAATTTTAGTCGCAATTCTTGCGGCTTATGCAATGCCACAAATGGCGCTTGCAGAAAATAGAGCCGAAGCCTTGGAACTCGGTAAAATTGAAGTCGTGGGTGTTACGCCATTATCCAGCTTAGGTGTGCCGATTGATCAAGTACCATCTAATGTGCAGGTGGCAAAAGGTCAAGATATCCAAGATCAACACGGACTGAGTATTGCTGATTACTTAAATCAAAATATGGCTGGCGTGAATATCAACGAAGCACAAAACAATCCTTATCAACCGGATGTTAATTTTCGTGGTTTTACCGCATCACCATTGGTCGGTACGCCACAAGGTTTATCTGTTTATCAAGATGGCGTGCGTGTGAATGAGCCATTCGGCGATACCGTGAACTGGGATTTAATTCCACAAAATGCAATTTCTAGCATTGCTTTAATGCCAGGATCTAACCCATTATTTGGCCTTAATACTTTAGGCGGCGCGATTTCTGTGCAAACCAAAAGTGGCGAACACAACCCCGGTGGCGGCATACAAATCTCTGGCGGTTCATGGGGTAGAGAAGCAGTAGAGGGCGAATACGGCGGCAAATTATCTAATGGCGTAAGTTACTTTTTTGCTGGCAATAAATTTAAAGAAAATGGCTGGCGTGATGGATCGCCAACCGACGTATTACAAGGTTTTGGTAAACTGGGCTGGAGTAATGAAAAGACCGATGTTGATATTAGCTTTACCGGCGCAGACAATGAAATGACGGGTAACGGCTACCAAGCGCAAGAAATGCTACAAAGCCTAGGCCGACAATCAATTTACACTAAACCAGATATCACCAAAAACAAATTAGCCTTTGTTAATGCGAAAGTCAGTCACTGGTTATCGGACGAGTTGCTATTAACCACTAATGCCTATTATCGAAAAAACCGCACTAGTAGCTATAACGGCGATTTGAACGGTGGTTTTGTTGATGAGGGTTCGGGCCCTGTAGAGACTTATCAAGGTGTTATAAACCAAGGTCATACCAACCAAAAAGGCTATGGCGGTGCTGCCCAATTAACTTGGGTGACGGATAAAAATCAACTCACTGCCGGTGTTAGTGCTGATTTAGCACGGATTAAGTTTGAACAAACTAGCCAGCTATTTAGCTTATTTGACGCTGGGCGTGGCGTTGGTGGTGTTTTGGATGATGCGTCGACCGATGTTACATTGCAAGGTCGTAGCCGTACTTGGAGTATTTTTGCTACTGATACTTATAATATGACGTCTAAGTTAGCATTAACGGCTTCTGGTCGATATAACAATACGCGCATCAATAATGACGACTTAATGCCTGGTATGGCAGTTGCAGGCACTGTTATTGGCAACAATAGTTCATTGACCGGTGCTAATACCTATACGCGCTTCAACCCTGCTGTAGGTCTTACTTATAATGTCGCTCCAGAACTCAATGTCTATGGCGGCTATAATGAAGGTAATCGTGCGCCGTCTATCATTGAAATGGGTTGTTCTGATCCAAATCACCCTTGTCTATTACCTAACTCTATGGCGGGTGATCCACCTACCTTAAAACAAGTGGTGGCGAAAACCTTTGAAGGCGGTATCCGTGGCAAGTTTGGTGAAGTTGCTAAATGGAATATCTCAGCCTATCGCGCAACTAATAACGATGATTTGCAGTTTATTGCAGCGAAT
>CAIYLB010000003.1 GCA_903926935.1 uncultured Pseudomonadota bacterium
CGCATTGCAAACGTCTGCACGTAGCATGTTTTCACCAAAGAACTGGTGAAACATTTGACCTACCGGTGATTTTAAAAACGCAACACCACCAGAGTGTCCTGGGCAATGCCAAGAATAAGAACCGTCGGCTGCGTATTCTGTGAGGGCTTTGAAAAATGGTGGTGGCAGGCTATCTAAATAAGTACGTGCTTCACGTAAAATATAACGTGCAACAAATTCTGGCGTATCTTCGTACATGTGAATAAAGCCGCTGAGTTCACGCAAAATTTCATTCGGAATATGCCGTGAAGTACGCGTTTCACCGTGTAAGAAAATAGGGATTTCTTCATTGCGGTAGCGAATTTCATCAACAAATTTACGTAAATTATCTAACGCATCTTGGTTTTCTTCAACAAACTCATTGTCATCAATCGATAGAATAAACGCAGAGGCGCGGCTTTGCTGCTGGGCAAATGAGGTGAGATCGCCGTAGCTGGTGACACCCAATACTTCAAAACCTTCAGCTTCTATGGCTTTTGCCAACACACGAATACCTAGGCCTGATGAGTTTTCAGAGCGAAAATCTTCATCGATGATGACAACGGGAAAACGGAATTTCATTAAATAAATTTCCTAAATTTGATCTTGTTTTAAATCTGGGTTTGAAATCTTGGGTTTAAATCGTGTGTTTAAAATACGGATTTAAATCTTAGGTAAAGTCACACCAACTTGGCCTTGATACTTGCCGCCACGGTCTTTGTAGCTGGTTTCGCAAACATCATCTTCATCGGCTTCAAAAAACAAAACCTGCGCGCAGCCTTCATTGGCGTAGATTTTGGCCGGTAACGGAGTCGTGTTACTAAATTCTAATGTGACATAGCCTTCCCATTCTGGCTCGAAGGGTGTGACGTTAACAATAATTCCACAGCGCGCGTAAGTCGATTTTCCTAGGCAAATAGTTAGCACATTGCGCGGAATTCTGAAATATTCAACCGTGCGCGCTAAGGCAAATGAGTTAGGTGGAATGATGCAGTAATCTGCATTCACTTCTACAAATGAATTGGGGTCGAAATTCTTAGGATCAACTATCGTGCTATTAATATTGGTAAATAACTTAAATTCTGTTGAGCAGCGAATATCGTAACCGTAGCTTGATGTGCCGTACGAAACCATGCGCTCGCCTTTAGCGTTCTGCTTCACTTGATTCGGTTCAAACGGCTCTATCATGCCATGTTGCTCGGCCATTTTGCGTATCCACTTGTCTGATTTTATGCTCATAATTCGGTGCTTTTTATGGTTTAAAAAGATAAAAAAGCGGAGTTACTGACTCCGCTTTTCGCTTGCTTTCAATAAGTGCAAATAATAGCAATAAAACTAGGCTTTTATGTGAAGTTTTTAATCGTAAAAACCTAATTTTTGCAAATAACTTCGCTCTTATCTTTTTACTTGGCTCTGATTCTATTGACTTAAGCTTGAGAAAACTGGCTTTTAGTGCTTATCGCCATTTAACTCGATGCTGTAACGCCAGAACTGATCTTCTGATTCAAAAATTACACTAGACTCTTTCGGGTCACGACTACCAGCGGTATATTGCAGCACTGGTGATTTGTCTGCAGCCCAAGCTTTTACAATCGGGTCTATCAAACGCCATTGTGCTTCTACTTCACTAATATGCAGATATAGTGACGGATCACCTTC
>CAIYLB010000004.1 GCA_903926935.1 uncultured Pseudomonadota bacterium
TAGGCCTAGTGGTGTGCCTGCTTTAACTGCGGCACGTAACATGTCACCGGTTGATATTTGCGGAATATTGAAGTGTTGTTTAATAAAGGTGGCTTGTGTACCTTTGCCTGCGCCAGGAGCGCCTAAAAGAATGATACGCATAATGTTAAACCTTGAAAATAGTAAAATAAAAATTGGCGCTCATTATAACATTCGATGCCTGTGTTGCGAATGTTGAGCTATGGTTAAGCTTGTGTGAGGAAGTTGCTAATCCGCACAAAGTCTTCTACGCTTAAATTCTCTGCCCGCAGCTGTGAGTTGATATTTAGTGCGATAAAGCCATCGTCTTCGAGCAGGCCTTTTAGTGTGTTGCGTAAGGTTTTACGACGCTGACCAAAAGCGGCTAGTACCACTTTTGCAAACATCGCTTCATCTTTTGCGACAAATGGCAACGTAGCGTGCGGCACGCAGCGTACAAAGGCGGATTCAACTTTTGGCGCTGGTTCAAACGCTTCTGGCGGCACGGTGATTAAATAATCCATTTTTAATCGGTATTGCAGCATCACACTCAAACGGCCATAGGCTGGGGTTGATGGATGCGCCACCATGCGCTCGACTACTTCTTTTTGCAGCATAAAGTGCATATCGCTAATATGTGACACGTTATCGAGCAAGTGGAACAGAATGGGCGTTGAGATGTTGTAAGGCAAATTACCTGTCACGCGTAAATTTTTGCCCGATATTTTATCTGCAAGCTGGGTGAAATCAAATTTCAGCGCATCAGCATTGTGAATTTCAATGGCGTTATTGCTATAGGCCGGCTTGCTATACTCGGTTTGCATCCAGGCGATAATGTCGCGGTCTACTTCAACTACATGTAAAAGTTTTAAACGTTGCAATAAGGGCTTGGTAAGCGCGCCTAACCCTGGACCAATTTCCACCAAAAGATCGTCTATTTTTGGGGAAATGGCTTCTACTAAGCTCGCAATTACGCCTTGGTCTGTCAGGAAGTTTTGGCCGAAGCGTTTTTTTGCGATGTGTTTCATGCGATGTATTTCATTAGTGATGTACGCTTTTTAATCTATTATTCGCCAGAAGTTTGTTGTTCGCCAGCAATTTATTATTCGCCAGCGTAACCGCCAACTCAATGGCCGCTAGCATGCTACCAATTTCGATTTTGCCAGTGCCGGCTAAATCTAATGCGGTACCATGATCTACCGAGGTGCGAATGATAGGTAGGCCTAGTGTTACGTTTACACCTTCACCAAAGCTGGCATGTTTGAGTACAGGCAACCCTTGGTCGTGATACATGGCGAGCACAGCGTCGGCTTTACTTAAATGATGTTTGGCAAATAAAGTGTCTGCAGGTAATGCGCCGATCAGATTAAAGTCTTCTCTGCGCAGTTTTTCTAGCACAGGATTGATAATATCGATCTCTTCGCGACCTAAATAACCATCTTCACCCGCGTGTGGATTTAAGCCAGCCACTAAAATTCGCGGATTAGTTAAACCAAATTTATACACCAAATCGTGGTGCAGAATTCGTATGGTGGTTTCTAGGCTATTTTTAGTAATTGCAGTGGGTACATCTTTCAGGGCCAAATGCGTGGTAGCTAATGCTACACGCATATTGCCACCAACTAACATCATCACCACTTGCGACGTGTTGGTTAATTCTGCTAAAAACTCGGTATGGCCACTAAAGGTAATGCCTGCATCGTTGATAATGCCTTTATGTACCGGCGCAGTGACCATAGCGTCGAACTGATTTTTTACACAGCCTAATCCTGCTGTGGTTAAAGTGTTAAGCACATATTGGCTGTTAACTGGATTGAGTATGCCAGCGATAACGGGGCTATTTAATGCTTGATGCAAAACTGTGAGTGAACCATCACCATAATGTTGTTCTGTTGTACCTTCAACATAAGGGTTGATGGTTAAGGCTAATTTGAGTTGTACTGCGCGGGCTTTAAGCATGTCGGCATCGGCAATAATCACTACTTTGGCACGCAGTGGCTTGTGTGCCAACATCACACATAAATCTGGACCTATTCCAGCAGGTT
Source organism: uncultured Pseudomonadota bacterium (assembly GCA_903926935.1). Taxonomy (GTDB): domain Bacteria; phylum Pseudomonadota; class Gammaproteobacteria; order Burkholderiales; family Methylophilaceae; genus Methylotenera. The sequence goes on from CAIYLB010000004.1 coordinate 2,043, forward strand.
CACCTGCGGTAATAGCGATGCAAGGTAATGTGCTACTCACTCGATTACGATACTTTTATTGAAAAGATAATTAAAACTTGTCTTCAAGCTTTAGTTCTACGTAAGCGCGGTCACGTAGTTCACGTATCCAGTCTTGATAAGCTTCGTCGGCTTTTCTAGTACGAATCTCTTGGCGAGCTTTCAAGCGTGCGGCTTCTTTACTCATATCTTGCTTGCGTCGTTCAATGACTTGAATAATGTGCCAACCGAACTGGGTGCGTACCGGTGCGCTAATTTCATTATATTTAAGCTCGTTCATAACTTTTTCAAACTGAGGTACGGTATCTCCTGGGTTAACCCAGCCTAAATCACCACCGTTCGATGCAGTAGTATCTTCTGAAAATTGGCGTGCTAACACTTCAAACTTTTCGCCATTGTCTAAACGCTCTTTAATACCATCTGTTTTAACTTTCCCCTCTTTTTCAGTGGTGACTTCTGAAAGTTTGATAAGGATATGTCTAGCGTGTGTTTGTTCAATCACTAAAGGTGAATTGCCGCCACGTTTATTAGTCAGCTTCAATATGTGGAAACCATTGGGGCTGCGTAAAGGCGGTGAAAGCTCACCCACTTGTAACGTTTTTAAGGCTTCCAAAAATAACGCTGGTACTTGTGAGCCTTTTTTCCAGCCTAAGTTTCCGCCTTCTAGGGCATTTGGCGCATCAGAGAAGCTGGCTGATACTTTTGCAAAGCTAGTGCCGGCCTGTAGTGATTTAATAACTTCGTCTACTTTTGTTTTAGCTTTCTGTATGTCTTCAGTCGCACCTTCTTCTGGGGTACGAATTAAAATATGAGATATTTCAAACTCATCTTGATTTTCATTGGTTGCGGCTTGTGTGGTTAAGAAGTTATCAATTTCCGATTCGCTGACATTTACGCGGCTATCTACTTCACGTTCGCGCAGGCGAGCAATGGTGATTTCGCTGCGAATATCGGCTCTGAATTTACTCATACTCACGCCATCTTTTGCTAAAGCATCGGTAAACTCGGTTAGTGACATTTGATTTTGCTCTGCGATACGCTCTATCGTTTTATCTAGTTGATTGTCATCTACTTTAAGGCCGGATTGAGCCGCGTATTGTAATTGTAAGGTATCTGAAATTAGGCGCTCTAAAATTTGCTTACGTAAAATATTATCTTCTGGTAATTCATTGCCTTGTTTATTAAACTGCGCTGTCACCGTGCGAATACGGCTTTCTAACTCTTGTTCAGTGACCACCGTTTGGTCAACAATGGCGACGATTCGATCAAGTTTAACGACTTCTGCCGCTTGTGCGCTAAGGTTACCAATAGGCGGGTAAGCTAATGTGAATGCCGCACTTGCCAGTAATAAGATATGTTTTAAATTGCGCAAAATGAGTACTCGTATAAAGTTGTTAATAAGTATCAGGATTCAGACCTGAGCTGGCATAACCTGGGATGCTACGTTTGATAATACTGAGCGGATTAGCTCCTATCGAAGCGATACCGCCTAGTTCCAGCTGGAAAAATAATGCGTAATTGGCATTAGCGGTTGCAGTACTTACACGTTGAATGACTGATCGTGTTAGCCAGCAACCTGCATTATATTCTACACCGGCTAAAGTTTCGATGATTTGATTTTCTTTTAAAGAGTAGTTCATACGACCAACACCATACCATCCCTGACCAAGTGGCCATTGGCCAGAAACGTCAAATTGATTGATGCCGGTTCTAGTAAGCAACGTTTCACCAGCTAAGTCTGGCTTATAGCTATAACTAAGATTAAGCGTTTTGCCTGGCTCAGGGTTAAAACGGCTAGCCACTGTGCTGCGTACAGCACTTGCATTTTGTGTATTGTATTGCAAAAAAGTATCTATCCTCCAGCTTGTTCTTAAATTGGCGCTTAGGCCGGCAATGATGTCTGAACTATTACTTTGGCTTAAGGTGGTAGGTGATGTTAGAGCGACTTTTTGATTGGTAAAATAATAACGCTGGCCAATAGAAGCTGATAGCCGCTGAGCGCCGGTTTCTGATTCAATTAAGCGTGTAGTTAAAGCATAACTTAACTGATTGGCATCATTGACTCTGTCATTTCCAGTGAATCGGTTTTCACGGAACAATGTGCTGAAATTTAAATCAGCTTCTCCGCTATCAAATACGGGAATGTTTAATTGATTTTTGTTTGGGATGTAAACGTAAAATATTCTAGGTTCTAGTGTTTGTGTATAGCCTCTACTGGCGACTTTAAATTCGCGGTCAAAATATAAGCCGCTATCAACGCTGAAGATAGGCAAAGTGCGCTGTTGCGATTCTAGATCATTTGCGACATTATTGAGCGTGTAATTGGTGTAATGAATACCTAGTTTTGGTGTGATATAACCGTAA
>CAIYLB010000005.1 GCA_903926935.1 uncultured Pseudomonadota bacterium
CGTAGAAGATGCCGTGCCTATGGCTGCAGCATTGCTTGAAGGTGGTATTCGTGTTTTAGAAATTACATTACGTACTTCATGCGCGCTTGCCGGCATGGAGGCGATTGCTAAAGCCTTGCCAGAAGCGATTATGGGTTCAGGTACTGTGCGTAACAAGAAAGATGCACAAGCGTCTAAAGATGCAGGTTGCCAATTTGCAGTTAGCCCTGGTTACACTAGTGAATTAGGTATTTTTACTCGTGAAATTGGTTTGCCATTATTGCCGGGTGTTTCTACTGGTTCTGAAATTATGATGGCTAACGCCGATGATTATTATTTCTTAAAGTTGTTTCCAGCCGTTGCAGTAGGCGGCATTAACTTACTTAAAGGTTTTTCTGGCCCATTTGCGGATGTTAAATTCTGCCCTACAGGCGGCGTAACAATTGATTCTGCACCACAGTTTTTAGCCTTACCTAACGTTGTAGTTTGTGGCGGCACTTGGCTTACACCAGCAGATGCCGTTGCGCGTGGTGATTGGGCGCATATTACTAAATTAGCCAAAGAAGCGAGCGCTATTAAGGCTGCGTAATTAAGCTGATTTTTTAGGCTTGTCGTTATAATTAGGGCTTTGACCTTAGAATTGTCTAAGGCCAAAGCCCTTTTTTATTAAATCAAGTTTAATGGCTTTCTGGGTAAGAATAAAATTTTGGACTAATTTTGAAACAAAAAATACAACAATATAAATCCATTGTGTTTGATTGCGATGGCGTGGTGCTAGATTCTAATCTGCTTAAAACAGAGGCTTATTTTCGTGCGGCTAAAACTTTAGGTGCAACGGATATTCAGGCGCAGGCCTTGGTTGATTATCACGTCCGTTTAGGTGGCATTTCACGCTATCATAAGTTTGATTATTACCTGCGCGAGATTTTAAATCAGCCTGCTACCAATGAAGCAATTCAAATTTTATTGGATGAGTTTGGTCGCGAGTTGGAAGTCGGACTAATGGAATGTGATATTGCGCAGGGTTTAGATGCCTTACGTGCCGCTACGCCAAATGCTAAATGGTCTATACTTTCAGGTGGCGATCAGCAAGAGATTCGTTATTTGTTTGCTAAACGCAACCTTGCGCCGCTATTTGATGGGGGTTTATTTGGTAGCCCAGATAATAAAGATGAAGTGCTTGCCCGCGAAAGAGCTAATGGCAATATACAGTTTCCAGCTTTATTTTTAGGCGATAGCAAATATGATTTTGAAGCGGCAACACGCGCTGGTTTAGATTTTATTTTTTTAAGCGATTGGACAGAAGTGGCTGACTGGCAGGAGTTTTGTGCGGTTAATCAGATTGAGGTTTTGGGTAATATTGGCGACCTTCTAACTACTTCTGCTCACTTGTAGGAGCGGCGCTCTTACAAATCGGCAATCACACGGCTGGCTGAAATCTGTTTCAAACAATTCAAATGCTTAAGCGGGCAAACTCGTTTAAAGCATGGGCTGCATTCTAAAGCCAAATATTCAACTACAGCTTTGCTATTCATCGGCGGCGTATGGTGCGGATTGGATGAGCCATAAATGGCGACTAATTTTTTATCGAGTGCGGCAGCAACGTGCATAAGGCCAGAATCATTGCTGACCACAGCATCGCAAAGCGACATTAAATCGATCGCTTCACTCAAGTTGGTTTTCCCGCCTAAATCCAAGCATTTTTTCTGTGTTAATTGGTTAATTTCTTTGGTGACGGTAATGTCTTTGTCCGAGCCAAACAGCCAAACTTGCCAGCCTTTATTGAGCGCATCCCGCGCGACTTCCGCGTAGTGTTCAGCTGGCCAGCGTTTAGCCTCGCCATATTCTGCGCCAGGGCAAAGGCCGAGAACTTTACTTTGCGGGCTAGCTAATCCTAGTTTCTGTAATGTTTCTAAAGCGTTTTTTTGATTTGAACGTAAGGAAGGGTTTGGCAATTCAGCCGGCAATATTCCATTTTCTGGTAAGCCTAAAGTGACAAAACGATCTACCGTGCGCGGCAGTTTTGTTTTATCTAATGGACGAATGTCATTAATTAAGCCATAGCGCATTTCACCCAAAAAGCTAGTGCGTTGCGGAATGTTGGCGGCAAATGGCAAAATGGCTGATTTTAATGAATTGGTCAAAATAATAGCTTGCGTATAGCCTTCTTGGCGCAAGCTTTTGCCAAATTTAATGCGTTCAAATAATGCAAATTGACCATGCTTAAAAGGCAAGGCAATGCCTTTGTTCACTTCCGGCATGCGTTCAATTAAAGGTAAAGTCCAAGGCGGTGCAGCAACATCAATAATGCAATTGGGCTGTTGCGCTTTGAGTACTTTGAATAAACTTTGCGCCAGCACCATGTCGCCAACCCAGGCTGGACCTAATACCAATATTTTTGGCGATGATGATGTGGCGAAAGATGCCATACTTAACTGCCTAATTTTTTGATGATATTACTCGTGCTACGACCTTGCACCAAAGGGATTAATTTCACGCTACCACCCCAAGATTTCACCTCAGTGCCGCCCACTACTTGGTCTTCGGTGTAATCGTCGCCTTTAACAATCACGTCAGGATGAATTGCGTCAATTAGTTGTAGCGGCGTATCTTCATCAAATAAAATCACAGCATCAACGGCGGCCAATGCTGCTAACACGCGCGCTC
>CAIYLB010000006.1 GCA_903926935.1 uncultured Pseudomonadota bacterium
CGTAATTAAAATGACGGATTTAGATTTAAGTGGCAAGCGCGTGCTTATTCGCGCTGATCTTAATGTGCCTGTGGTTGACGGGAAAGTGACTTCAGATGCACGTATTACCGCGTCTATGGCAACCATAGCCTTTGCTTTGAAAGCGGGAGCAAGCGTCATGGTGACTTCGCATCTAGGCCGTCCTGAAGAAGGTGTTTATTCTGAAGAAAATTCGCTTCAGCCTGTGGTTGATGTTCTCTCGGCAAAACTTAACACTAAAGTTCGCCTGATCAAAGATTGGGTTGATGGTGGTTTTGACGTAGCATTAGGTGAGCTAGTAGTGCTGGAAAATTGTAGATTTAACAAAGGTGAGAAAAAAAATAGCGATGAACTAGCACAAAAATACGCAAAGCTATGCGATATATTTGTGATGGATGCTTTTGGTACTGCGCACCGCGCCGAAGCATCAACGTACGGGGTTGCTAAATTTGCGCCTGTAGCGGCTGCCGGCATTCTGTTAGTGAATGAACTTGAGGCACTGACCAAGGCTTTACTAAATCCAGCGCGCCCAATGGTGGCGATTGTGGGCGGTAGTAAAGTTTCTACAAAACTTACAGTGCTAGAAAGCTTGTCTGACAAGGTAGACCAAATGGTCGTTGGCGGTGGTATTGCTAATACATTTTTAAAAGCGGCTGGTTTTGAGGTTGGCAAGTCACTTTGCGAAGATGATTTAGTGCCAGTTGCGCGCACCTTAATGGACAAAATGACCCAAAGAGGCGCAGCTGTGCCCATTGCAGTTGATGTTGTTTGTGCTAAAAAGTTTGATGCCAATGAAGTTGCTGTTAAGAAAGATGTTGCTTCCGTGGCCGCAGACGATATGATTTTTGATATTGGCGCGAAATCTGCTAATGAAATAGTAGATATCATTAAAAATGCTGGTACGGTGGTATGGAACGGCCCAGTCGGTGTGTTTGAATTTGATCAATTTGGTGAAGGCACAAAAACCATTGCCAAAGCCATTGCTAATACCAAAGCATTTACATTGGCCGGAGGTGGTGACACGATTGCCGCTATCCAAAAATATGGTATTGAAGATAAAATTGATTACATCTCTACCGCAGGTGGTGCATTTTTAGAGTTTTTAGAAGGTAAAAAACTGCCAGCAGTTGAAATATTAGAATTACGCGCTAAGGCTTAATAGCCAGCCTAACGTGTTAATTAAAATGGGGCTTAAAGCCCCATTTCTATTTGCTTGGGACGAGTCTCAATAGGATTGTAAAAAGGGTGTAAATTGACATTACGTAAAACAAAAATCGTTGCAACATTAGGTCCTTCGTCAACTAGCGAAGAGATGTTGGCACGCATGATTAGTGCTGGCGTGAATGTTGTGCGTTTGAATTTCTCACATGGCAGTGCTGAAGATCATATTAAGCGAGCAGAAATCGTCCGTGCTATTGCGGCTAAGTTAAATCGGCCGATTGGTGTGTTATGTGATTTGCAAGGCCCTAAAATTCGTATTGGCCGATTCGAGCTTGGAAAAATCAGCTTGAAAATGGGCGATTTATTTATTCTTGATGCCGATTGTGAATTGGGTAATCAAGATCATGTAGGTTTAGATTACAAAACGCTGCCACAAGAGGTTAAAGAAGGAGTTATCTTATTGCTAGATGATGGCCGTATTAGCCTGCTGGTCGATCGAGTGAAAGGTAATCAGATTCACTGCGTGGTATTAAGCGGCGGCGTGCTGAGTAATAATAAAGGGATTAATCGCCAAGGCGGCGGTTTATCTGCTGATGCGCTGACTAAAAAAGACCGTGAAGATATTAAAACCGCGGTGGCCTTAGAGGCGGATTATATAGCGATTTCTTTTCCAAAATCGGCGGCAGATGTCGAACTTGCGCGGACTTTGGTTAAAAAGGCTGGCGGCACAGCCAGTATCATTGCAAAAATTGAACGTGCCGAAGCTATTGAAAACTTAGAAGCGATTATTGAAGCATCTGACGCCATTATGGTAGCGCGTGGCGACTTGGGTGTAGAAGTGGGCGACGCTGCAGTGCCGGGTTTGCAAAAGCGCATGATACGCATGGCGCGCGCACAAAATAAATTAGTCATTACCGCCACGCAAATGATGGAATCTATGATTAGCAGCCCAATTCCAACACGTGCGGAAGTTTCAGATGTTGCCAATGCCGTGTTGGATGGCACCGATGCGGTGATGTTGTCGGCTGAAACTGCTGCTGGGCAATATCCATTAGAAACTGTGCAAGCGGTACACCGCGTGGTGATGGAGGCAGAAAAAGAATATCTCAGCCAATATCATGTACAAAAGCTAGATCAAGTGTTTGTGCGAACGGATGAAACCATTGCCGCTGCTGCTATTTATACGGCTAAACATTTCAAAGTGAAAGCCATTGCCGCGCTAACGCAATCTGGCAATGCTGCACAATGGCTGTCGCGTGCAGATGCTGAGGTGCCGATTTATGCGCTCTCACCGGATAAATATGCACGTAGAAAACTGACTTTGCATCGCGGTGTTTATCCTTATCCGATTAGCCAAGACAACAAAAATAAAGATGAAGTGCTGCAAGAAATGGAGCAGGTCTTGCTGCAACAAAGAGTCGTTAGCACTGGTGATTTAGTTTTGCTAACGTTTGGTGAGCCTATAGGCAGTCCGGGCGGCACCAATACACTGAAAATTGTTAAGATAGGCCTCGTTAAACAGGGCTAGCTTAGTATGAATAATGCGTGCAAATGACGTTAAAAATGGCTAATTTCTAAGCAGCCATTTATAATGAAGCTCTTGTATTTTACTCAGCCAACACTTAAGTCACTTTTTATGACCACCGCCATGAACACACCTCTATTAGAAACCAGCATTCAAAGTTTGAAACGTATCCATCAAGGCAAAGTGCGTGATATTTACGATATTGATGCCGACACTATGCTGTTAGTGAGCACTGATAGATTGTCTGCATTTGACGTGATATTGCCAACAGGCATTGCCAATAAAGGTGCGATGCTGACACAAATGGCTAATTTTTGGTTTGAAAAACTTAAAGATGTGGTGCCGAATCATCTCACTGGCATAGACCCCAATAGCGTAGTGACCAATTCTGAAGAGCAAGCGCAATTAGGCCTTGGCAATTTAAGCCGTGCTGTGGTGGTTAAGAAACTAAAAGCCTTGCCGGTTGAGGCGATAGTGCGCGGTTATTTAGTCGGTAGTGGCTGGAAAGAATATAAAGCCAAAGGGACGGTCTGCGGTATTCAATTGCCTGCAGGCTTGCAAGAAGCTTCAAAATTGCCAACGCCTATTTTTACGCCATCAAGCAAGGCCGCGGTGGGTGAGCATGATGAAAACATCAGCTTGCAACAATGTGCAGATTTAATCGGCAGTGAGATGGCCGAGCAAGTTGCGAAAGTGGCCATTGCGCTATACAAACAAGCGGCTGAATATGCCATTACGCGCGGCATTATTATTGCAGACACTAAATTTGAATTTGGCTTAGATAGCCATGGCGTGTTACATGTGATGGATGAAGTGTTAACGCCGGACTCTTCACGTTTTTGGCCAGCGGATAGTTATGCTGTTGGTAGCAATCCGCCAAGTTACGATAAGCAGTTTGTGCGTGATTGGCTAGAAAGCACAGGCTGGAATAAAACTGCGCCAGCCCCAGCTTTACCAGCGGAAGTTGCACAAAAAACCAGTGAGAAATATATGGAAGCGTTTGAGCGATTAACGGGCCACCCGCTTGTTGCTTAAGTTGCTGGCTTAAAGTCTGTTTATTAGGCTTAGTCTATTAAGCGCCTCATTGAAAAGTTAAAGTCTTTCAGTAAACATCTCAAACAAGAGTTTGCTGTTTATCGTTTGGTCGTTAAACATCCTAAAACGCCTTGGTTAGCGAAAGCTTTTTTAGGCTTAGCCATTGGCTATTTGCTGTTACCTTTTGATTTAATTCCTGATTTTATCCCTGTGTTGGGCCAGTTGGAAGATGTGATTATCATCCCATTTTTGGTCTATATCGCCTTGTTATTCACTCCAAAAGAAGTCATACAAAGTTGTCGCGAACAAGTACGAGCAAACTTGCTATAATCGTGGCTCAAAATTAACCATATTTTTATTATTTAGGAATTAGTAATGTCATTAAATCAAGTGCCAACCGGTAAAGATGTGCCAAATGACTTTAACGTGATCATTGAAATCCCGATGCAAGGTGACCCGGTAAAGTATGAAGTGGACAAAGAAAGCGGTGCCATTTTTGTAGATCGTTTTATGGGTACAGCGATGCAATACCCAACCAATTACGGTTATGTGCCGCATACTTTAGCCGATGATGGAGACCCTGTTGACGTACTTGTAATGACGCCAGTACCACTGATTCCTGGTGTTGTGGTGCGTTGCCGCCCATTAGGCGTATTGATGATGGAAGATGAAGCGGGTATGGATGCTAAAGTGCTGGCAGTGCCGGTAGAGAAAGTTTGTGGTTTATATGGCCATTTAAAATCACACACAGATGTTTCAGAATGGCGCCTCAATATGATTGCCCATTTCTTTGAGCATTACAAAGATTTGGACAAGGGTAAATGGGTAAAAATCAATGGTTGGGGCGACATTGAACAAGCTAAAAAAGAAATTATTGAAGGCGTAGAGAATTATAATAATGAAAAAGTGAAGCCAGCTTTTTAAATAAAATAGTGACTTAAGGTAATTTGTTATTTAGTTTTTTGCAAAAAGGCAGCTTTGGCTGCTTTTTTGCTGTCTGGGTAATCTTTAAATCAAATGAATTTGATGCTTCAATGTCTAAAATATCTAAGTTTTAATGTGTAGATTTGAATAAAATTTCACCAATTTATAGAATTTAACTTCTGGATACCAGATATTCAAGATTGGCAGTGTTAGTGCAAAGCTGATATTTACCAATTTACCATATCTGCTTACTATTTCTAATATAGTGGCCATTTAGTTCTGCAAAGAGATTCGCTAACCTGCCGATGGTAATACCTTTAATTCACCTGATGGCAATGAATTAAATCGTGACGACTAAGATTTAAGTGTATATTCAAATCTATAAATAGTGGATAGTCACTTCCGTTTACAAATCTTTAGTTAAGCCGGTAAATATGAACTCCATCAATCTTTCGCCCTATGTTAAGTCTAGTTTCCCAATCACTTTTAGCGCGTTGCTGAAACAGCTAGTTGTCGCCACGCTTTACCTATTTTTGGGTATGACCTTTCAACTCTTATTCAGTAGTAATGGTTTTGTAAGTATTGTTTGGCCAGCAAGTGGTTTAGCACTTGCCGTGCTGCTGATTGGTGGCAAGCGTTACATTTGGGGCATACTCCTCGGCTCTCTAATACTTAACGTACTATTAGATGATTCACTATGGGCTATTGGAGGCATTATACTGCTGAGTGTCGTTGAACCTCTTTTAGGACTTTGGTTGCTTACGCGTAATAAAAAATCAACTGAATTTCTAGACTCTCTGCCCAATTATTTACACTTAATTGTATTAGGCGGAGGAGTTTCAAGCCTATTTGGTTGCATTGTTGGGCCATTGTCTTTATTGCTTTCTGGTTTTATCACTCCCGAAAATTACTTTCGGAATGCGCTACATTGGTGGATGGGCGATATATTAGGTGTCGTAATAATAACTCCATTAATCCTAGCATGGCATCAAGTTAAATCAACACAGCAAATGCATAAGAAGCGACTTGCGAATAAACAGGTATTTGAAGGGTTGTTATTGGTAGGCGCAACCTTTATATGTGGTGAAATTGTTTTTCTTGACTGGTTTCACCCATTTTTTAGTGACACTCCAAAAGGTTACGTTATGTTTATTTTTGTAGCTTGGATAGCGACACGACTAAATGCTCAATGGTTAACTTTGGTGTTACTGATGATTGCAATACAAGGGCTACTTGGTGCATATCATTTTGTCGGTTATTTTGCGCACGACATTGCCAATGCTAACCTATTTAATTACTGGACTTATATGATAATCATATCGACAGTCGGTATGGCAATAACTAGTTATGTTAAAGAAATTAAATATAAAACGATTAAGCTGCAAAAGAGCGAAACTCAAATGAAGTCATTGATAAACGCTATTCCAGATCTAATCTGGCTAAAAGATGCAGAAGGCATCTACATATTTTGTAACCAAATGGTCGAACGATTTTTTGGTGCAAAAGAAACAGATATTATTGGTAAAACGGACTACGATTTTGTAGAAAGTGCTCAAGCCAGTTTTTTTCGTGAGCATGATCAAAAAGCTATAGTCAATAAAAAAACTAACTTTAATGAAGAGTCACTGACTTTTGCTGACAATGGCTATCACGGTCTATTTGAAACTACTAAAATATCCCTGCAGGATAATGACGGAGAGCTGGTAGGTGTGCTGGGCATTGCTCACGACGTCACGGCACGTAAGCAAGCCGAAGATGTAATTCAACAACTGGCCTTCTATGACCCACTCACGCATTTGCCGAACCGAAGGCTATTGATAGATAGACTCAATCAAGCTTTAGCTTCCAGCATGCGTAGTGGAAGAGATGGTGCGATACTTTTTCTTGATCTTGATAATTTTAAAACGCTCAATGACAGCCTAGGTCATGATATTGGTGATCTGTTGCTGCTGCAAGTGGCTGAGCGCTTAACTCATGCAGTACGCGAGTGCGATACAGTGGCACGCATAGGTGGTGATGAGTATGTCATCATGCTGGCAGAGCTCAGTGAGTCAGTGCTTGAGGCCGCAGCGCAGGCTGAAGCTATCGGCGAGAAAATTCTCACAGCACTTAATCAGCCATATAAGTTGGCTACACATCAATACTATGGCACGCCTAGTATAGGAGTTACACTTTTCAGTAGCCATGAATGGTCCCGAGATGAGCTGCTCAAATATGCTGATATCGCCATGTACCAAGCCAAGAAGGCCGGTCGCAACGCAGTGCGATTTTATGATCCAAAAATGCAACAAGTCATTCAGGCTCGCGTAGATCTTGAAAAAGAGCTGCGTATAGCACTTGATCAGCAGCAATTCCAATTGTATTACCAAGTTCAGGTAGATATTTCCGGACGTCCTTTGGGTGCGGAGGCTTTGATCCGCTGGGTACACCCAGAGCGCGGCTTAATTTCCCCCGTTCTCTTTATCCCGTTGGCAGAAGAAACGGGACTAATTCTGCCAATAGGTCTATGGGTGCTAGAGACTGCATGCGCTCAGCTTAAAAAATGGGAACAAGACCCTATAACTCGTGATCTCAAAATAGCAATCAACGTCAGTGCTAAACAATTCTATCAATCTAAATTTGTGGAGCAAGTGCAGGCTACTTTGTCGCGCTATGCCATAAACCCGATGAGGCTTAAGATTGAGCTCACTGAAAGTATGTTGCTGAATAATATAGAAGATACTATTGTTAAAATGAAGGTCTTGAAGGATATCGGAATACGTTTTTCATTGGATGACTTTGGAACAGGCTATTCATCATTACAATACATTAAACGCTTGCCACTGACTCAAGTGAAGATCGATCAATCGTTTGTGCGAGATATTGAAACTGATAAAAATGATCAAGCCATTGTTCGCACCATCATCGCCATGGCCCATTCACTGCAGTTGGACGTTATTGCGGAAGGGGTGGAAACCATAGAGCAACAAGGGTTCCTTCTAAATAATGGTTGTCGGCATTACCAAGGGTATTTGTTTGGTAAGCCCGTGACGATTGATGAGTTTGAGGCAGCGCTAGGAGTGGTTGATTTGAAGTAAAGGTCCGATAAGCGGATGATGCAATCGTTTAATAAAATAGTCTAGCATTCAATTAATGGACTGTTATGATGAGCTCACGTTGGTGTGAGATTATGAAATTAAGCTTAATATCAATCAGTGAAGAAATTGGCGCTTATGCAACAACGCCAAATAAACTGCCAACACCAGCTGTTGCAGCCATTGCTAATGCACCCCAAAAGGCTACACGCGTCATCCCAAGTAACATTCTCGCACCACCTACTTTGGCGGCAATAGCGCCTAGGCCGGCCAGAAATAATAGTGACATGATGGCCACATAAGGCACTGTTAGCGTAATTGGTGCAAGTAAAACTACCAGTAAAGGTAAGACTGCTCCAATGGCAAAAGTTGCTGCAGAGGCAAGTGCCGCTTGAATAGGCCGCGCATTAAGCGCCTCAGTAATGCCGAGTTCATCGCGTGCGTGGGCCGATAGCGCATCATGTGCAGTAAGCTGCAACGCAACTTGACTGGCTAATTCTGGCGTTAGGCCGCGTTCTATGTAAATGTTGGTAAGTTCTAAAAGCTCGTGATCTTGCTCAGTCTCAAGCTCTAAGCGTTCACGGGCTAAATCTGCATTTTCGGTATCGGACTGCGAACTGACTGAAACATATTCACCTGCGGCCATCGCCATGGTGCCTGAAACTAAACCAGCCACCCCAGTTAATAATATAGTGCTATGCGCGGCGTGGGCAGTGGCAATGCCAATAATCAAACTTGAAGTAGAGACTAGGCCGTCGTTAGCCCCTAGCACCGCTGCACGTAACCAGCCAATGTGGTGTGAACGATGGAATTCAGCATGTTTCAAATTGATACGTCCTAATTACTGAGTCAATAAATTGGCGGTGGATTTAAAAAGGCAAACTCAGTCGCCTTTTTAATCATAATTGCCTCATATTACATGTGGAGTAATGGCACGATTAATAAAGCCACAATGTTAATAATTTTAATTAACGGATTAACCGCAGGGCCGGCTGTATCTTTGTAAGGATCGCCTACGGTATCGCCTGTTATTGCAGCTTTATGTGCCTCAGAACCTTTGCCACCGTGGTTGCCATCTTCAATATACTTTTTGGCATTATCCCAAGCACCGCCACCAGTACACATTGAAATAGCGACAAATAAGCCTGTCACAATCGTCCCCATTAACATGCCGCCTAATGCCACTGGGCCAAGAATTAAGCCAACAGCCACTGGTACCACCACTGGTAAAAGTGATGGAATCATCATTTCTTTAATCGCCGCTGTGGTGAGCATGTCCACCGCTTTGCCATACTCTGGTTTTGCAGTGCCTTCCATAATGCCTTTAATTTCGCGGAACTGCCTGCGCACTTCTTCAACCACCGCGCCAGCCGCTCTACCGACCGCTTCCATTGCCATTGCCGCGAATAAAAACGGAATTAAGCCGCCAATGAATAAGCCGATAATGACCATTGGGTCGCTTAAGTCAAACTTAGCAACCATGCCTGCGCCTTCAAGTTTATGGGTGTAATCGGCAAATAATACTAAAGCCGCCAAACCTGCAGAACCAATCGCATAGCCTTTTGTTACGGCTTTTGTGGTGTTGCCAACCGCATCTAGCGGGTCGGTAACATCACGCACTTCTTTTGGTAAACCTGCCATTTCTGCAATGCCGCCTGCGTTATCGGTAATCGGTCCGTAAGCATCCAGTGCTACCACGATGCCCGCCATGCTCAACATAGAGGTTGCAGCAATCGCTACACCATATAATCCGCCTAAATAATGCGATACATAAATGGCTAAACAGACAGAAAGTACTGGCCAAGCGGTAGATTTCATTGAAATGCCAATGCCGGCAATAATGTTGGTTGCGTGGCCAGTGGTTGAGGCTTGCGCAATATGTTTTACTGGCGCGTAATCGGTGCCTGTGTAGTATTCCGTAATCCATACTAAGGCGGCGGTGAGCACCAGACCAACTGCACATGAACCAAATAATTGATTAGCAGAAACGTTAAGATCGCCAGCCACTAAGCCTTCAGGAAACATTTTTGTGGTAACAAAGTAAAAAGCTATTAGCGATAAACTGCCAGCAACTGCCAGTCCTTTATATAAAGCCGGCATTACATTTTTCATACCGGGTGAGGCTTTAACAAAGAAGCAACCAACAATTGAAGCGACAATAGAAACAGCCGCTAACATTAGTGGATATAAACTGCCGTTTGCACCAGCATTTGTTAGTAATAAACTACCTAACACCATTGTTGCAATCAAGGTTACTGCATAGGTTTCAAATAAGTCAGCCGCCATGCCTGCGCAGTCGCCTACGTTATCACCTACATTATCAGCAATCACCGCTGGATTTCGCGGATCATCTTCCGGGATGCCCGCTTCAACTTTGCCGACTAAGTCCGCGCCTACATCTGCGCCTTTAGTGAAAATTCCACCGCCAAGTCGTGCGAAAATTGAGATTAGGGATGAGCCGAACGCTAAGCCTATCAACGGATTAAGATCTGTGGCATTTTCTCCGCCTAAAAACCAGTAAAAGCCAGCCACGCCTATTAGTCCTAAGCCGACGACTAACATGCCGGTGATGGCGCCGCCTTTAAACGCTACGTCTAGTGCCGGTGCAATTCCGCCTGTGGCTGCCTGTGCGGTACGTACATTGGCTTTCACTGAAACATTCATACCGATAAAACCGCAGGCGCCAGATAATACCGCGCCGATAATAAAGCCTAATGCGGTTTTTTGGCCTAAAAATAGTCCGATTAAAATGGCGAGTATGACACCAACGATGGTAATGGCTTTATATTGACGGGCTAAATAAGCGGCAGCCCCTTGTTGAATGGCGCTAGCAATTTCTTGCATGCGTTCGTTACCGGCGGGTAGATTTGCAATCCATCTACTCATAATTACGCCATATAATACCGCTAAAATAGCGGCTCCGATGACAATCATTATTGCAACTGACATGACTTCTCCCTATCTAAATTTTTATAAAATCCGCATGTCCGATAAGTCTAGATGACGATCAAGATAATAAGCGCGGATTCAACATTGAAATACAACGTTAAAATAAAACTAGTGTGAATTGAAACCAAGAACAAATACAAATCAACGACAAATACTAAAGTAACAGCAAATACAATGTGACTATAAGCAGTAGAATTTTTTAATTCTATTTTATAAAGCAAAATCCCCAAATTTTTGTATGAAGCGAGTGCTAACCATGCTGTTTAAAAAATCATTAAAATGCACGGCACAATGTAAATGATTTGTAACAGCGGATTCATTATTACACTATTGAGCACCGCTAACAACTGTTTATATCGTAATGTTTTAAGAATAGATTAGCGCAATTCTGAGCGGAATATTTTATTAGCGAAGCTCAATTTTGAGCTAGCTAATATATGGCGCAATTGGCGTTTGAATGTTTAATCGGCTTTGCTAGCTAATCTAGCTAGAGCCTCGCCCAGCGGCGTTCCAGTGAGTTTTTCAGCAAGAATTTTTAGCTCCGAACCGGCCTGCGGACTAAGTTTTTTAATGACCTTAGGCTTGGTCTGCGGGCTAGATTTAACTTGCACTTTCACCCGAATTGCAGTAACTTCACACTCTTGCTTTTCTAGCTGAATCAACAGGCTAGGGATGAAAAGCTTGATTTTTGCCGCAACCGCATTGCTGTGCGCAACTATGTTGAATTGTTGATTTTTAATTGCGCTTGCATGGCTGAATTTAGCCAAGTTTTCAGGGGCAATCATCTCCCAAATATTTTGTGCAGTTTGAGCTTCTTTGGTATAGGCATTTAATGCCATAAGCTCAGGTTGTTTCAGTAAAGAATTAAACTGGCGCATGGCTGCTAGCGTTGTACATAACTAGTGGTTGATAGGAATGCTATGAATATCATATTTGTCTCAAATAGTATGGCAAAAGCGAAAACGCTGTCAGTGCTACAAGTGAGCATGATAGCGCTTGCACTGGTGCTTATTCCAACTTTTATTACAATAATGTTGATTGTGCCACAGGAGTCTGCCTTGCAAAAGGGAGTGAAATATTTAATTCCTCCGCAACTAAAGTTTTTTAATAATCAGCAAAAGCATCTTGATGTCTATGCGGTACAGTTGGGTGAAATGCAAGCGCGGATTATGCGCTTAGATGCCCAGAGCGACCGCTTGTCCAAACTGGCAGGCGATAAAGCGTCAGTAACTGCTGATAGAACAAAGGTGAAGAAAGATTCATCGCCAAGCAACGCCTCAAAAGATGGTAAGGGCGGTCCTTTAGTGCGTAATTCACCGTTATCTGAGGCTGAGCTGCAGCAATATATAGCGGATTTGATGGCAAAGATAGACCTGGAGACTGACCAGTTTAGTGGACTTGAGGCTAAGTTATTACAACAAAGCGTGCTTAAAGATATGTTGCCCAATAGTAGTCCGGTTAGCGTGGCGTTTAATTCATCTAGCTATGGCTGGCGTATAGATCCATTTAATGGCGAAAAAGCCTTTCACGAGGGATTGGATTTTCCAGCGGCAGTGGGTACTAGGATTAATGCTGCGGCTGGCGGTATCGTGTCGTTTGCCGGGCCATCCGCTGATTATGGTAAACTGATAAAAATTGATCACGGATCTGGTTTAGAAACGCGTTACGCACATAGCTCAAAATTATTTGTGACAGTGGGTCAGCGGGTGGAAAAAGGGCAGGAAATTGCTGAAATTGGTAATACCGGCCGTTCTACTGGCCCACATTTGCATTATGAAATTCGATTTAACGGTAACGCCTTAGATCCGAGGCGTTATCTTAAAGCTAGTATTTAAAGCATGTTTGTTGATAGCCGAGCATTAAAGCGGTTGAATTCTTAAAAGTACGCACCATTTACTATTTGTGCAATGTAATATCAAGATTCAAAAAATAAAGTCAGACGATAATAAAGCTAAAAAAATAACGAAAACAAATAACATTAAGTCATTATTCAAAAAAATAACTAGATTAACAGTCACATTCACCTAACTCAAAAGCCTTTTATCCTTTAAGCGGAAAGTCACTCACCTCATGATATCCACGTTGTTCAAAAAACTATTCGGTAGCCGTAACGACAGGCTTGTTAAGCAGTACGCACAAAAAGCGCAAGAGATTAATGCGCTAGAACCAGCAATGCAGGCTTTGTCTGATGAGGCACTTAAAGCAAAAACCGCTGAGTTTAAACAACGTTATGCCAATGGCGAAACCTTAGATCAGTTATTGCCAGAAGCGTTTGCGGTAGTGCGTGAGGGTGGTAAACGTGCACTTGGCATGCGTCATTTCGATGTGCAAATGATAGGCGGCATGGTGCTGAATGCTGGGAAAATCGGTGAAATGCGTACCGGCGAAGGTAAAACGCTGGTAGCTACTTTGCCTGTTTACCTAAATGCGCTGACAGGTAAAGGCGTTCATGTGGTGACAGTGAATGATTATTTAGCTAAACGTGATGCGGAATGGATGGGTAAGCTATACAATTTCCTTGGCTTGAGCATCGGCATTAACTTATCTCAAATGCCAACCGATGTAAAACGCCTAGCTTATGCAGCAGACATTACTTACGGTACTAATAACGAATACGGTTTTGATTATCTACGCGACAACATGGTGCATAGCCGTGAAGAGCGCGTACAGCGTGACTTAAGCTATGCGCTCATTGATGAAGTGGATTCTATTTTAATTGATGAAGCTCGTACACCGCTGATTATTTCTGGCCAAGCAGACGATAGTATTGCGCTATATAACCAAATTAATGCGGTTGCGGCAAAATTAGTCGCACAAACTGAAGAAGAAGGAGCAGGCGATTTTTGGGTAGATGAAAAAGGCCAAAATGTTGTGATGTCTGAACAAGGACACGAGCACGCAGAAGATTTGCTGACAGAATCTGGCTTGTTACCAGCAGGTTCTAGCTTGTATGAAGCGGCTAATATTACCTTGGTACACCATTTATATGCCTCATTACGTGCGCGCAACTTGTATCACAGAGATCAGCATTATGTGGTGCGTGATGGCGAAGTGACGATTGTCGATGAAATCAATGGCCGTATGATGCCGGGACGTCGTTGGTCGGACGGTTTGCATCAAGCGGTTGAAGCCAAAGAAGGCGTGGAGATTCAAAAGGAAAATCAAACGCTAGCTTCAATTACCTTTCAAAATTACTTCCGCATGTATGCCAAATTGTCAGGTATGACAGGTACAGCGGACACTGAAGCTTATGAATTCAATCAAATTTATAATCTAGAAACAGTGGTAATTCCTACGCATCGGGCAATGTTGCGTAAAGACAATATGGATAAAGTTTACCGTACTGCACAAGAAAAATACGCTGCGGTTATTTTGGATATTAAAGATTGCCAAAGTCGCGGTCAGCCAGTATTGGTGGGTACAACTTCTATTGAAAATTCAGAGTTAATCTCTAATTTATTGAATGCTGAAAAGCTAGAGCATCAAGTACTTAACGCTAAACAGCATGAGCGTGAAGCGCATATTATTGCGCAAGCGGGCCGTCCTGGTGTGATTACTATTGCCACTAATATGGCAGGTCGCGGTACTGATATTGTATTAGGTGGTAACCCTGAATCAGATATTGACGCGGTAAAAGAAGATGCCAACCTAAGTGCTGCAGAAAAAGATACACGTATTGCGGCCATTAAAGCTGACTGGCAACAACGTCATGATGCAGTGTTGGCTGCCGGTGGTTTGCATATTGCGGGCACTGAGCGCCATGAGTCACGTCGAGTCGATAATCAGTTGCGCGGACGTTCTGGTCGCCAAGGCGATGCTGGTTCTAGCCGTTTTTATCTTTCTTTGGAAGATCAATTGCTACGAATTTTTGCTTCTGATCGCGTTTCTGCAATTATGGAAAAACTCAATATGCCAGATGGCGAGGCAATTGAGCATCCATGGGTAACGCGTGCAATTGAAAACGCACAGCGTAAAGTAGAAGGTCGTAACTTTGATATTCGTAAACAATTACTCGAATATGATGATGTAGCCAACGATCAACGTAAAGTAATCTACGAGCAACGTAATGAGTTGTTAGAAGCGGCCGATATTGGCGATACCATTCGTGCGATGCGTGAAGACGTGCTGATTAGCATGATTGCTACGCATATTCCACCGAATAGTGTTGAAGAATTATGGGATGTGCCTAGCTTAGAAAGAGAACTTAAGGCGGAAGCTGGCCTAGAAATTCCACTGCAAAAAATGTTGGAAGATAATCCTGATTTGCATGAAGAAACCCTGCGTGATCGTATTCTAGAAGCCGCAGAAAAAACTTATATGGCTAAAGAAGAGCAGGCTAGCGCAGATATCATGCGCCAATTTGAACGCTCAGTGATGTTGCAAAGTTTGGATAATCATTGGCGTGAGCATTTGGCTGCTTTAGACCATTTGCGCCAAGGGATTCATTTACGTTCTTATGCACAAAAAAATCCTAAGCAAGAATATAAGCGTGAAGCTTTTGAGTTGTTTGAGGGTTTACTCAATTCAGTAAAAAGTGAAGTTACAAAAGTGACTATGCTAGTACAAGTGAAAACTGAAGCCGATGTTGAAGCAGTAGACCGCCCGGTTGAAGTTGAAAATGTACAATATCAGCACGCTGATTATGATGAAGCTTTAGGCGTTTCTAGTAATGTTGATGAGCAAGGTGTTGCTAGTGATACTGCGCAACCTATCATTCGTGAGGGTGTCAAAGTTGGCAGAAATGACCCTTGCCCATGCGGATCAGGCAAAAAATTCAAGCAATGTCATGGTGTTTTAAGTTAACTTAAGTTTTAACTAAATATTTTAACTCACTGTCATTTAACCCATTTACCAAGTTTTTAATCAGTAGAATATTATGTCAGAAAATAGCAGCACTGAAATTCAATCACCTTGCATTAGTGTTTGTGCGATGGACGATCTAACAGGCTTATGCCAAGGTTGTTATCGCACTATTGATGAAATAAAAGCCTGGTGGGACATGGGCTTAGAAGAACAAAAAAACTTGCTAATAGCGCTAGAGGAACGGCAACTGCAGCAAGTGAGTTTTGACTAATTTAGGCTGTTCTAGCAAGTTTTTAAGTTAGTTTAGACCTTAATGATCTGCCACTAATAATAAGCGCCTAGTAATAAGTTCCTAGTATGATGCCTTGCTCCCGTAAGTCATTCAGTATTTCCAAAGAAAACGGAACTAAACTTTCTAAATATGGCTGACTTCTTTCATTCGCTATGATAGTTAGTGCTTGCTCTGCTGTGTAAGTTTGGTTCCGCATTAATTCAATCAAGCTGTACGTCACAAGGTTCAGTTCAACAAACTTTACCGTATGTTCAGTATTCCGGTACACCAGAATGTAAGTGTTTACTTTATTTTTAGGTTTATGCTTAGCCGATATTGTATGCACGGCATAGTCGTAATTAAGTAATCGCATGCTTGGTGTAAAGGCAGTTCTGCGTGCTAATAAATCACCGCTTGGATTAATTTTCTTAACTTCAGGCTCGGCAACATCTGTCATGGATGAAACTTGTAGTTCTACACATTCATAATGACAAAGGCTAGCTAGATATGGTGGTAGAAGGTTGGCTTCAATCAAGCTCAGTTGACTTAAGTAGCTAACAAACTCTTCCGGAATCTGGCGAAATAATGGGCTATTTGCTGCGTGCTCACGCAAGAATCTACGCACCAATGCTAACCAGCCACGTTTACCTAAGACTTCTTGTGCAACAGGAAAGCAAGCCGAGACTGACTCAAATAAATTATTGAATACCAGTTCTTTATAAACGCCCATGCGTTTTTTTGGCACACCTTTGGGGTGTTGCTGCTTCAACGAATCTCTAATATAGGCAGTAAACGCTTGTTGGTAAATTTGAAAGGATGGCGTGTCGATTGTCATGTTGTTTTCTAGACATGTACATCGGCCACATTAGGCATATTGCGACCGTATTGGCTTTGTAAATAGGCAATTTTGTTAACTTCTTGCATCAAGCTAGCTAAGGGTGGTATGTTGTTATCGCGCTCTAGTAGTGTAGGGAAGCTGCCAAAAAGTTGGTAGGCCTCTTGTAATAATACCCAAACTGGGTCGATAATATCTTCACCATGCGTATCTATCAATAAATCTGTGCTTTGCTGATAATGCCCGGCAATGTGGCCATAGGCGATACGTTCAGTAGGAATGCCGCGCAAGAATTCGTGTGCATCAAAGCCAAAATTTACGCTATTCACATAAATATTATTAAGATCTAAATGTAGCAGACAATCGGCTTCTGCTAAAACTGCCTGAATAAAGGTCAATTCATCCATGGTCGAAATCGGTGCCTGAACGTAATATGATGTATTTTCAATAGCAATGCGCTGACCTAATATATCCTGTGTTTGGCGTATGCGCTTTGCTACATAAAACACGGCTTCCTCTGTAAATGGTATTGGCAGCAAATCATACAGATAGCCTTGCTGGCCGTTGTAGCCATCGGTGGAGTAGCTTAGATGTTCGGTGTATAGCGGCACTGCATGTTGCTGCAAGAACTTTTTAACTTGTAGTAAAAAAGCCGTATTAAGCGGCGCTAAACCGCCTAAAGATAAACATAAACCATGACAAACAATCGGATAACGTTGTGTAAACCAGTCTAACTGGTGACGCCCTTTACCACCCACATCTAGCCAATTTTCAGGGGCAATTTCAATAAAATTAATATTGGCAATTAAATCTTGGCCAAAAGCAGCTTGAATTTGGGGGATTAGCGCACGCTTTAACCCTAGGCCTGCACCTGTAACTATTGCTTGATCTGCAATGTTAGCGTTGGCATTGTTTAGCAGAATCATTGCTTAGCTAACTTGCGAACTTCTGTTTAGATTGCCGTGCTTATTTTTCCATATCCTTTTTCATTTCAGCACTGCACGCACCTTCTTGCATTTTTTCAGCACTACAGGCACCTTCCTTCGATTTTTCGACTGGGGCTTTTACAGCCAATGCTTTTTCTGCGGCTTCTTTTTTTGCCGTGGCTTTTTTGCTTGCACCACATTTACCCGCACTGCATTGACCCTCTTTCATTTTTGTAGGGGCATTATCCGCAACTTGATAGCCAGTCGATAATGATTTGGCCGAAAATGGGTTTTCTGTTGCATTAACCGCCGTTGCCGCCATTGATAATGTCAGCGCAGCACTAATCGCTAGAGCTATATTTTTGCTAGTGTCAGTCATAGGTAGATCCTTTTTTAGAGTTAAAAGTAGTGCCAAATAGCGTTAACCAAGTATTACCAAATAGTATCGTTGAAAATAGCCTTATAATGAAGACCTTTTATTTAAATGCGGGCTTATCAATGTTGCCCGATTTTTTGCTTGAGTAAACTCAGGTAGGTTTCTGAATCTAATGCTTGGTTATTATGCTGCGCCTGCCAGATGGTTTCAGCTAAGCACTCAAGTATATCGTGCTGGGCTAAATGGCTATCGTTCAATTGTTGTTTCAATTGTTCATAAATCTGCGTGATGCCTATAGGCTGGTTGATACTGATTTGCTCAATCACTGATAAGTGCAGGCTTAAATGTAAAAATGGATTCGTTTCGCCCATCTCAGGGAAATATTGCTGGTGCACATAACGCGCTGGCGAATCTAAAATCACATGATATTCAGGGTGCATTTGAATGACTTCAACAGCGATTTTTTCTAAATCGCTTAATGTTGAATGTTGCTTAAATTTAGCCCAAGCATCAAATAGAAATTGGCGGGCTTGATCGCGGCTAGGCTTATACAAACTCATGGCTTATAAGCCCTTATTTAGATAATTGAAACGTTTAGGCATAGTAATATTCTGTGGATAAGACATTTATATTTGGCTTTGTGGCGGCGTTATTGTTGAATTAAATTCTTTTGCTTTATATTCACATAAATCTTCAATGCAGCACTCGGCACATTTCGGTTTACGTGCTGTGCAGGTGTAGCGGCCATGTAAAATCAATAAATGATGTGCATCTTGCATAAATTCTGCCGGTATCGTTTTTAGGTATTTCAGTTCAACGTCTAAAACAGTTTTACCTGTGGCTAGTTTAATGCGGTTGCCTAATCTAAATAAATGCGTATCTACGGCTATGGTGGGTTGCCCAAAGGCCGTATTCAAAATTACATTCGCTGTTTTGCGCCCTACACCGGGTAATGCTTCAAGCGCTAAGCGGGTATTGGGTACTTGCGATTGATGCTTGCTAATCAACATTTGACAGGTAGCTAATACGTTTTTTGCTTTGGCGTGGTAGAGGCCTATGGTTTTAATGTATTGCTCTAGCCCAGATAGCCCAAGCGCTAGAATACTTTCAGGCGTGTTGGCAACGGCATACAGCTTTTCTGTGGCGAGATTAACGCCTTTATCCGTGGCCTGCGCTGATAAAATTACCGCAATTAAAAGCTCAAAAGTGCTGTTATGCCTAAGCTCCGTACTTGGGTTGGGAATTGCGATGCTTAAGCGCTTGAATATTTCAAAACGTTGCTTTGTATTCATAGCTGCTTAATTTAGTCGCGTAAGGATTAATGATTAATGATTAAGTGACGGATTAAGGACTGGTGCTATCGTCTTTGATTTAGCGGTATTTCTACTTTCAATCCAATTTCGAATTGCGATTAGAGAAGCTAGGCCTAAAAATGCCCCAGGCGGCAATACCGCTAATAGCAAACCATGATAATCAGTACTTACCCACATAAAGGGTGTCGCAGATGAACCAAAAACTAAATCTAAGCCAGACAGAATAGTGCCTTTTCCCACTAGTTCACGTATAGCACCTAGTAAACCTAGCACCAACATCAGGCCTGAGCCCATCATAAAGCCATCTAGAATAGAAGGTAAGGAGGTGTTTTTCGCAGCAAATGATTCTACCCGCGCTAGAACGATACAGTTCACTACAATTAATGGAATAAAAATACCGAGTACTTTATGTAATTGGTGCGCAAAGGCATTGATAGACATATCAATCACGGTAACTAGGGTGGCGATAACTAAGATAAATACCGGTACGCGAATTTCGCTAGGTACTAATTTCCGCACTGGTGAAACTGAGCCATTGGCCGCTGCCATCACCAATGCAGTGGCTAAACCAAGGCTTATGCCATTGACCGCGCTAGTGGTGACTGCCAGCGTCGGGCATAGGCCTAATAGTTGCACCACGCCAGTGTTTTGCTTCCATAAGCCATTTATGGTGATTTCTTTATAGATATTATTCATGATTTATCCTTAGGCTTTTGAATTAAGTTAGCCTGTACGCTTGCTGCATTTTCTGGGTTAGAAGAAAGGGATTCTTTGTTCATTGCAAAATACTGTTCAGCTTTTAAAACTGCTTTGACCACAGCCCGTGGTGTAATGGTTGCGCCCACCATATAATCAAACTTACCACCATCTTTTTTTACTTGCCAATGTTCGGCGGCTGTTTTGGCTAAAGATTCATCATTAAACAGCCTTATCCACTGACTATGTGCCACGTCAATATAATCACCTAAACCAGGTGTTTCTTTATGGGTTAATACGCGTACGCCGCTAATAGAACTATCCGCCCGAATCGCAATTAAAAGTTTGATGTCGCCACTATAGCCATCGTGTGCGACCGCTTCTAATATGACGGCTGCCATTTTATGGTTCAGGATTGCAATATTGGCTTCTGTGGATCGATGATTGCCTAATAATTCGTTAGGGGCAATTTTAATGGTCTGTTTTAACAGATTATTATCGTAACTATTTTCTGGCAAAATTTGCTTAAAAAGCGCCAAGCGCGCTTCAGCTTCACTGGCTTCAATCGGTGCGCGGGTAATTTCAAACACATAAGCGAGTAGGGCTGTACCAAGGAAAGCGAAAGCAATCATAGTGATTGCAGTTTTGGATGTGTGTTTTACCATTGATTCAGATTTGGATTCAGACATGGTCAGCTAATCCTTATTTGTGGCCAAATACACGCGGCTGCGTTAAAGCATCTATTAGCGGTACACACATATTCATTAGTAATACGGCAAAAGCTACACCATCTGGGTAGCCGCCATATACGCGGATTAAATAAGTAAGTACGCCAACGCCGGCAGCAAAGTAAACTTTTCCTCTTGGTGTCGTCGGGCCACTGACTGGGTCGGTGATGATGAAAAAGGCACATAACATCGATGCGCCGCTCATTAAGTGGAACAGCGGATTGGCAAAATGGTTAGGCTCAATCGCATAAAAGGCTAAAGAGATGGTCGCCAAAGAGGCTAAAAAGACTGTAGGTAAATGCCAGCTAATAATGCGCTGTTGTAATAAATACAGGCCGCCGAGTAAATAAGCGCCGGTGACAAGTTCACCACCTTTAGCACCAAATGCCCCAAAAATAGGCGCTTGCGTGATGCTGGAAACCTCATGTTTCAGCATTAATTGCGTTTTTAGGTAATCCAATGGTGTGGCCGAAGTAATGGCATCAACTTTAATATCGCCTGGCAAGCTATGGCTAAAAATAAAATGTAACTGATCCATAAAACTAAGTGGATGTTCAGCTAACAATAATGGCGCTGGCCATTTCGTCATAATCAATGGAAATGAGATGAGCAATGCTGCGTAGCCAACCATGGCTGGGTTAAATGGATTGTAGCCTAGGCCGCCATAAAGCTGTTTGGCGATGACGATGGCAAAGAAGGTGCCCACAATGACTAGCCACCAAGGCGCCAAGGGCGGCAGGGCTAATGCCAATAACCATGCGGTAACTACGGCGCTCATATCCATTAAGTAAGGTTTAACTGGGCGCTGACGGATTTTTAGCAATACCGCCTCAGCAGTAAGTGCCGTCAGTGTTGCTAGCGTCAGCGAAACTAAAATGCCGCCGCCATATATCCACACATAAGCGGCAATGCCAGGCACTAGGGCCAGCAACACTTTAAACATAATAGTGCTAACGGTCGGGGCGTCGGTAATGTACGGTGAACGGTTCAAGGGTTTATCCTATTAATATTGTCTTATTCATATCGTCTTATTCGTATTGCCTAGTCAGACTCTTTACTTTTTGATACTTGCGCCTCAACTGCCAGTTTTGCTTTTTCACGTAGCGCATCTGTTGCATTGATTTCCGCCTGCACTGTCGCGCTTACATTTTCAATATTTTTGGGCGCATCACCCGCTTGTGCAGCGGCTAGTTTTTGTGCTTTTGCACGTTCAATGGCCGCGGCAATCAGTGCTTGTTTAGCTAGCTTAGCTTTTAATTCAGCGGCTTCAGTTTCTGGGGTTTTAGCCTCAGTGATTTTAGTCTCAGGAGTTTTAGTCTCAGGTGCAGTTGGCAAAACAGTGACTTTTTCTGCGGAAATATCACTGGTATTGGCCGCAGCTAATTTCTGCGCTTTAGCCCGGGCAATAGCCGCAGCAATCGCTGCTTGTTTGTCTGTGCTGGCAGGAGCTTCTTCATTTTTAATGCTTTCAGCGATTACTTCTTTAACATCGTCTACAGGTTTGATTTCAGCAGACTTTACTTCAGATTTAGTGGCTTGAGCGCGTTCAGCATGTTTTTGTGCGCGCTCTAATTTTTCACGCTCGATACGCGCTAATCTAAAATCATTCCGTTCACGCGCTAAATCTGCCGCTTCTTTGGCTTTATCTACCGCAATAATCTCGCTTTTTGCATAACGATAATATTGCACTAATGGAATGTCGCTCGGGCATACATACGTACAGCAGCCGCATTCGATACAATCAAACAAATTGTAGTCACGGGCTTTTTCAAAGTTATCCGACTTTGCAAACCAATACAGTTCCTGCGGCTGCAAATTTACTGGGCAGGCATCAGCACAGCGTGCACAACGAATACACGGCATAGCCGGTGGAGGAGCTGCAAATAAATCAGGTGTAGCAGCAATAATGCAATTAGCCGCTTTGGTAATTGGCACTAAGTCATTGGGTAAATCAAAGCCCATCATAGGCCCACCCATAATAAAATGTGTGGTGTTGGTTTTGGCGCCGCCAGCGGCAGCGACTAATGCATGTAATGGCGTACCAAATAACACTTCAAAATTCTGCGGCACAGCCACATTACCAGTCATGGTTACAATGCGGCTGATAGAAGGTTCGCCAAACTCAAAATAGCGATAAATCGCCAGCACTGTGGCTACGTTAAATACTTGAATGCCAACATCGGTTGAGCGTTTGTCATTAGGTATTTCAGTGCCCAGTAATAAATGAATCAGTCTGCGCGCATCTCCGCTAGGGTATAGCGTGGGTACTATTTTTACTGCTATGGTCGAGCTTGCCGCCAGCGCTTTAGTCATGATGCCAGCTGCGACTGGTTTGTTATCTTCAATGCCAACGATACATTTTTCTGCACCTAGCAAAGACTGCACAATTTCTATGCCTTTTAATATCTCATCAGCACGCTCGCGCATCAACATATCATCACAAGTGATGTAAGGCTCGCACTCGGCAGCGTTAATCACCAAGGTATGTACGTTCGACTTTCCGTTGCTGCGCAGTTTAATGTGCGTTGGAAAAGTAGCGCCACCCAAACCCACAATTCCAGAGGCACGCAAAGCATCAACCAACGTTTTTTTATCAGTGTTGCGCCAATCTACAGGCTGTAATGCGGTCCATTGATCTTTATTATCCGGCACTAAGTTGATGCACATATCCGGCAAACCTGACGGATGTGGAATGACTTGTTCGCTGATTGCTGTGATTGTGCCTGAGGTCGGTGCATGAATCGCCGCAGAAACAGAGCCTTCTGGCTCCGCTAACATTTGACCTTTAAGTACGTAGTCACCCACTTGTACTTTTACTTTAGGCATATGTCCAACATGTTGGCGCAAGGGCAAAATCAACTTTTCTGGCATCATCAATTTGCTGATTGGATGCGTGGTCGATTCTGCTTTATGTTCTGCTGGATGCACGCCGCCGTTGAACTTGAAAATATCTTTCAAGCTGTTATTGGCTGTGGCTTTTTTAGAAAATGTATTGCGAATCAAATTACTCGCAAAATTTATAATGTCGCTCATGCGCTTGTGCTATTTAATGTAGAGGTATTCAAACTGAAAGGGACGGCTGTAATTGGAATGATAGGATATTTCCATTTCCAATTATCTGGATTTTCTGCTACAGGCAGCATGGTGATGCAATCCACTGGGCAAGGCGCAAGGCATAATTCGCAACCGGTACATTCAGAGGCGATAATCGTGTGCATGTGTTTTGCTGCGCCCAAAATTGCATCTACTGGACATGCTTGTATGCATAAAGTGCAGCCGATACAAGTCGCTTCATCAATAAATGCCACTGATTTTGGTTTAGGTGTGCCATGTTCTGCGTTGAGCGGTTTGTATTCTACACCCATCAAATCTGCCAAAGCATGCGCGCCAGCATCTCCACCTGGCGGACATTGATTAATATCCGCTTCGCCCGCGGCAATGGCAGTGGCGTATGGTTTACAGCCGGGATAGCCACATTGTCCGCACTGCGTTTGTGGCAAGATTGCATCGATACGCGCGATTAACGGGTCGCCCTCAACTTTGAATAGCAAGGCAGAAATACCTAATACGAGGCCAAGTGCAAGTGCAAGGCCAAGCATGATGTAAAGTGAAGTTAATAGCATAGCGTTACAATTTAAAAGTTAGTATTTATCAAGACCAGCAAAGCCCATAAACGCTAAACTCATTAGCGCGGCGGTGACCATAGCAATTGCCGAACCTTTAAGCGTGACAGGAATATCCGCCGCTTCAAGTCGCTCACGCATCGATGCGAAGAGTATTAGTACCAGTGAAAAGCCAATTGCGCCGCCCATGCCAAATAACAAAGATTCTAGAAAGCTATGGCTGGCTTGTGCATTGAGTAGCGGAATACCTAATACCGCACAGTTGGTGGTAATTAGCGGTAAAAATATGCCAAGTGATTGATATAATGGTGGAAAGTTCTTTTCCATGACCATTTCAGTAAACTGTACTACGCCTGCAATAATGACAATAAATGACAGTGTGCGTAGATATTCCAAGCCGTTCGGCTCAAGTAAATAGTGATTTATACCCCAGCTTGTCATTGAGCCTATGCTCAACACAAAGGCCGTTGCACCAGCCATGCCGATGGAGGCTTCTAGTTTTTTAGAAACTCCCATGAACGGGCAAAGGCCGAGAATTTTAACTAACACGATGTTGTTAACAAACACTGTGCCGATTAAAATCATGATGTAATGATGAAAATCAAAGGTCATATTTAAGATTTAATACGTTATGAAAAATTCTATAATTACGCGTAATTATACCTCTATTAGCTCTCTTTAAGACCTGTCAGGCTGAGCAAAAAAGTCACTTTAAAGACTATAGTCGGCACAATATAATGCTTGTTTTTTCATGTGTCGTGAAGTAAGTGCTGCAGATTTCATTAAGTATGTTGCCATTGAGGCTGCATGCCCAGCGCGAACTAGGTGAAAGTTTAAGTCTACAGTGTGTATATTTGGCTGAATTTTAAGTTAAAATACAGGATTATGAATCGTTTAGGTTTGCTATGTTGCAAGGTAGTTTAGTCGCTATTGTTACACCTATGTTTGAAGACGGCAGCTTGGATATTCCGTCTCTGAATGCGCTGATTGACTTTCATGTAGAGCAAGGCACCGATGGTATTGTGATTGTTGGTACGACCGGTGAGTCACCTACAGTTGATTTTGACGAACATTGTTTGCTCATTAAAACTGCGGTTAGCCAAGTCGGCGGCCGAGTACCTGTGATTGCCGGTACAGGGGCAAACTCAACCAAAGAAGCTATTTTGCTCACGCAAAAAGCCAAGGAGTTGGGTGTTGATGCTTGTTTGTTAGTGGCGCCTTATTATAATAAACCCACGCAAGAAGGCTTATTCCAGCATTTTACCGCGATTGCTAATGCGGTAGACATACCGCAAATATTGTATAACGTTCCTAGTCGCACTGGCTGCGATATTAGTAATGACACTACGCTACGCCTAGCCGCACATAAAAACATCATTGGGATTAAAGATGCAACCGGTGGCATTGAGCGTGGTACAGATTTGATACTACGCGCGCCTGCTGATTTTGCCGTGCTGAGCGGTGACGACGCAACAGCCATGAGTTTGATGTTGCTGGGCGGTAGAGGCGTAATTACCGTTACTGGCAATGTTGCGCCTAAGTTAATGCACGAAATGTGTCTGGCGGCAATCGCTGGTGATGTGATTGCTGCGCGTAAAATTAATGCCAAACTTTTCGGCTTACATCAAAAGCTATTTATAGAGGCCAATCCTATCCCAGTTAAATGGGTGCTGGCGGAAATGGGTTTGATTAAAGCCGGTATTAGATTACCTATGGTGAATTTATCTGCGCAATATCATGATGTATTGCGTGGCGCTTGCAAGCTTGCAAATATTTTATAAAAGCTGTTATAAACGTCTTATAAAGAGGTCTGAATGAAACAAATTAACATCAAGCCATATACAATTTCAAGTTGTGGAACTGCAACAAGCGCGATTAAACGTGCAGCCATAGGTCTTTTGTTGGTCAGCAGCTTGGCCGCTTGCGATTCAA
Source organism: uncultured Pseudomonadota bacterium (assembly GCA_903926935.1). Lineage (GTDB taxonomy): Bacteria > Pseudomonadota > Gammaproteobacteria > Burkholderiales > Methylophilaceae > Methylotenera. The sequence goes on from CAIYLB010000006.1 coordinate 26,190, forward strand.
TTCCGTTTATTAATAATACTTCAGATTATAAATCTGCTAATCGCACTAAGCCTTTAGAAGTTCCGCCAGATTTAACGGCAAGCCCGGCCAGCGATGCGTATTCCATTCCTGGTAGCACAAGTTATTCTACTTACAGTCAAGCACAAGAAAATCAAGAGGTTGTTGCCGAGAAAATTTTGACCTCTCCTGAAGGTGTTAGGCTAGAAAAAGCCGGCGCGCAGCGTTGGCTAGTGGTTAATGCGCCAGCTGAAAAAATATGGCCAGTGATTCGCGATTTTTGGACGGACATGGGTTTTGCGGTACGTGTAGAAAATCCGCAATTGGGCGTAATGGAAACTGAGTGGATTGACTCTGAAGCCATTAAGAAAGATGACTCAGGCAATATAGGTGACAAGTTTGATAAATGGTTAGATAAATTATCTGGCTTTGCTGATAAAAAGAAATTTCGTACCCGTTTAGACCGTGGTAATGAAGCCAACACAACTGAGATTTATATGTCTCATCGCTCAGTATCAGGTGCACCAGATGATGGTAAAAATAGAGTGCAAACACAATTGGGTGAAATTGATACAGGCTACAAACTTGGTTCAAAAACTAACACAGAGATGGATGCTAGGGATGTTGAACTGGATGATGAATTGCTACGCCGTTTGATGGTGAAGTTAGGTGTTGAAGAGCAAAAGTCTAAAGCTATTATTGCTGAAGCAGTGACATTGAAACGTGCTGAAGTGATTAAAGAATCCGATGGCAGCGCGACCTTGGTGTTAAACGACCCATTTGACCGCGCATGGCGCCGTGTTGGCTTGGCGCTAGATAGAGTTGGTTTTGTTATTGAAGATAAAGATCGTTCTAATGGCGTGTTCTTTGTGCGTTATGCTGATGTCGATATAGATGATGCACCAGTGAAAAAGAAAGGCTTATTTGATACTTTGAAGTTCTGGGGAGACGATGATAAAAAATCTGCTGTAGCGGAGCCGAAAAAAGAAGAGAAAAGTATGGTTGAAAAACTTAAGTTCTGGGGTAAGGACGACAAGCAAAAAACCAACCCAGAAAAACAATATCGTATCAAAGTAGCCGATGGCGTTAAAGGTAATGCCGTAGTGAGCGTGATAGATAAAGACGGCGTACGAGTTCGCACAACGACCGCAAATAAAATTGTAGCGCTGATGTACGAGCAATTAAAATAGTTATTATCATTCAATTTAAGGTCTAACAAATGCGTTTTGCTTCACTGGGTAGTGGCAGTGCTGGCAATGCGCTGATAGTTGAGGTTAAACAGACTCGACTAATGTTAGATTGCGGTTTTAGTGTTAAAGAAACTAGTGCTAGATTAGCCAGATTAAATCTTAAACCTGAAGATTTATCTGGCATCGTCATTACGCATGAGCATGATGATCATGCGGGTGGCGCATTTAAATTTGCCGCTAAGCATAAAATCCCAGTATGGCTTACTTACGGTACGCTAAAAATGGTGACGCGCTATCTACCTAATCAGCATGATTTACAATTAAATGTAGTGGATAGCCATTGTTCTTTTGATATTGCTGACATTCAGGTGCAACCATATCCAGTGCCACACGATGCGCGTGAGCCGATTCAATGTGTTTTTTCTGACGGCAACCATAAATTAGGCGTGCTAACTGATGTGGGACGCGCGACACCTCATATTGAGGAAATGTTAACGGCTTGTGCCGCCTTGGTTCTTGAATGTAATCATGATGCCAGTATGCTACAGGCGGGGCCTTATAGTTGGTCACTCAAACAGCGGGTAGGTGGGGATTTGGGTCATTTAGAAAATTTAGCCTCAGCAAATTTATTGTCCAAGTTGGATAATAGTCGCCTGCAGCATATTGTGGCGGCGCATCTAAGTGCTAAAAACAACACGCCAATGTTGGCGCAGTCTGCCTTAGCCAAAGTATTAGATTGTGAAAATGGTTGGATTGGTGTTGCTGATCAATTGCTTGGTTTTGACTGGCGCGAGATTAATTAATGGAAGTATAGATTGTGCTATTTATCAGTTACAGAATGTTAGCATTCGAGTTAAAAGTTACAGCTTAAAGTGGATCTCTAAAATAAAAAAGCCGACATATAGTCGGCTTTTTAGTTCTTACTAAAGGCTAATTACTTAGCAGCTTCGGCAGGAGCAGCAGCTTCAGCAGGAGCAGCAGCTTCAGCAGCAGGTGCAGCAGCTTCAGCAGGAGCAGCAACTTCAGCAGCAGGAGCAGCAACTTCAGCAGCAGGAGCAGCAACTTCAGCAGCTTTTTCGCCACAAGCAGTTAGAGCAAGAGCCAATAATGCAGCAAGTAAAAGTGAACGTGTCATGTTTAATCCTTAAGAGTTTAACTAGTTAAAAAAACTTTTACGGTGTTTGATCAAAAGTTTTATCTAATAATCTATACCGAGTGACGCAAATTTTACCAGTAATTTTAAAAAAAACCCAGCTAAAAACCTAGATAACTAGTAAAAAGTTGCACTAAATTTAAAATAAATGTCTGTTTTTAGTCAAAAATGAAAATTTAAAGCAGGTTTTTTAAAAATGACATTTTTATGAAATTAATAATGCCATTGAGAAGTTTTTTTATTTTAATTAGTGACTAGAAATTTCACCTATTATCTGTCACATATTAGATTTAGCAGAATGCACCTTGGATTCAATTGCAACGTTGAAATTTAATTTAAACAGCCAACTAAACCATTGTCCAACTAAATCATTGTCAAGTATCCCGCGAGATACCAATCGTAAAGTTGTTTTGATAGTAACTGATCTTGCTCGACTTTATTCGCTATGTCGCTAGCTAACAAGTGGCGCTTATCCGCAAGTGTTTTGAGTAACTCTGCTGAATCACCTGTAAATGATGCTGTTTCGCCGTTCACGAAAAATGTGGTGAGTGCGGTGTTGCAAAAAAACAGCATTTGGCTTTTTAGGTCTAAGGCAATACCCAATTTAGCTAATTTATCACTAAAACTTTTTATCGAGATTTTCTTATTGGCATCAAATACTACATCAGCTTTGGGATCTGATAAATAAGTCCCTAGAAACTCAGCGACCAACTCATCAGACCATTTTATTTTTTGTAAGTCCAGGCTGACTTTATTCACCATAGCACCGCTCATTTCTGCAGCATGATTTTGTAGTGTTAAATCAGCATCTTGATAAATGCCTGGTAAAATAATTTGATCTTGATTTAATTTATCCTGCATAAACCCTAAAAATTCGCTGGCGAGTTCCTGGTTTTTGGGCGCGCGAAACCCTATTGAGTAGGTCATGCAATCGGTTTTGCCCTCAGACACAGCAATCCCCCAGTGCGCAAGGTGCGGCGGTAAGTAAAGCATGTCGCCAGCCCCTAATAGCCATTCCTGAGCCGTGTCAAAGTTCTGCAATATGCGTAGTGGCGCGCCCTCAATTAAGCTTAAGTCAGTTTGTTCGCTAATGCGCCATAAACGCCGGCCTTGGCCTTGTAGTAAAAATACATCATAACTATCAAAGTGAGGCCCTACACCACCGCCATCTGGTGCGTAACTCACCATTAAATCATCCAGCCTTGCATGTGGGATGAAATCAAATTGCTGTAATAACTCTGCGGCTTCAGCTAGGTAATGATTCACACTTTGCACTAATAAAGTCCAATTATGCTGTGCTGATGGTTTTTGTGGCAGGCGTGCAAAATCTTCATCGTCAAATGGCCCATGGCTTGCATGCCATTTTCCTTTTATGTATTCTACAATGCGCGATTGCACATCTTCTTCGCAGGCTAAGCCAGCAAGTTCTTCTGGGCTTAATAAACCTTGAAAATTAGAAATAGCATTTTTGATTAACAAAGGTTTTTTTTGCCAATATTCAGCTAAAAATTGCGTGGGTGTTAAGCCGCCGAGTAGTTGTAGTGCTTGATTTTTTGCCATTAGATTCGATTTAATAGATGCGAATTATTCAGTTGACTATTATGCCACCGCCATCGTTTGCTAGCTAACAAGTTGCAGCACTTAGCCCTGAAAAAATTAAATTTGTTACGCCATTAAACAATGGTGAATTGCTTGCCTTGCATCGACGGTCAAATGCATTTTGCAGTAAAATACGGCTATGAATATTTACTCACTGGCAAAACCTTTGCTGTTTCAGTTCGATGCTGAAGTGGCCCATGACCTTACTTTAAAAAGCCTTAAGCTTGCCAAGCGATCTGGACTTTTGAATCTATATCCAAAAGCGCCAACTTGCCAACCACGGCAAATAATGGGGCTTAATTTCCCCAATCCGGTTGGCTTAGCAGCAGGCTTGGATAAAAATGGCGCCGTGATAGACGGTTTGGCAACCTTAGGATTTGGTTTTATTGAAATTGGCACCGTTACTCCAAGGCCGCAACCAGGTAATCCTAAGCCGCGCTTGTTTAGAGTTAAGGAAGCGCTTGGTATCGTGAATCGCTTTGGCTTTAATAATTTTGGTGTAGATAATTTGCTTGAAAACGTAAAGGCGGCGCAATATAAAGGCCTGACCGCGGGTCAAATACTAGGCATAAACATTGGTAAGAATTTTGATACACCGATGGAAAATGCCGTCGATGATTATTTGATTTGTATGCGAAAAGTGTATGCCTACGCCAGTTATATCACGGTCAATATTTCATCACCCAACACCAAAAATCTACGTGCATTGCAAGAGAAATCTGCATTGTCTGCTTTGCTGTCTAGCCTTAAGTTGGAGCAAGCTAAATTAGCCGAGCAACACGGACGTTACGTACCTATGACGCTTAAAATTGCGCCAGATTTGGACCGTGAGCAGATTAACGAAATTGCTGATTTGTTAATGGAACATAAAATAGATGGTGTAATCGCCACCAATACTACACTTTCACGCGATTTGGTGCAGGGCATGGAACACGCCGATGAAGCTGGCGGCTTATCTGGTGCGCCGGTGCGTGAAAAATCGACTTTGGTAATACAGCAGCTTTCTCAACGATTACAGGGTGCATTGCCTATTATAGGCGTTGGCGGTATTTTAAGTGGTGCCGATGCCGTAGAGAAAATTGCAGCAGGCGCTGATTTGGTTCAAGTGTATAGCGGCCTGATTTATAAAGGCCCCAAATTAGTTCATGATATTTGCCAAACATTAGGCTAGTTTTAATGCCGCTACCGATCCTTTATTCCTACCGCCGCTGTCCATATGCCATGCGGGCAAGAATGGCGATTAAATATGCGAATGTCAGTGTGGATATTCGAGACATAGAGTTAAAAGAAAAGCCTGCAGAAATGTTAATAGCTTCACCTAAAGGCACTGTGCCAGTGTTAGTTTTGCAGGATGGACAGGTACTTGAGCAAAGTCTGGATATTATGTATTGGGCATTGCAGCAGCGTGATATCGATGGCTGGCTAACTGCCGATAAGCCATTGACGCCGCGTTTAATTGCTGAAAATGATGGAAGTTTTAAACAGGCTTTAGATAAATACAAATATGCGATTCGTTTCCCTGAGCAATCAGTTGAATTTTACAGAGCGCAAGCGGAAGTATTTTTGCAAAAGCTTGAGCGTTTATTAGCGAAGTCTGTATTTTTGTTAGGCGATAAAGTCAGTCTGGCCGACATTGCACTTTTCCCGTTTATTCGGCAGTTTTCTGGCGTTGATCCGGTTTGGTTTGAAGCGGCCGCTTATCTTAAATTAAAGGCTTGGTTAAAGCAGTTAGTCGATTCAGATTTATTTGTCGACATCATGCAAAAACAGCCAACTTACGCAGATAAGCAGGCCGTTTTGATTGCTGATTAAAGTAGGGCGCTAATCGACTGTAGCTAGTGCATCTGTGTTTGATAGCGTCTCGTCTGAGAAAATAAGTTTCACTTCATCTTTATCATCAATATCTACATGCACACTGCCGCCGTTAGCGAGTTTGCCGAATAGCAATTCATCGGCCAAGGCTTTACGTATAGTGTCTTGAATTAAGCGAGCCATCGGACGCGCACCCATTAATGGATCGAAGCCTTTTTTACCTAAATAAGCTTTAAGTGCATCGCTAAAGGTCACTTCAACTTTTTTATCATGCAACTGGTCTTCTAGTTGAATCAAGAATTTATCGACCACACGAATCAGAATATCTTGAGAAAGTGAGGCGAACGACACTGTTGCATCTAAGCGATTGCGGAATTCAGGCGAGAATAAACGCTTGATATCAGATTGTTCATCACCAGCTTGTTTTGCATTGGTAAAGCCCATACTGGTTTTAGATAAATTCTCAGCGCCGGCATTAGTTGTCATGATTATCGTCACGTTTCTAAAGTCCGCTTTACGCCCGTTATTGTCAGTGAGCGTACCGTGATCCATCACTTGCAGCAATATGTTGAAAATATCTGGGTGGGCTTTTTCAATTTCATCCAACAACAACACGCAGTAAGGATGCTTGTTAATCGCCTCGGTCATCATGCCGCCTTGATCGAAACCTACGTAGCCAGGAGGTGCGCCGATTAAACGCGATACCGCATGTCGCTCCATATATTCACTCATGTCGAAGCGAATTAATTCTATGCCCATAATGTAGGCTAATTGTTTAGCAACTTCAGTTTTACCAACGCCGGTAGGGCCACTAAATAAGAAACTGCCGATAGGTTTGTTGCCTTGTCCTAAACCACTACGGGCCATTTTTACTGCAGAGGCTAATGTTTCAATCGCTTTGTCCTGACCAAACACGACCGCTTTTAAATCACGCTCTAAGGTTTTAAGTGCGCTTCTATCGTCGCTAGAGATATTTTTGGGCGGAATGCGCGCGATTTTTGCGACAATGTCCTCAATCTCTTTATTGCCTATGGTTTTTTTCTGTTTCGATTTTGGCAATATACGTTGCGCAGCGCCAGCCTCATCAATGACGTCAATCGCTTTGTCTGGTAAGTGGCGGTCATTAATATATTTAGCCGATAACTCAGCAGCGGTGGTTAAAGCGCTAGCAGTATATTTAACGTTGTGATGCGCTTCAAAGCGGGATTTCAAGCCTTTTAATATTTCAATGGTTTCAGCAACGGTTGGCTCAGCCACATCAATTTTTTGGAAGCGGCGTGCCAGTGCATGATCTTTCTCAAATACGCCGCGGTATTCTTGGTAAGTCGTTGCGCCTATGCATTTGAGTGAGCCATTGGAAAGCGCCGGTTTCAGCAAGTTGCTGGCATCCAAAGTGCCGCCACTGGCAGAGCCCGCACCGATTAAAGTATGAATCTCGTCTATGAATAAAATCGCATCTGGATTTTCAGCCAGTTGCTTCATGACCGCTTTTAAACGTTGCTCAAAGTCACCACGGTATTTAGTGCCAGCCAGCAATGCACCCATATCTAACGAATACACAATGGCATTGGCTAATACCTCAGGAATTTCTTTTTCAACAATCCTACGTGCTAAACCTTCAGCAATCGCAGTTTTACCCACGCCGGCTTCACCCACTAATAAAGGATTATTTTTGCGGCGGCGGCAAAGTGTTTGCACTACGCGTTCTAGTTCTGGGCCGCGTCCAATCAAAGGATCTATTTTTCCGGCTAAAACCTGTGCGTTTAAGTTGAGTGTGTAATTCTCCAGCGCGCCATTAGGCGTTGCTTCTACGTCAGCCTCTGTATCCGCACCTTCTGGTTTAGCCGTTTCCCCAACCTTAGAAACACCATGAGAAATGAAGTTAACTACATCGAGACGCGTTACGCCTTGTTGCAGTAAATAGAACACTGCATGTGAATCTTTTTCACCGAAAATGGCTACTAGCACATTAGCGCCGGTGACTTCTTTTTTGCCTGAAGATTGCACATGCAACATGGCCCGTTGAATCACGCGTTGAAAGCCAAGCGTGGGTTGTGTATCAACGTCATCTTGCCCCATTACGGTAGGCGTATGTTCTTCAATGTATTGATTCAGTTCAGTGCGTAAAATGTCTAGCTTCGCACCGCAGGCACGCAACACTTCAGCGGCAGTCGGGTTGTCTATCATAGCGAGTAGCAAATGTTCAACCGTAATGAGCTCATGACGCTTTTGTCTAGCGTCCATAAAGGCCATGTGTAGACTAACTTCTAACTCTTGAGCGATCATTTTTTACCTTACCTTCAATATTGTGCGTGTGCTCGAATATTCTCTAAGCGGGATCAACTACGCATTGCAAAGGATGCTGCAACTCATTGGCATAGTTAATTACCTGATTCTTTTTCGTTTCTGCAATGTCCTGTGAATATACACCGCAGACACCAACGCCCTCAGTATGTACTTTGAGCATGATTTGCGTCGCTTGTTCACGGCTTTTATTAAAAAATCTTTCGATACACTCCACCACGAATTCCATAGGGGTGTAATCGTCATTTAACAGCATTACCTTAAACATGGGGGGCAATTTTGGTTTTGCAACTTCAGGTTTAAGCGCGGTATTATTTTCAAAAGGTGAATTAGCCATATTGGATTCTATTTTGGACCAAGCTGTAAAAAATTCAAGCCCAATTTGGGTAGGGCTATATAAATTTTATGAAATTAAGGAAATATTTTAACGACTTTAACAATACGGTCTTGAGTTTGAACAATTTCAATCGTATGAGTTGCAATTTTGAAGCAGGTGCTAGCTTCTGGAATATCTTCAAAGTGTTCAAGAATTAGGCCGTTCAGCGTGCGCGGACCATTAAGCGGCAGGCTAAGACTTAATTTCTTATTCAAATCACGTAAGGTGCTACTGCCATCCACCAGCCAGCTACCATCTGCCTCTTTTCGATAACTACCAATACGTGATGGGGATTGCGTGGTGAAGTCGCCAATCACTTCTTCTAGAATATCTTCTAAGGTGACCAATCCTTTAAACTCGCCGTATTCATCAACCACCAAAGCGACACGCTGCTGATTTTCTTGAAACTGTTGTATTTGCGTGTATAGCGGTGTGCCGGACGGTATAAAGTACGGTTCTGCAATCACTTCGCGTAAGGCATCTTTATCGATATTGCTTTTTTGATGATGTGAGCGTAGCAGCGACATCACTTTTCTCAGATGTAATATGCCGATAATCTCTTCGTTATCACCTTGGCGCACAGGCAACCGCGTGTGTTGGCTATTAGCAATTTGTTGCAGTATATCTTCCAGCGCCGCATCAAGATCTATCGTTTCAACCAGCGTGTGCGCGGTCATTACGTCGTCGACGGTAATGGTTTCTAAGTCAAATAAATTAAGTAAAATAGATCGGTGTTTTTTGGGGATAAAATGCCCAGCATCAGTCACAATGCTGCGTAATTCCTCGGTGGTGACTGCTTGTAAAGTTTCTTCAAAATTGACTTTAAGGCCTAATACTTTTACGAAGCCTTTAACAAATAGATTTACAAATGAAACGATAGGATTAAACAGCCATAGCAATGGATAAAGCAAATAGCTGCAGGCAAAGCCTAGTTTTTCGGGATACGCGGCAGCAATGACTTTGGGCGAAATTTCGCTAAATACTAGAATAGCGAAGGTGACCGCAAGTGAGCCTATCATCAATACATATTTACCTTCACCAAAGAAGTATTCGCTAATGAACACTTCTAAAGCGGACGCGCCAACAATACAAAGAGTATTCCCTAGCAGGATAACGCCCAGCAACTTGTCAGTTTTGGATAATAAAATACTGGCTAATTTAGCGCCGCGATGGCCATTCTTAGCCAAATGCTTCATCCGATAACGGTTGAGCGACATCAGGCTGGTTTCGGCCATAGAGAAAAATGCAGAAAACAGTAACAGTATGGCTAGTATGCCTAACTGCCAGTGGATGGGAATGTTATCCAAAGAAGTTCATTTTTTTAAAGGTGAAATGTGAGTGTATACGTGAGAGCACCCATAAATCAAGTGTGCATTATATTTTGCACACTTGAGATATTGGTGACTGATGCTTATTGCCGATGAATAAGCTTGTACTGCTAGAAGTTAGGCGAAGTCTGACGGGTGTGGTTCTGCCACTTCAACTTCTACTTTTTTGCCGTTATCTTTCTTTTCAACATCACCTATTAAGTTGGCGCGATTAACGCCTAACCACATGGCAATTGGGCAAGCGACCAATACGGACGAGTAAATGCCGAACAAAATGCCGATGGTTAGTGCTAGGGCAAAGTTATGTAATACTTCGCCACCAAATAACAGCATTGAGCCGACCATAGTTTGTGTCATGGTATGGGTGATGATAGTGCGAGACATCGTGCGTGTGATGGCGTTATCAATTACTTGCACAACACTGGCTTTACGCATTTTTCTGAAATTTTCGCGTACTCGGTCAAACACCACTACAGATTCATTTACTGAGTAACCCAATACTGCCAAAATCGCTGCAAGTACTGTTAGGTTGAATTCCCACTGAAAAAAAGCAAAAAATCCTAAAATAATCACCACATCATGCATGTTGGCGATAATTGCTGCAATCGCAAAACGCCACTCAAAACGTAGCCACAGGTATAACACGATGCCTAAGCTCACAAAGAACAGCGCTAAACCACCATTCTCATAAAGTTCATCGCCCACTTGTGCTCCTACGGCTTCCACACGACGAACTTCAGCTTTTGGATCTGCTGTCACTAAAGCAGTTTTAACTTGTTCTGATAGCTGAGAAACTGACAAACCAGTTTTTATCGGCAATCGAATTAACACATCGCGGCTAGAGCCAAAGTTTTGCACAGTGGCTTCCTTTAAGCCTATGCTATCTACCGCTTTGCGAACACTTTCTAAATTAGCCGCTTGCGGATAGTTTACTTCCATGACGGTGCCGCCAGTAAAGTCGACACCAAAGTTTAGGCCGCGTGTGGCTAAAAATACAATCGCCAATATAAAGGTGATTAATGAGATGGACGTTGTTAGACGGCCATAACTCATAAAGGGAATATCATTTTTAATTCTAAATAATTCCATGATGTCTACTCAAATATTCTAAATAATGTGTATTGAACTAATTGCATAAAGCTTAATTTTAAAGCCTAGATATTTCAATCTAGGTATTAAAATTTTTAAGCTTTGTAAATTTGGCCAATGGATAATTTGTTTACTTTACGGCGATAACCATAAATCAAGTTTACAAAGGCGCGCGAGACTAAAACCGCACTAAACATTGAAGTTAAAATGCCAAGTACATGCACTACGGCAAAGCCTTTGATAGGGCCTGTACCAAACATGAACAGCGCTAAACCAGCGATCAGGGTAGTCACGTTCGAGTCTAAAATAGTGTCCCAAGCCCTATCGTAACCAGCATGAATGCTGGCTTGTGGCGTATTGCCATTGCGCAGTTCTTCACGTACACGCTCATTAATCAACACGTTGGCATCAATCGCCATACCCAAGGCTAGCGCAATCGCAGCTAATCCTGGCAGAGTTAATGTGGCTTGTAGCATAGATAAAATCGCTACCAATAATAATAGATTAATCGCCAATGCTGCCACTGAAACCACACCAAAAGCCATGTAGTAAATCATCATCATGACTGCAATGGCTGCAAAGCCCCACATAGTTGAATGCATGCCGCGGTTGATGTTGTCTTGTCCCATGCTAGGGCCAACGGTACGTTCTTCAATAATATCCATGGGTGCTGCAAGTGCGCCGGCGCGGAGTAGTAGTGAAATGTCGGTTGCTTCTTGCGTGTTTGCCATGCCAGTGATTTGTACGCGACCACCACCAATTTCACCATTAATCACAGGCGCAGTGACGACTTCGGTACTGCCTTTTTCAATCAGCAGAATGGCCATTCTCTTACCCACGTTTTCTCGTGTTACTTGTTGAAAAATACGAGCGCCGCGACCATCTAAGGTCACGTTTACTGTAGAGCGACCAGATTGGCCATCTACGCCAGGGCCGGCATCAGTAATATAATCACCGGTTAGCACTACATTCTTTTTGACTAAAATTGGACGACCTTCACGGTCTTTATAGACTTCATCACCCATAGGCGCTTGGCCTTTTAAGGCGTTTTCCATCGTCACTGAGTCGGTTTTTTCTTCATCAACCATGCGAATTTCAAGCGTTGCAGTGCGGCCAATAATCTCTTTAGCTTTAGCGGTGTCTTGTACGCCTGGTAATTGCACTACAACTCGGTCTACGCCTTGTTGTTGAATGATAGGTTCAGCAACGCCGAGCTCATTGATACGGTTATGCAGAGTTTGAATGTTTTGCTTGATAGCGAAGTCTTGAATATGCTTTTGTTCTACTAAGCTCAATGAGGCTTTAAGAATTTTTTCTTCACCATCAGTAGATTCTGTTAGTGTTAAATTAGGATATTCTTTAGTGATGATTGCGCGCGCTTTGCCTAATTCAGCATCGCTATTAAAACGCACTTGTACTACTTCGCCTTCACGCGTAACACCCACATAAGAAATTCGCTCTTTACGTAGTGCACTTCTAAAATCACCAACAAATCGCTCAGCCGCTTTGCTTAGTGCGGCTTTCATGTCTACTTGCATTAAAAAGTGCACGCCACCACGTAAATCCAAACCTAGGTACATTGGTTTTGCACCTAAGCTACGCAACCACTCTGGTGAACGAGAAAGCAAGTTTAGCGCAACGGTATAATCGCTACCTAGGCCAGCTTGCAAAACGTCTTTAGCCTTGATTTGCGTATCTGTGCTTGCAAAGCGAGCTTTAACGCCGCGCGCATCTAAGTACACACCATCGTATTGAATGTTTTCTTGTTTAAAAATCGCCTCAACTTTACTTAATAGTGCTGAATCAAGTTTAGTTGTGCTTTTTGCCGGGGTGATTTGCACCGCAGGCGATTCACCAAAAAAGTTAGGTATGGTGTAAATGAAGCCAATCAAAATCATGATGGCAACAAGAATATTCTTCCACATTGGATAGCGGTTCATAGTGAGGCTCTAGTCAATAACAGTCTGTAGATTAAATAACAGGGTATAGATTAATAATAGGTGAAATTTTATAGCAAAAATGACTAAATGCTTTTAATCGTACCTTTTGGTAACGCGCTTTGAATCGCTTGTTTTTGCACGGTAATTTCGGTATTTGCGGCAATTTCAATGCTGACAAAAGTATCACTTACTTTAGTGACTTTACCAACAATGCCACCGCTGGTTACAACTTCATCGCCTTTTTGCAAAGCTGCGATCATATTGCGTTGCTCTTTTGCTTGCTTCATTTGTGGGCGAATAATCATGAAGAAAAATAATACAAAGATCACAACAAGCGGTAAAAAGCTCATTAAGTCTGTGGCTGATGAAGCAGATGCTGCGTACGCGTTTGAGATAAACATGAGATTGCCTTCTTAATAAAATAGGTTGCGATTAAAGTACTTGACTACAAAATATACAAAATAGTGCTAAAAATCAGCTTCGGATTTTAGCACAGACTCTAAATTTGTTGCAGACAACTCGGGTTTGCTTAAGCTAGCACGCTTGGCAGCAAATTCTTTTTTAAATGCTTCAAAAGTGCCAGACTCAATTGCGCTGCGCATACCAGTCATTAGCACTTGATAATAATGTAGGTTATGAATGGTGTTTAAACGTGAGCCAAGAATTTCACCTAGTTTATGCAAATGGTGTAAATAAGCACGGCTGAAATTTTGGCAAGTGTAGCAACTGCATTCAGCATCTAAAGGATTGATGTCGGTTTTATAGGTGGCATTTTTGATTTTAATATCACCATGCTGAGTAAATAACCAGCCGTTGCGCGCATTGCGTGTAGGCATCACGCAATCGAACATATCGATACCTTGACTGACTGCCGCCACTAAATCTTCTGGCGTACCGACACCCATTAAATAGCGCGGTTTATTGACTGGCATTTTTGGCGCAGTGTGAGCCAATATGCGCAACATATCTTCTTTAGGCTCGCCTACCGATAAACCGCCAATGGCATAACCATCA
>CAIYLB010000007.1 GCA_903926935.1 uncultured Pseudomonadota bacterium
ACCTAGTATGCGCATGAACTGCATCTTGTGGTACTCTGTTTCTTGCTCGACTCTTGCTCGAGTGGCACTTAAATTTAACGGATGTAGTAAGTTTATTTATTTCTTATCTACTTGTTTTTATTTAGTTTTTTGTTTCCTAATCATAGCCGTCTAGGCGTGTGCAAAGCTGCGGATAGAGGTATGGTGATGGGCGAGATTAAGTTACTGGAAAAAAATGGTGGTAAGTCTGGTGCTTGGATTGCGTAGTGGTAAGCGCTAACTTCCATCAGTGATTAATTGCTTTAAAATATTTTTTTACTTGTCTCTTGTTTAGCTGGTTAATGATTGCAACAATTAGCCAGCACGGGAAAATGGCAAGCCCACTAAAATTAAACGCGGTAACTGTGACTATGTTTCTAAAATAAAAGCGAAACATGATGGATTGGATATTTATCGCCAGTATTCTACATAAGTTTGTATTTAGCGGATTTATAGAAAATCTACTTAGGTGCGCCCCATTCTAATCTACAGCAGGTATTTAATTATGACTATTGGGCGAAAACAAACCTCAACATACTACGTTTTAATCAATAGCTTGGCAGGCGTATGGCTTTGCGTCTATCAAAGGTGCTTCACCCAACATCAAAGCCACTACCAATTTAGCGCTAGCCGGTGCCATCGTTAAGCCATACCTAAAATGACCAGTATTCAGATAAAGATTTTCAATAGAGGGGTGCGCGCCTATCGTTGGTAAATTCTCTGGGGTACCTGGACGCAAACCGCTCCAATGTTTGATGATGGGCTGGTCTTTTAATGATGGCATGATGGCTTCGGCTTTTGCGCTAATTTCTTCTCGAACAGCTTCTGTTACGCTGGCGTCAAAGCCTACGTCTTCTAAAGTGCTACCAGCCAATAAATAGCCATCGCGGCGCGGTATCATATAGAAACCTTCGCGGTACACAATTTGATCTAAATTCTTTTGCGGTTTATATAGCAAAATCTGCCCACGCATCGGTTTAATATTCAATTTTGCGCTAGTGTCTTTTAGCAAATCAAAACTCCAAGCGCCAGAGGTGACGACAAACTGATCTGCACTTAATTTCTCGCCACTTGTTGTTTGCCACGCGCTTAGCACGTCAGTTTGCTGTAACGGCAAGAGTTGCGTGTTTTCCAGCATGCTGACATTATTTTGTTCTAACCATTTACGCATGGCTTGCATTAAGTTGGGCGGGCGAATTTGGCAAATGCTGGGTAGCCAAAGCGCATTTTCGCCGCTTAAAGATTGCACGCCGAAGGCTGAGGCTTTTACTGCTTCAATTGGCACTTGATTTGCCACACACCAATGCTGAGCGGCTTGTAAGTCAAAATTAGGGAGTAACAAAAAACCTGATTGCTCAAAATTGACGTCCACGTTAGTTTCACGTTGTAAGCGATCGCTAAGTTCACGATAGGCTTTTGCCCCACTATTGGTAAGGGCATTAACCTGTTCTGAATACATCCAAGGTAATAGTGGAAGGATAATGCCACCACCGGCCCAAGAAGATTCACCAGAGATATGGCTAGCAATCTGGTTGCGCTCGACGATGGTGACGCGGCAGCCGTGATCGACTAACTCCATTGCGGTCATGCAGCCAACAATGCCGCCGCCAATAATCATTACGTGGGGTTTAATTTGAGTCTTCATTTGGACCTTGAGTTTAGATTTTCAAAACTAATTATTCAACTTGCAATTGCAACTTATTTAAGCGCCACTCGACCTATCAATAAGGCATTTTGCGCATTGGTTAAGCCAGTAGGGTGTCCAAGTAACACAATGACATCTCCTTCAGCTAATAGGCTTTCAGCGGTAGGTTCCGCGCCGATAAAATTAGGCCTGCGGATAGATTTAACTTCTACCGCAAAGTTTTCTAAATGCATGCCAGTCAAACACCGGCCAATAGCAAAACTACCGGCTGAGATAATTACCGAATGTAGCCGTACTTGTTGTTTTTCAGGATCTTCGTCTTCAGCATCTGAAATGCCGTGGAAGTAACCCCTAAACAATTTATAGCGCTGTTCGCGGAAAATACGGAT
>CAIYLB010000008.1 GCA_903926935.1 uncultured Pseudomonadota bacterium
AGCCCACCTTTTGCAGATATTTCCTGTGCTTTTAATCTGGTCACGACTACAATTGCCATTTTTGCAAAATCTTCTAGGCCTCGCAGCACATTCAACATGTCAAAGCCATCCATTTCAGGCATTGTTAAATCAGTAATTAATAAGTCTGGTGTATTTTGTGAGATGTAAACAAGACCTTCACATGCACTGCTAATTAATTTGGCATCAATCGGTAATTCCCATGAGTCTATCGTTTGCTGATAAAGCATTAACATGGCTTGATCATTTTCGACAATGACTACTTTTAATTGAGATTCATCAGCACGTGCTCGATCTTGGCCTACTTGGCCTAGAGCAATACGGTTGAATGACGTCCGCGTGATACGTCTATGGCCGCCAGGTGTTTTCCAACCTTCTAATACACCTTGCTCTACCCAAAGCTGCACTGAGCGTATCGTTACGCCAAGCTCCTTAGCGACGTCACTGGTCGTCATTAAGTCTAGGGCTTTCAGTGCTATTTTCTTTACGGCCATGGCTATAACCTCATATTCTTTGTTAAATTTATTTGAATTGACTATTCAAATTTATACTTTTGTATGATAATGGTATCACTTTATTATCATTAATTATTATTTTAATCTTAATTAAAATAATAATTAATTAGATGCATGGTTCGAGAGCCCTTTTTTATAGGACTAACATTAATGGCAAATATATTGGGTCGAAGTAAAGATTTAGTTAACGTCCTTTGACTACAAAATGTCACACGATATTTATATTAAGTTAAACATATTAAAAAATAGCTACTAAATTTCTTGTAAACGCTACAATCATGTCATGCCAAAATCCAGTCAAATCGTCACCATTTGTTCAACTACACGCCTTATGCGTGGTATTCATTTGCAATATCAGCATCAACAAATGAACGCTGGCATTGCTCAGTGGCGGACAGCAGAAGTTAGTACTTTAGCCATGTGGCTTGATACTTTAATCGGCCATGCCAGCTTGCTGGGCATATTACCTAGCGATGCATTGCCTGCGCTAACTTTAAGTCAGGTAGCAGAATCGTATTTGTGGGAGCAGGCCATTGAAACCTGTTTAGCAAAACACGAAGCGGCGGCCTTATTTGATATTCGTGCGCTAGCAAAATCTGCGATTGAAGCTAATAATTTAATGCTGAATTGGCAGCTCAGCGAAGTTGATATTAATCAGCATTTTATGACTCAAGAAACCCGCCAGTTTTTGCGTTGGCGGCACACGTTTGAAGCCCTTTGTGCCAAACAGCAGGCCTTAGAACCTGCGCGCCTGATGGCCTTGCAAATTAACTTAATTGAAAAGTATAGAGATGCTATAAGCCTAGCTATAGCCTTGCCTAAGAAAATATTATTGGCCGGCTTTGACCGAGTTACTCCATTAGAAAAGCATTTATTTGAGTTGCTGAAAACTTGCGGTGTGGCGACTGAAATGGCTACGCTTAATACTAGCCAAAATTCGAATATCCAATATTATTCGTTAAATGATAGTCGTGCCGAATGTCGCGCAGCGGTGGCTTGGGCTAAACGAAAGTTGTTAGAAAATCCCAGTGCGCAATTGGCCATTATCAGTCCGGCATTAGGCAATATACGTCGTGAACTCGCTGATTTACTGGATGATACCTTTCACCCAGAAACTTTGCAGCCCAGCCAATGTGAAAAGCCGCGTTGTTATGATTTTTCCTTAGGTCTAGCGCTAACCGAATATCCTATTGTGCATAGTGCTTTGCAGCTTTTAAGATTAACCGCCAGTAAAGCCAAAGTTACTTTTGAGGAAGTAACGCCAATATTGCAAGATCTATATTGGGGTAGTGCATTCGAAACTGACGCGCGGGCCTTGTTAGATGCTTATTTACGCAAGAAAATGAATGCGAGTTATGGCATAGAAACGCTGATTAATCAGGCGAGTAAATTGCAGGCAGAAGGCGCACATTTACCATCACTAGTACAACATTTAACGCTTATCAGCCAGTTTCAAAAGCAAGTACATTTGCGGCAAGTACCTTCTTTATGGGTGATTGGACTGAAAAATCTACTTGACTCAATTCAATGGGCAAAAAGTAGAGATCTCTCCAGTCATGAATTCCAAGCGCAAAAATCCTTTAATGAACGCCTGCAGGAGCTTGCTACGCTAGACCTTATACTTGGAAAAATAAATGCAAGCGAGGCGGTGCAAAAAATCACAGAACTTTGTAGTGCAACAATGTTTCAAGCTGAATCTACCGGCGATGTGCATATTCAAATATTAGGCTTGTTAGAAACGCCTGCGGTGCAATTAGATGCGGTGTGGGCGATGAATATGAACGACCAACATTGGCCGCCGCCGGTAAAGCTTAACCCACTACTGCCGGCCGAATTACAACGCAACCGTGGCACGCCAAACGCCAGCGCAGGCATTCAAAGTATATTTTCCCGCTTGGTGCATCAGCGATTAATGCTAAGTGCGCCTGAAATTATATTTTCTTACTCACTTAAAGAAGATGAGCGTGAGTTACGCCCATCGCCGTTGTTAAATGATAACTTGGCTCAAACCCTAACTTCACCAACGGAAATGATTCAAACCCTAGCTGAACAATTAGCCCAGCCGGCCATTATGCAAATGCTTGATGACAGTCTCGCCCCGGCTGTAGGCGTTGATGAGAAAGTGCATGGTGGCGTTAAACTTTTTGCTACGCAGGCAATTTGTCCCGCTTGGGCGTTTTATCAGTATCGGTTAGGCGCTAGTAAGCTGGAAACGCCAATTGATGGGCTAGATAATATGTCGCGCGGTAGTTTGCTACATAAAGTATTGCAATTATTTTGGCAAAATTGTCAAAGTTTAAGCAACTTAAAAGCAATGACTGATGAGCGACGGACATTAGCGATTGAGACTGCAATAGCCCAAAGCATGTTGGAGTTAGGCCAAGAGATTACCGTGCATTTACCGCCGCAAGTCATGCAGATCGAACAACAAAGACTGCAGCAATTGCTAGAGTTTTGGTTGGATTTAGAGTTGGAACGCGCCGACTTTAAAATTCATGCCTGCGAGGAAAAATATTCCATTGAAGTTGAAGGCTTGCCTGTTAAATTTACAATAGACCGAATTGACGATTTAGCCGATGGCGGTTTAGTGGTGATTGATTACAAAACTAGCGCAGTGGTGGCCAATAAAAGTTGGGCAGATGACAGGATTTCTGAGCCGCAATTGCCGATTTATGTATCACTGGCGCTTAAATATGAGTCCGTCGTGGCCGTTTGTTTCGCCAAGGTGCGCACTGATGAAAGTAAGTTTATTGGATTATCTGTTGAAGAGGGCGTGTTGCCTGAAGTGACTGCCTTACACAAAGTTAAAAATAGCTCTGCCTTTATAAAATTCGCCGATTGGGATACTTTGCTAGAACACTGGTATACCAGTTTGACTAACATTGCGCATGAAATTAAATCTGGAGTTGCCAGCACCACTTTTAATAAAGAGACTGATTTGAACTATTGTGAAGTCTTACCTTTACTAAGGTTGCCTGAGCGCCGTATGCAGTTTGAAAAGTTACAGTCTGCCGTAAATGCAGGTGATAAAGCATGACTATTGACATCGATTTAACTGATTCAAACACGACTGATCTCAATGCTTTAGATAGCCTTAACCGTATACGTGCGTTAGATCACGAGAGTTCCTTTATTGTAGAGGCGCCAGCGGGTGCCGGAAAAACTGAGCTATTAACGCAGCGCTACCTAAAATTATTAGCTATTGTTAACGAGCCTGAAGAAATTATTGCGCTAACTTTTACCAATAAAGCTGCTACGGAAATGCGTAACCGTATTTTATTGAGTTTGGAGCATGCGCAAAATCAAACGCCTGAAACTGCCGCACACAAACTGGTAACACGTGGTTTAGCCAATGATGCACTTCGGCAATCTCAAGCAAAGCAATGGGAGATTATCGAGCAGCCTAGTCGCTTGCGGATTCTAACGATCGATGCGCTTTGTAGCAGCTTAACACGCCAAATGCCGTTGTTGAGTAAATTCGGTGGCCAGCCTGTGGTGAGCGATGATACCGAGCCGCATTATCTAGATGCTGCGCGTCGTGCTATTGCGCACATTATGCAGGAAACCAAGCCTGACGATGTTGTGACTACTGCACTGCGATACTTTGACAATAATAGCGAAAAGCTGATTGCGCTATTGGCAAAAATGCTGGCGCGACGTGACCAATGGTTGCCGCTTGCCGTTCAGATGCGTGGCTTAGACGTTGAAGAAATTTCACGCAATACTGAAGCTGCCTTGCAGCATTTAATAGCAGAAGCTTTGCAAGTGGTGCTCGGTATTTTAACGCCAAATGTTCAATCTGCACTGATGCCGCTAGCACGTTACGCAGCGGCTAATTTATCAGAAGATGCCGACATTGCCCCTTTGCTGGATTGGCAGTTTGCATTGCATGCGGATGCAGAAGATCTTATTGAGTGGCAAGCGCTGGCCAATTTTTTACTGACTAAAACTGATAAAACTTTTAGAAAGTCTATTAATAAAACCAATGGTTTCCCAGCGACAGATGAAGGTAAAAGCCAAAAAGATGCTTATTACGCTATCATCAATACGCTAGAAAATAACCAAGCAATTGCCGCTATTTTAGATTTACCTTCTATCACCACCGTGGCAGAAAATCAGCTGGTGATACAAGCGCTCACCAAGCTTTTAATCCTTGCAGCTACGCATTTATGGGCGGTGTTTCAGTCGGCTGGCGAAGTTGATTTTGTGGCAATTGCACAAAGCGCCCAACAAGCGCTTGAAGATGAAAATGGCGTGACTGATTTAGCGCTTAAGCTTGATTATAAAATCTCGCATTTATTGATAGATGAGTTTCAAGATACCAGCCCGGTGCAAATGCAATTGATAAAAAAACTTGTCGATGGCTGGCAACCCGATGATGGCCGTACTTTATTTTGTGTAGGTGATCCTATGCAATCTATTTATCGTTTCCGTAAAGCTGATGTGAGCTTGTTCTTGCAAGCTACGCAGTTTGGTATTGGCCATTTACCGCTGACACGTTTGCAATTAAGCCGCAATAATCGCTCTCATCCTGAGGTGGTGCGCTGGATTAATCAAGCATTTCAACAAGTTTTTCCAGCAAATGATAACATCCGCCAAGGTGCTATTAGTTATAGAGAATTTACCGCCACACGTGCAGAAATTGCCGGTGATGGCATGGTATTGCATCCCATTATTCTAGAAGCGAATGAAGACGATGATGACACCGAAAGCATCAATGCCAAACTCATAGAGGCAAGTTATGTCGCTAATTTAATCGTAAAGTTACGTGCAGATAACCCCGCGAATAAAATTGCAGTACTGGTTCGCAGTCGTAGCCATTTAAAAGAATTAGTGTCTGAGATTAGGCGCAATCATCCGACATTATTATTTCAGGCATTGGAAATTGAACATCTTAATGACAGGCAAACGGTACAAGATGCGTTTTCGCTAGCCTGTGCGTTGCATCATAGAGCCGATAGAATTCATTGGCTGAATATACTTCGAGCACCTTGGTGTGGATTAACTTTGGCTGACTTACACACGCTGGCGGCTGATAATCATCGCGCCACTATTTGGCAACTGATGCAAGATGAAACGCGCTTGCAAAAATTAACTGCCGATGGCCTTTTACGTTTGAAGCATGTGAAGAATATTCTGGCCGAAGCTTTTAAGCATCAAGGTCGTATGCCTATTCGCCGCTGGCTAGAAAGCACTTGGCTACAATTAGGTGGCGGAAAATGTTTGGTGGAAGCCGGTGATAATCGCGATATTCAGGTATTTTTTGATTTGGTTGAAAAAATCAGCCGCAGTGGACATTTGGATATTGCTTCACTAGAAGCAAGTATGACCAAGCTCTATGCCAAGCCCGATCTTGATGCTGATGACAGCTTGCAGTTTTTAACCATCCATAAATCGAAAGGTTTAGAGTTTGATACGGTAATTTTACCAGCGCTTAATCGCCCGCCAAGAAACCCGGATAACGAATTGGTATTATGGCAAGAAGTTACGATAGATAAACAAATGCATTTAATTGCAGCGCCATTAATGCTCAACCGGATTGTGTCTAAATCCGCGTCTAAATCTGCTTCTAAATCGGGCTCTAACGCTATAGAAAAGCCAAGTAACGCACCTAGTGTTTATCAATTTCTTAAAGATCTTGAGGCTGAGCGTAACGATAATGAAATAGTGCGATTATTGTACGTAGCAGCTACCCGTACACAGCGGCAATTACATTTAATTGCCAGCATCAAAATTAATCAGAAAGGTGAAATAAAACCTGCCGCAAGAACCTTGCTTAAAGTATTGTGGCCAGCGGTAGAAGCTGAGTTTATTAACACGGCGCCAATTGCAAATATTGCGAGCTATGCGGAAGTGCTAGATATCAGCCAATTTAAGCCACAATTGCAGCGTCTGGATAGTAGTGAATTCTTTGGCCAATCAACTGGCAATTTTCTAGACACATTTAGTGATGAAACCAGCATTTTTTCGAATAGTGTTACGTCGCCATATGATAGTGAAGCGTCCTCAATCGACAGTGCAAATATTAACGCCGATATGCAAAGGCATTGCGGCATACTGGCGCATCTTTATATGGCCTTATTTTCTGCCAGTGGTTTAGAAGATTGGCGCGCCGAACGCCTTGCAGCTTGTTTGCCAGCGATGCAAAAATGGTTGATGCTACAAGGTCATGCATCAAGTGTGTGCCAGTCATCCGCCGCACAGGTGTTGGCTGCCTTACAAACAACCTTAGCCAGCGCAGCAGGGCAATGGGTGCTACAAAAACACACGAATGCGGCCAGTGAGTTCAGTGTGATGCAGGCAACTGATGGCGGCCTTAAAAATCATGTGATAGACCGGACGTTTATTGAGTGTGTTAATGGTGAAAACATACGCTGGATTGTTGATTACAAACTCAGTATTTCAGGTGAAAAGCTAGATTTGCCAGTGGCGGCAGAGCAACATCGTCCGCAATTAGCTCGTTATGAA
>CAIYLB010000009.1 GCA_903926935.1 uncultured Pseudomonadota bacterium
CCTAGGCAATCAGATGTGATGATTGTTGCCGGTACGCTAGTGAACAAAATGGCGCCGGCTTTGCGAAAGGTGTACGACCAAATGGCCGAGCCTCGCTGGGTAATCTCCATGGG
The DNA here is from genome assembly GCA_903926935.1 of uncultured Pseudomonadota bacterium. Lineage (GTDB taxonomy): Bacteria > Pseudomonadota > Gammaproteobacteria > Burkholderiales > Methylophilaceae > Methylotenera. Next base: position 114 of record CAIYLB010000009.1, read on the forward strand.
TTCGTGTGCAAATGGCGGTGGCTATTACCATTATTCTTACGCAGTAGTGCGCGGCTGTGACCGCATCGTGCCGGTTGATGTTTATGTGCCAGGTTGCCCGCCAACTGCAGAGGCTTTGTTGTACGGCATTATTCAGTTGCAAAATAAAATTAAACGTACTAATACCATTGCTAGATAGTGCTTTTGCACACTAAAAACGAAAAATTATGTCAGCCAAATTAGATCAACTAGTTTTAAATTTGCAAGCCGCGCTTGCAGAAAAAATCACCAAGCCTATTGTTGCGTTTGGCGAAGTTACTGTCGAATGTAAAGCCGCTGACTATTTAGCGGTTTGCCAAATATTACGTGATGGCGCTAACTTGAAGTTTGAGCAATTAATTGACTTGTGTGGCGTCGATTATCAAGAGTTTGGTAATGGTAGTTATGATGGTTTACGCTTTGCTGTTACCAGTCATTTATTGTCAGTTTCACTGAATCATCGCGTGCGAGTGCGCGTATTTGCCCGAGACGAAGATTTCCCAATTTTACCTACATTAGTCGATATTTGGCCGGTTGCGAACTGGTATGAGCGAGAAGCGTTTGATCTTTACGGCATCATGTTTGAAAACCACCCTGACTTACGTCGCTTACTCACTGATTATGGTTTTGTTGGCCATCCGTTCCGTAAAGATTTTCCTATGATAGGTAATGTTGAAATGCGTTATGACCCGGAGCAACAGCGCGTGATTTATCAGCCTGTTACGATTGATGAGCGTAATAACGTGCCAAGAGTGATACGCAATGACGGAGCGCATCATGGCTGAAATTAGAAACTATACAATGAACTTTGGCCCGCAGCATCCTGCGGCGCATGGTGTTTTACGCTTGGTGTTAGAGTTGGATGGTGAAGTCATTCAGCGTGCTGATCCGCATATTGGCCTGTTACATCGTGGCACTGAAAAGTTAGCTGAAAATCGCACTTATTTGCAATCAATCCCTTATATGGATCGCTTAGATTACGTATCTATGATGGCAAATGAACATGCTTATGTGATGGCGATTGAAAAAATGATGGGCATAGACGTGCCGATTCGTGCGCAGTATATTCGCGTGATGTTTGATGAAATTACCCGTGTGCTGAATCATTTGCTTTGGCTGGGTGCGCATGCGCTAGACGTAGGTGCGATGACGGTGTTCTTATACGCTTTCCGCGAACGTGAAGATTTATTCGATTGCTACGAAGCTGTTTCTGGCGCCCGTATGCACGCGGCATATTACCGTCCAGGTGGCGTATATCGTGATTTGCCAAATCAAATGCCGCAATACGAGGTTTCACCGCTACGCAATGCTAAAACAGTTAAAAAGCAAAATGAGAATCGCCAAGGTTCCTTGTTGGACTTTATTGATGACTTTGCACAGCGTTTTCCAAAATATATTGATGAATACGAAACGCTGTTAACAGATAACCGTATTTGGAAGCAGCGTACCGTCGGTGTGGGTATTGTTACGCCAGAACGTGCGCTAGCGCTAGGCATGACGGGTCCAATGTTGCGTGGCTCAGGCATTGCTTGGGATTTACGTAAAACGCAGCCTTACGAAGTGTATGCCAAGCTTGATTTTGATATTCCAGTGGGCGTAAATGGCGATTGTTATGACCGTTATTTGGTGCGTATGGAAGAGTTTAGGCAATCTAATAACATTATCAAGCAGTGTGTTAATTGGCTACGCCAGAATCCTGGCCCAGTAATTACTACTGATAATAAAGTAGCTCCGCCTGACCGCGAAGGCATGAAAAGTAATATGGAAGATCTTATCCATCACTTCAAGTTATTTACTGAAGGTTTCCATGTGCCAGCCGGCGAAGCTTATGCTGCGGTTGAGCATCCAAAAGGTGAGTTTGGTATTTACATGGTTTCGGATGGGGCGAATAAGCCATACCGTCTAAAAATTCGTGCGCCAGGTTTCCCGCATTTGGCGGCATTAGATGAAATGACGCGAGGTCACATGATTGCCGACTTAGTCGCGATTATTGGTACGCAAGATATTGTTTTTGGCGAAATTGACCGATAGTTAATTCGGTCAATTAATTAAGTCTAATAAATAAAATAGTTAAACGAGTTTGATAAACAAAAATGCTAAGCCCACAAGCCATTGAAAAAATAGATTACGAGCTGACCAAGTATCCAGCTGACCAGCGCATAGCAGCAGTGATGAGTGCCTTGCGTATTGTGCAAACTGAGCGCGGCTGGTTGTCAAAAGAAAGCATTACCGATGTTTCGCAATATTTACGTATTCCAGAAATTGCCGCTTTAGAAGTCGCGGGCTTCTACAATATGTATGATTTATCGCCAGTCGGCCAATACAAAATAACGGTTTGTACTAATATTTCATGCATGTTGCGTGACAGCGATGAAATCGTAGATCACCTGAAAGCTAAGTTAGGCGTAGGTTTTAATGAAGTCACGGCCGACGGTAAGTTTTGTTTAAAAGAGGGCGAATGTATGGGCGCTTGTGGTGGCGCACCGCTGATGACTGTGAATAATCACACTATGCATGAGTTTTTAACGCCAGAAAAAGTAGATGCGATTTTGGAGGAGTTGAAATAATGACTACACCAATTTCTGCAAAAATTCCAACGCCTGCGAATAGCTACGAAGCTGGCAAGCCTGTAATGACTGATTTAAATGGTCAAACATTATTATGTTTACGTACGCTTGCTGAAGAAAATCCCGCCTCACTAGAAACTTATATTAAGCTAGGTGGATATTCAGCTTTAAAGCGTATTGTTAGCGAGAAAACAAAAGCGACCGATATTATTACGCAAGTTAAAACTTCTGGTTTGCGTGGTCGTGGTGGCGCTGGTTTTCCTACCGGACTTAAATGGAGTTTTATGCCGCGCTATTTTGACGGCGTAAAATATTTAGTCTGCAATAGTGATGAAGGTGAACCTGGCACATTTAAAGACCGCGATATTATTCGTTATAACCCACACCAGTTAATTGAAGGTATGGCGATTGCCGCTTACACATTAGGCGCGCGCGTAGGTTATAACTACATACACGGTGAAATTTGGCAAGATTACGAGATTTTTGAAGCGGCTTTGCATGAAGCAAAAGCGGCTGGTTATTTAGGCGAAAACCTATTCGGAACCAATTTCTGTTTCGATTTATACGCTGTGCATGGTTATGGCGCGTATATCTGCGGTGAAGAAACTGCGCTTATCGAATCTATTGAAGGTAAAAAAGGTCAGCCGCGCTTTAAACCACCATTTCCAGCAAGTTATGGCGTGTTCGGCAAGCCAACCAATGTGAATAATACTGAAAGCTACGCGAGTATTCCGTGGATTATGCAACATGGCGGTGAAGCCTTTGCTGCGCTTGGTGTACCTAACTCTGGTGGCACTAAATTATTTTCAGTGTCGGGACATGTTGGTAAGCCAGGAAACTATGAAGTTAAAATGGGTACGCCATTTACTGAATTGTTAGAAATGGCTGGCGGTGTTTGGAAAGGGCGCAAGCTAAAAGCCGTGATTCCTGGTGGCCCATCTACGCCAGTGATGCCAGCGTCGGCCATTATGGGCGCGACTATGGATTACGAAGGTCTAAGCAAAGCTAGGTCTAGTCTAGGCGCGGGCTCTATGATAGTGATGGATGAAACAACTTGTATGGTGAAAGCCTTGCATAGATTGTCATACTTTTTCTATGAAGAAAGTTGTGGTCAATGTACACCTTGCCGCGAAGGCACTGGCTGGGTTTATCGTGTGATTACCCGCATTGTGAACGGCAAGGGAAAAATGGAAGATTTAGATTTGCTAACTGATGTAAGCAATAATATTTCTGGACGTACTATTTGTGCGCTAGGCGAGGCTGCGGCAACGCCAGTGTTAAGTTTTATAAAACATTTTAGACCAGAGTTTGAATATTATATTCAGCACGGAAAAAGTATGGTTGAAAGTCAGATTGACGCAGTGGTTGATGGTAAGGCGGAGCCGAAATAATGTTGAATATTGAAATTGATGGCAAAGCCCTAGAAGTAGAACACGGCAGTACTATTATTGATGCTGCTGATAAAGCAGGTATTCCAATCCCACGTTTTTGCTACCATCCAAAACTATCCGTCGCAGCTAACTGCCGCATGTGTTTGGTACAAGTTGAGAAGTTTAACAAGCCATTGCCAGCCTGTGCAACGCCAGTTGCCGACGGCATGAAAATTTTCACACGCTCTAAATCTGCGATTGAAGCGCAAAAGAGTGTGATGGAATTTTTGCTGATCAACCATCCTTTAGATTGCCCAATCTGCGATCAAGGTGGTGAATGTGATTTACAGGATATTGCCGTGGCCTACGGCACTAGCGGCTCGCGCTATACCGAAGAAAAACGTGTGGTGTTCAACAAGAATATTGGCCCATTAGTCAGCACAGATATGACGCGCTGTATTCAATGTACCCGCTGTGTTCGCTTCTTGAAAGAAGTCGGCGGCATGATGGAGTTGGGTATGGTTGGTCGTGGCGAGCATGCTGAAATCACCGCCTACGTGGATAAAAGCGTTAACTCTGAATTATCCGGCAACATCATTGATTTATGCCCAGTCGGCGCGCTTACCAGCAAGCCATTTAGATATTCTGCCCGTAGCTGGGAGCTGACACGCCGCCCAAGTATTGCACCGCACGATGGTCTAGGTTCGCATATTGAAGTACATGTAAAAGATAATAAAGTCATGCGCGTATTGCCGCGTGAAAAAGAAAGTATCAACGAATGCTGGTTATCAGATCGCGACCGCTTTTCTTATGAAGGCTTAAATAGTCCAGACCGACTAAAAGTGCCTATGATTAAACATAACGGCGCTTGGGTAGAAACTGATTGGAAAACTGCGCTAGAATTTGCCGCAGGCCAAATTAAAGACATTACCAACGAGCACGGTAGCGAAGCATTAGGTGTACTTGTTTCACCCAATAGCACGATGGAAGAAGGTTATTTGGCTAAAAAATTAGCCGATGGTCTAGGCTGTGGAAACGTCGACTATCGCTTGCGC
>CAIYLB010000010.1 GCA_903926935.1 uncultured Pseudomonadota bacterium
TGATGGTGCAGTCAAAGCGGTTGATAATGTTTCGCTTACGGTTGCAACTGGCGAGATTTTTGCGTTGCTCGGTGGTTCTGGTTGTGGAAAATCGACCTTGCTACGTATGTTGGCTGGCTTTGAGACACCGACCAAAGGTCGGATTTTTCTGGCCGGTGAAGATATTACTGACCTACCTCCTTATAAACGACCAATTAATATGATGTTTCAGTCCTATGCGCTTTTTCCGCATTTAAGTGTTTGGGAGAATATTGCCTTTGGGTTAAAGCGTGATGGAATGCCTAGGGATAAAATTGCTGAGCGTGTAGAGAAAATGTTGGCTTTGGTGCAACTGACTAAATTTGCTCAACGTAAACCACATCAGCTTTCTGGCGGTCAGCAACAGCGTGTTGCGTTGGCGCGTAGCTTAGCTAAACGGCCTAAATTATTATTACTGGATGAACCTTTAGGGGCGCTGGATAAAAAGTTACGCGAAACTACACAGCTAGAACTCGTCAATATTATTGAAGAAGTAGGTGTGACTTGCGTGTTAGTAACGCATGACCAAGAAGAGGCGATGACCATGGCCTCGCGTATTGCGGTGATGCATGAAGGCTATTTTATGCAAGTCGGTGCGCCAGATGAGGTTTATGAAATGCCAAACAGCCGTCAGGTGGCTGATTTTATTGGTAACGTGAATATATTTGATGGCGTAATTGAAGAAGATGAAGCTGATCATGTGACCGTACGTAGTGCAGAATGTGTGCATTATGTAGGCCATGGTATCAGTGGTCATTCTGGCATGAGCGTAGGCATGGCCTTACGCCCAGAGAAAATCTTACTTAGTAAAGAAAAGCCCACCGGTGATTATAACTGGTGCGCAGGCGAAGTAGTTGAGATGGTCTACTTTGGCGCACATACGACTTATCATTTAAAGCTTGCCAGCGGCAAGGTGATTAAAGCGCAAGAGCTCAATAATACCCGCGACTTAAGTTATGGTTTAACTTGGGGCGATACTGCTTATGCGCACTGGAACGAACACGCGATGGTTGTACTAACGCAATAGGCAATCTCGATGAAAAATATATCCATTAGGAATAACATATCTAGCGCTCTGCGTAAGTTGATTGATGGACGCCATTTTGTCATAGGCGTGCCTTATTTCTGGTTTTTGATACTGGCATTAGTGCCGTTGCTGATTGTGCTTAAAATTAGCTTGTCAGAGATGGAATCGACCGAGGTGTCGAGCTTGATAGAATGGGCGAATGGCTGGCCTACGGTGAAGCTAAACTTTGCTAGCTATATGTTTATTGCCACCGACGCTCTTTATTATCAAACCTACTTATCTTCACTTAGATATGCTTTGATGACGACAGTAATCTGTTTAATCATCGCTTATCCGTTTGCCTACTTTATGGCGCGCTCACCCAAGCATATTCAACCAACTTTGTTAATGTTGATTATGTTGCCGTTTTGGACCTCGTTTTTATTGCGTATTTATGCTTGGAAAACCTTATTGGTGAACAACGGCGTGATTAACAATATTCTGATGAGTTTAGGCTTAATTCAAGACCCAATCGCCATGATGAATACACCATTTTCATTAATGGTGGGCATGGTGTATTCCTATTTACCCTTCATGATATTGCCGCTGTATGCCAATTTATCTAAATTAGATATGCGCTATTTAGAAGCTGCAGCTGATCTAGGAACCAGTCCGTTTAAAGCATTTTGGTTGATCACCGTGCCATTGTCTAAAGCCGGTATTATCGCCGGTTCTATGCTGGTGTTTATTCCTGCGGTTGGCGAATATGTGATTCCAGAATTATTGGGTGGCTCAGATACATTGATGATAGGCCGCGTATTGTGGGATGAGTTTTTTAGTAATAATGATTGGCCTATGGCTTCTGCCGTAGCCGTAGTGATGATATTACTGATTATGTTACCTATGGCTATTTACAATAAATATCAAGCTGAGTCTAAAGCATGAAAACTCCCTTGAAATCTAGCCTACGACTTAGCGAGAAGCATGCTACAAAATCGCCAGTTACAATGGCTGTCAGCCCTAAAATGATTAAGTGGTTTAGTCAAAGCTGGATGCTGGTGGTTTATGTTTTTTTGTATATGCCTATCGTCACGCTAGTGATATTTTCGTTCAATGATTCGCAATTGGCAGCCGTTTGGAGTCACGCCAGCTTAAGGTGGTATGCAGCCTTGATGAAAGATAATGACTTGATTTCTGCCGTGCTGTTATCTCTTAAAATTGCTTTTCTGTCCGCCTTGATTTCGGTTTTTTTTGGCACATTCACGGCCTTCGCCTTAAATCGCTACAAGCGTTTTCAAGGCCGCACACTATTATCTTCAATGGCTAGCACGCCACTAGTGATGCCAGATGTGATTGTAGGTTTATCATTACTATTGATGTTGGTTTCCCTGCAACATTGGCTAGGTTATCCGGAGCGTGGCTTATTCACCATATTACTCGGACATGCTTTACTTGGAACTGCGTATGCCACGGTTGTCGTGACTTCTAGGTTGCGTGAAATGGATAGCAAATTAGATGAAGCTGCGATGGATTTAGGTTGTCAGCCTTTTCAGGTATTCAGACTGGTTACGCTACCATTGCTTGTGCCTGCGCTGGTGTCTGCTTTTTTGCTGACTTTCACCTTATCTTTTGATGATGTGGTGTTGTCGTCTTTCTTATCTGGCCCTGGCTATTCTACGATGCCTATGGTGATATTTTCTCGCGCTAGATTAGGCTTAAACCCGACCATAAATGCCGTCGCAACCGTAACCATTACTGTGGTAACCATTGCAGTACTGGCCTCTAGCTTTTATACCTCACGTCAAGAACGCAATCGTAAGCGTGAAGTGGCGCAAGGTTATAACGATATGAATAAGTGATATTCAATAAGTGATAGCCAACTTCGTTATTCATGCCACACATATGAATAACCCAATCAATAAGGAAGTTTAATGTCTCTCAAATTATCACATACCAATTTACTTAAAAACAATCTTACTTTACTTGCTGGGCAATGGGTAGCGGCTGATTCAGGCGCTACTATTAAAGTCACTAATCCAGCCAATGGTGAGCTTGTGGCTGAGGTGCCACTAATGGGCCGTGCTGAAACAGAGCGTGCCATTAGTGCCTCGGCAGTGGCACAAAAGTCATGGAAAATACTCACCGCAGCGGCGCGTTCTACTATTCTAAAGCGCTGGTTTGCACTTATTATTGAGCACAAAGAAGATTTGGCACAACTACTTACCGCCGAACAGGGTAAACCTTTAGCAGAAGCACGCGGAGAAGTCGCTTACGGCGCCAGTTTTATCGAGTGGTTTGCAGAAGAAGCCAAGCGCGTTTATGGTGAAGTGATTCCTGCGCCTCTGACTGACCGTCGATTATTAGTACTTAAACAGCCTATTGGTGTGACGGCCGCTATTACACCGTGGAATTTCCCTATCGCGATGATTACCCGCAAAGCCGGGCCAGCATTGGCGGCTGGTTGCAGTATGATCATTAAACCCGCAGAACAAACGCCATTATGTGCGATTGCGCTGGCAGTTTTGGCCGAAGAAGCAGGTATTCCGGCCGGCGTATTGCAAGTGGTGACCGGAGATGCCAAGCAAATAGGCGCAGCCATGTGTGAGAGCACAGTGGTGACTAAATTATCCTTTACCGGCTCTACTGAAGTTGGCCGTATTTTAATGCGCCAATGTGCAGATAGTATCAAAAAGTTATCCCTAGAGTTGGGTGGCAATGCACCGTTTATTGTGTTTAATGATGCAGATTTAGACGCAGCCGTTGAAGGCGCTATGCTGAGTAAATTTCGTAATGCCGGACAAACTTGCGTGTGCTCTAACCGCTTGTTTGTGCAAGACGGCGTGTTTGATGAATTTGCTGAAAAATTAGCCGCACGTGTCGGTCAGTTAAAAGTTGGGCACGGCACAGAAGATGGTGTAATGCAAGGGCCGTTGATAGATGAAGCCGCCATCGCAAAAATTGAAAGCCATGTGGCGGATGCCATTAGTAAAGGTGCGAACTTAATTGAAGGCGGTAAACGCCATGGGCTAGGCGGTACGTTTTTTGAGCCGACGGTGTTAGCTAATGTCAGCAAAGATGCTTTAATTTTTAGTGAAGAAACTTTTGGCCCAGTCGCGCCATTGTTTAGATTTAAAACCGATGAAGAGGTTATTGCGTTGGCAAATGACACTGAATTTGGCCTGGCTTCCTACTTTTACAGCCGTGATATTGGTCGCATTTGGCGCGTTGCAGAGGCCTTGGAATATGGCATGGTTGGCGTGAACACAGGTATTATTTCTAATGAAGTAGCGCCTTTTGGCGGCATAAAGCAATCTGGCCTAGGCCGCGAAGGATCGCATCATGGCTTAGATGAATATCTCGAAATTAAATATGTTTGTATGGCGGGCATTTAA
>CAIYLB010000011.1 GCA_903926935.1 uncultured Pseudomonadota bacterium
AATCCCTATTTTCTTACACGGTGAAACGCGTACTTCACGGCATATTCCGAATGAAATTTTGCGCGAACTCAGCGGCTTTATTCACATGTACGAAGATACGCCAGAATTTGTTGCGCGTTATATTTTACGTGAAGCACGTACTTATTTAGATAGCCTGCCACCGCCATTTTTCAAAGCTCTTACAGAATATGCAGCCGATGGTTCTTATTCTTGGCATTGCCCAGGACACTCTGGTGGTGTTGCGTTTTTAAAATCACCGGTAGGTCAAATGTTTCACCAGTTCTTTGGTGAAAACATGCTACGTGCAGACGTTTGCAATGCGGTAGATGAGTTAGGCCAACTACTAGACCATACTGGCCCGGTGGCGGCTTCTGAGCGCAATGCTGCGCGCATTTACAACTGCGATCACTTATACTTTGTGACTAACGGTACCTCTACCAGCAATAAAATTGTTTGGAACTCAACAGTTGCACCGGGCGATGTTGTTGTGGTTGATCGTAACTGCCATAAATCTGTATTGCACGCCATTATCATGACCGGCGCTATTCCGGTATTTTTAATGCCAACACGCAATCACTTCGGTATTATCGGTCCTATACCAAAATCTGAATTCGAATGGGAAAACATACAAAAGAAAATCGACCGCAACCCATTTGCTACAGATAAAAATGTAAAACCACGCGTGTTAACCATCACGCAATCAACTTATGATGGCGTGTTATATAACGTGGAAGAAATTAAAGAAATGTTGGATGGCAAAATTGATACTTTGCATTTTGATGAAGCTTGGCTGCCGCATGCTACTTTCCATGACTTTTATGGTGACTACCACGCCATAGGGGAAGACCGTCCACGCTGTAAAGAAAGCATGGTATTTTCAACACAATCTACCCATAAATTACTCGCAGGCCTAAGCCAGGCGAGTCAGATTTTGGTACAAAATGCCGAGAACCATCAACTAGATCGTGACATATTCAACGAAGCCTATTTGATGCACACCTCAACCAGCCCGCAATATTCAATAGTTGCCAGCATAGACGTAGCGGCAGCCATGATGGAAGCGCCAGGCGGCACCGCCTTGGTTGAAGAAAGCCTGATGGAAGCGTTAGATTTCCGCCGCGCGATGCGTAAAGTGGATGAAGAATGGGGAGCTGACTGGTGGTTTAAAGTTTGGGGCCCGGATGATTTAAGCGAAGAAGGTTTAGAAGAGCGCGATGCTTGGATGTTAAAAGCCAATGAGGATTGGCATGGCTTTGGCAACTTAGCCGAAAACTTTAATATGCTAGACCCAATTAAGGCAACCATTATTACGCCGGGCCTGGATATTAAAGGTGATTTCTCTGATCAGCTTGGTATTCCTGCAGCGATTGTCACTAAATACTTAGCTGAGCATGGCGTCATCGTAGAGAAAACCGGTTTATATTCATTCTTTATCATGTTCACCATTGGCATCACCAAAGGCCGCTGGAACACTATGGTAGCTGCGTTACAGCAATTTAAAGATGACTACGATAAGAACCAACCATTATGGAAAGTGTTGCCTGAATTCGTACAAAAACAGCCGCGCTATGAAAAAGTCGGCTTGCGTGATTTATGCAAACAAATTCATGAAGTTTACAAAGCCAATGATGTTGCGCGCTTAACCACAGAAATGTATTTATCAGATATGATTCCGGCCATGAAGCCAACTGATGCATTTGCTAAAATGGCGCATCGTAAAATAGATCGAGTGCCAATTGATGACTTAGAAGGCCGCATTACTGCTGTATTGCTAACGCCCTACCCACCAGGTATTCCTCTATTAATTCCAGGTGAGCAGTTCAACAAAATTATTGTCAATTATTTGAAATTTGCCCGTGAATTTAACGAAAAATTTCCAGGTTTTGAAACAGATAATCACGGCTTAGTAAAACAAGTGGTGGATGGTAAAGCAATTTATTACGTGGATTGCGTAGAACTATAATTCAGCAACCTAAGATAGAACACTAATTTAGTTAAACCTTACGAGTATAAGTAACGTAAGTAAAAGGCAAACCTTGCGCTGAAGTATGTGCTTCGCGCGAGGTTACTTGCCAAAGTTGCTCATCAATCGCAGGGAAAAATGCATCGCCAACTACGTCTAAATCCACATTAGTAATATAGAGTTTGTTCGCAAGTTTGAGACCATCTAGATATAACTCTGCACCACCAATGACAAAAACCTCAATATCATTCAGGCATAAATCTAGCGCAGCCTGTAGTGAATGAGCGACCAGTGCGCCCTCAAGTTTATAGTCATTATTTCGCGTCACAATAACTGTAGTTCGCCCCGGCAATAAGCGTCCTAGTGACTCGTAGGTCTTACGACCCATAATAATATGATGGCCGGTAGTTAACGCACGAAATCGTTTTAAATCTTCCGGCAGATGCCAAGGCAATGTGTTGTTAATGCCAATTACATTGCTATTTGCAACGGCAACGATCAGTGAAAGACTCTGCATTAAAGTACCACCATATTATTAATCAAAGGTTATTAAACAAAAATTAAAACATTAGACTGTGCTATTAGACTGGGAGATCAAACCGAGAATGGATAAGAAATTGAATCATGATGCTGATAACCTTCCAGCTTAAAATCATCGACCGTCACCCAAGTCTCTAAATCTTCCAAAGTTTTAATATCTGGATTAATAATCAACCTAGGCGGTTCAAATGGCTCACGTAGTAGTTGTGTACTCTTCATAAGATCAAATTGATCTTCGTAGATGTGGGCATTGACGATTTTATGATAGGCCTTTCCTGCCTTGTGGCCAGTTATTTGGGCCATTATTGCAAGTAAAAAATAAACCTGAACCATATTGAAATTTAAGCCTAGCGGTACATCACAGCTTCTCTGTGTGCTGTTTAAGTATAAGGTGTCACCAAGCAATGAAAAGTGATGGCTGTACATACAGGGGCGGAGGCAGCCCATGTGAAAAACGCCAGGATGGTAAAAGGTAAAAATCTCGCCACGATCATCAATTCCGGAGCGTAGGTCATCGTAAATTTTTCGTAGCAGGTCGACGCCGCCGCCATTTGGTTTGGGGAAGTTTCTGCCTACTTTGCCGTAGATTAAGCCACAGTCATCTGTACCTTTTCTATAAGGGTTCGACAACCAATCACGATTCTCGTTTGCATTTGCATCCCAAGTACGAGTGCCAATTTTTCTAAAATCTGCAGCATTGTCATAACCACGGATATAACCAATCATCTCAGCAATTGCTGATTTGTAATAACTTTTTCTGGTAGTCACTAAAGGAAACTCACCATTATGAACATCATAAGTTAAGTCAGCGTTAATAACCGTCAAACACCTTTTACCTGTTCGGCTGTTCTCTACCCAAACGCCTTTATCTATTATTCTTTGACAGAGCGCTAGATATTGTTTCATCTTATATTTACCTATAATCAAAAAGAACTTAGTCAAGATTATACAGGATTAGACTTATCCGCCAGCTTAGTAAGCGATGCGTATTGGCGCTATACCAATCTAAACTGAACTTAACGCTGCTATCATATTAATGACGTATCAAAAAGGCATTATGATTGTACTGTCAAAAAATGGCCTATTCATAGTGGACCTTACTGCTAATCATATAAGTGTAGATGCACATAATTTATGCTTGAGTGAGGCAATGCATCTGCATGACATTACTTTAGAATCTCAGCTTACTGCCGCCTTTCAACCGAGATTAGATATATATCAAGCCAAAGTATTGGCTTTGAAGGCTTGATTCACAGCGCAGTAAGTAGCTCTCACTCGCCTGTGGTTAATAAGCAAAAACAAGCCGTTTCCATCACGAAACGTGTATTGTTTTTCTTCAGGCTTAGCAGCTTTAACCGCAAGATTGTCTAGTAAATCCATATTTAATGTGACCATACAATCCTATAAAAAACGTATAAAAATATAATCACCTTAATCTTTATACGTTTTATAAATCGAATGCATGACATCACATACGCTTGTAATAGGCGTAAAAAAAGCCTAGAAGGTTGAATTTGCTAGGCTTTAGCTACTTTCTGACATTACTTGATACACGTACTTGGTGCCCGGAGCCGGAATCGAACCGGCACGCCCATAAGGCGAGAGATTTTAAGTCTCTTGTGTCTACCAATTTCACCACCCGGGCAGCTTATGACTATACATCAATTAACGGAGCGTATTCTAACACTATAATCAGTGTTTTCGTAAGGACTAATTACATTTTAATTAGATTATTTAATTAAAATGAATAGTCTAGCGAGACTAATAAACACATGGGCACAAGCACAATTAGTAGCGAAAACTATATCTATGACATAAACCTAGGATTGCTGTATCTTAGAGTATATTAATTTAATCTAATAAGTAAAAAAATGAGCATTAAATCTATATTTAACCAGATTATCAATAATCGACCGCTAGGATTTAGTAAAACAGTCTTACTAATATCTCCGGCGTTTATCCTGACATTAATTACCTTAGCAGTTTATGTGAAAGCAGAGCAGGATGTTATTTATAGCATAGGCTCACGCCACAAAATTAGCGCGCTTGCTGAGGACTTACGACAATCTTCAGAAGACCTAACACAAATGGCAAGAGCCTATATCGCTACTGGGAATCCACTTTACTTCCGATATTTTCAAGATATTTTAGATATTCGCAACGGTGAAAAAACTAGGCCAGACAATTATAATGGTGCCTATTGGGGGTTTGTTTTAGCGGGTTACAACATGCCTAAAACCTATAACATTAAAGCCACTCCACTATTAGATTTGATTAAGCAAGAAGGCTTTACGGCGAAAGAGTTAAGTAAACTTTTAATCGCAAAACTAGGGTCAGATGATTTAGCTAAAGTTGAGTTTGAGGCAATGAAACTTATTCATAAGAATGGGGGTGTTGATCTAGTGGTCAAGGAAAAAGCTACTCAGATACTCAATAGTAAAAGTTTTCTTTTGTCAAAAGCCAAAATTATGGACCAAATTCTCGATGTGACTAGCACGGCTAATCAGCGCACATTTCAAGAATTCACTGACAGCCAAACTACATCGGAGCGTTTAGGTTATCTCTTGTTAAGCTTTGTGCTTGGATTTATTTTATTATTAATTCGCAGTTATGTATTATTGCGACGTCAGTTAGGCGGCTCTATAGAAGACGTTCAATTACTAATCAGTGAAATGGGTGTGAGTGATTCTAACACTTCACATTTGAAAGACGGCAGCGTATTGGAATGGCTGACAAGCAAGCAGAAACAGTTACTTCAAGTCGATCGAGATCGGAAAATACAGGAGAAAAGTACGAAGATTTCATCTATCGTATTCGAATCTCAGCAAGGCATGATGATTACAGACGATAGAGGCAAACTTTTGCGTGTAAATAGCGCATTTACGGCTATTACCGGCTATTCAATGCAAGAGGTCCTCGGTAAGAATCCAAGCATTCTCATGTCTGGGAGGAACGAAAAGTCATTTTACACTGACATTTTTACCACTATTAAAAAAAATGGCTCATGGTCTGGAGAGCTTTGGTATAAGCGTAAAAATGGTGAAATTTATCCCGTAAATCAAATTGTTACCGAAGTGAAGGATGTTAATGGCTGGGTGACTAACCATGTTGGTAACTTTACGGATATTTCCATCAGTAAGTCAGCCGCTGAAGAAATTGAACGACTTGCTTTCTACGACGTGTTGACTGATTTTCCAAACCGGCGACTACTTGCTAATCGTGCGCAATTAGCCTTATCCGCCAGCGCAAGAAAAGGTGATCATGGTGGATTCTTATTTTTAGATTTAGATAATTTTAAAACGCTGAACGATACACTAGGTCACGATTACGGTGACATGTTGCTAAGGAAAGTTGCCAAGCGAATCGCCTCATGCGTTCGTGATAATGATACAGTAGCACGCATGGGCGGCGATGAGTTTGTCGTGCTTTTAGAGGGCCTTAGTGGGCGACCACTAGTTGCAGGAGCACAGATAAAACTGATAGGTGATAAAATATTAAAAGCGCTTAGTAGACCGTATCAATTAAATACATATAAATATGACTGCTCTGCAAGTATAGGCGCAACATTGTTCAAAGGCGCGGCTTTAAGCGTAGAAAAACTTCTATTACAGGCCGATATTGCGATGTATCAGGCTAAGGATAGTGGCCGAAATAATCTACGCTTTTTTGATCAAACCATGCAAGATGTCATTAACAAGCGCGCTAATCTTGAACTAGACTTGCGTAATGCACTTAAGCATGATCAGTTCGAACTTTACTACCAAGTGCAAGTTGATGCCACCACCAAGCCGATTGGTGCAGAAGCATTGATTCGCTGGATGCATCCCGAGCGCGGTTTAATAGCACCTGATGGTTTTATTGCGCTGGCCGAAGATACTGGCTTAATTTTCCCCATTGGACTATGGGTATTAGAAACTGCATGCGCCCAACTAAAAGCATGGGAGCAGAATGAGTCCCACTCCAAACTAACGTTGTCGATCAATGTCAGCTCTAAACAATTCCGCCAAGATGAATTTGTCGAGCAAGTACAAAGTGCGATTACACGCCATAACATTAACCCAGCTAAATTAAAGTTAGAGCTTACAGAAAGTGTGCTGGCCGGTAGCCTTGAAGATGTAGCAAAGACGATGGCTGCACTTAATACGATAGGCGTACTTTTTGAGTTAGACGACTTCGGTACGGGTTACTCTTCATTACAATATCTAAAAATACTACCCCTATATCAATTAAAAATTGATAAGTCTTTCGTGCGGGATCTTAATAGTGATAGTGATGATAGAGCGCTGGTGCGCACCATTATCGCAATGGCGCTAAATTTACGCCTCGGTGTAATCGCTGAAGGAGTTGAAACACAAGGGCAGTTAAACTTCCTTCTCGACAATGAATGTAAGCACTTTCAAGGCTATTTTTTCGGCAAACCTATGCCAATTAAACAGCTTGAACAAACACTGCATTAACCAGACCTTGAGCCTTAAATACTAAATCAGAAATGTGCGTGTATTTCCACTCATTATTGACTAGTGAGTGGACCAGAATGTACATCCTTTATTGCGAAAAATCTAATTTCTGAAGCGATTGATTACAGAATAAATTTACGTAACTCATTGATTTTAATGGAGGCGCGAATCGGAGTCGAACCGATCTAAACGGCTTTGCAGTCTGTTGTCACCCCATTATTTATAGGGCTTGCAGAGGGGTGGCGGTAATTAATTTATCGCACTAATTTCGTTGACACAACTGATAAATTTCTAAAACTACTTTAGTTTGATAACACAAGACATCGATTTAGAAATACGTTCGAGTTGGGGCAAACGGCAATGAGAAATTTGATGCGCTTAGCTAGGTTATTTTAAGACCGCCATTTACACAGTTCCCTATGATTTTCTAAGATGCTGTAATAAGTTTTAGACAAGTCATCAAATCAAAACGATGTAAAACCACTCAAGGTTTTATTCACGGCCACAGCATCATGGGGAATTAATAAGTACTTCCAAGGTTTTCCACCATGCTTTTGAGAGTAATCTGAAGCATGCTTGCACCACTCCCTAGCGGCCGTAGCTTTGGTGGTCACTTCAGTCGATTCTATATCTCCAGCTTTCTTTGTTTCGATCATAAAGTTAAAGTCATTGGTTGTCGCAACAAAGTCTGGTACGTATTCAGGCTGATTCACGCCGTCTCGATAGTAAATATTAAATTGGCCAGATAATGGTCTAAACCATAACAGTGAATCACGTTCAAGAATCGACGCAAAAACGCGCTCAGTATCTGAATGAAATTTTTGGTAATTGTATGCACATTTATCAAAGCCGCCATACACCACTTGCGCAATTTTCCTTTTTTCTGGTGGTGCTTGATGTAGAGTTAGCACTTCACCTTCAGTGGTAATCGCACTTGGTTTTAACGGCGTAAATCCTTGGCTGATCACAACCTCAGATTCTGAAGCATCTTCAAAGTAGTGCTGAAACATTTGCAGGTGAATATTATCGGCAATTGTCTTGCATTGGTTTGATAGTACATTATGAAGCTCATCCGCCGTTTTCAGATAAGACTTAAAGTGATTTACGGCTTGACCAGCTAAATTGTAAATAAGATCAGCATGCTCATCATAAGAGACGTCATCAAAATTGATTAACTCACGCACAATGTAATCTTCCAGCCTAGACTCGGTAACGCTTGAAGCTTGGCCGTACAGTATATCTTTACCTGTTTGCAGGCCACGCCCAACTAATTGCTGGTCTTGCGGCTGAAAATGCATCTTAGATACATCTAAGGCAAAAGATTTATACCCACTTTTAACCGCACCTTTGGGTACAACTGAAATTCTAGGAATATCAATCGTATGTTTTGTGACTAACTCAACGGTCTTTCTAACAATATCGGCAATGCTTGGGCCGTTACTAGGTAGTAACTCAGCTTGTTGAGGTGTCACCATCGCTTCAACGCGCTTAATAATTTCTTGCTGTACTTCTTGGGTCGATAATGATGCACTGGTCGGCGCAAAACTCTGTACTCTACTCATTTCGTTAATTACATCCATTGCTACATACGCCACTTTGGACTGTTCAGCCGTGTAAAGACGAGTGGCCGGCGCCGCAGGAATGTAAACGCCTGCAGCGGCAGTAAGCGGATGGGTATTTGCAGCATCTAAACCCAGTAAAGTATCAATGGTAGAATTTACTA
>CAIYLB010000012.1 GCA_903926935.1 uncultured Pseudomonadota bacterium
CCAAAGTCTGGCGCATTATCACCACTAAACATTACCGCAACTAAATCTGTAGCATATGTTAAGTTTGGATCTGGATGCCCACCTTTAAAATCTTCTGAGGGTACACAATTCATTAAACTTGCTTTAAGTGCACCCAAACGATTAACAAAAATTTCATTCGCATATGGCCCAGTCACAGCATGCATAGCATCAAACTTCATTCTAAATCCGCTTGCAAGTAAACCTTTAATTAAAGAGAAATCGAAAATACTTTCCATTAAGTCAGCATAATCTTTAACTGAGTCAATAACTTGGACAGTAAACTTTCCCTTATCTGTTTCAAACTCAGTTTCACCCAAGGTATTAATATCAACTAGAGAAAACTTCACAGTTTTGTATTGCGTTATTACTTTACTTTTAGCAAACACTTCGTCAGTGATTTTTTCAGGTGCAGGACCACCATTGCTAATATTGTACTTAATGCCAAAATCACCATTAACGCCACCTTGGTTATGGCTTGCTGATAAAATCATGCCCCCGAATGTTTGGTATTTGCGAATAATATGCGAAACTGCCGGCGTCGATAATATGCCAGCTTGACCTACCAGCACTCGGCAGAAACCATTGGCAGCAGCCATTTCAATAATAGTCTGTATAGCATGGCGATTGTAATATCGACCATCACCACCAATGGTTAAAGTAGCCCCATAAGGAACTTCTAACGTATCAAATATACTCTGCACAAAGTTTTCTAAATAATGTGACTGCTGAAATACATGCACTTTTTTACGTAAGCCAGAAGTACCAGGCTTTTGATCATTAAAGCCTTGAGTTGAGATGATTTGGACTTGATTTTGCATAGCACTCGCCTAAAGTATGTCACTAAATTAACGCTATTATAGCGAGCATTGGTTGAGATTTGGTCGAACTAATGAGCGCCAGCTTAGTCGTATTAAAAGTTTTTAGCGTAAATAATAATAAACCATCACTATTTAAGGAGTATTAATATGAAATACATAGCCATGTTGCTTATGCTTTTCCCACTCGCAGCTTCAGCCTCAGACATAGAGTATCTAATGATTAAAATGATGCAGCCAAAAATTGCTACCATGAAAAAAGTAGGCAACATTGAAGGCATGGCTAAATACATTAAAGATTTAGAAATTGACATCAAAGAAAAAATAAGTGGCGTTGAATCAAATGCTAACTGGGGGTTTTTAGTAATTGCAGTAAGAAACGACGGGAAGATTAAGGCTTGGTTAGACAGCGATGATGAAGTGCCTCCAGCGCTTGCTAAAATTATGACCAATATGGCTGAAAGCAGAACCGCATTTCCAGTAAAAGATGGGGCCGTAGTATTTGCTCTTGGCTATGGAGTTAACGGAGCGCCGCTACCAACAGAAAAAATGCCATTTCCTGTTGAATGGAAAAAAACTAGTGGCTGTGACAACGAAGACTGTCAAGCTGTTGATGCCGAAGAGGTAGTTTTAAAATCTTGGTAATTAATAGTACTTTAAATGCTTACATTAAGGGACATGACATGAAATTCTTTTTACTACCTTTGGCTCTCTTTGCTATGCCGTTATCGGCAGTAGCAGGCGATTGCCCTGCCCTATTAAATCATCAATTTAAAACGTTGCAGGGAGAAAATATCGACCTATGCCAACATCGAGATCATCCGATACTGGTTGTAAATACTGCCAGCCGATGTGGCTTTACACCTCAGTTTGAGAAATTGGAAGCTATGTCAGCGCAATATAAAGCGCGCGGATTGCTAGTGATTGGCTTTCCATCAAATGACTTTAGGCAAGAGTTGCAAAGCGACAAAGAGATTGGGAATTTTTGTAAAATGACTTACGGTGTCAAATTCCCAATGATCTCTAAAGGATCGGTTTCAGGACCTAATGCGCAACCCTTCTATAAAGGCCTCATAGCAGCTACTGGTCAAGAGCCTCAGTGGAATTTTCATAAATATGTAATTACAGCGAACGGAAAATCCGTGCATAGCTTCACATCAGAAGTGCAGCCTGATGACCCAGCAATTTTAAAGTTGATTCAGCCTGAGTTAAAGTAATCTAATATTAAAGCCGAGTGAATTAGAAATTTTTACTAAAATAAGGATTTAGCGTGGTCGAAAGTGACCACGCCAGAACCTACGTCGTAGACTGCTGCAGCAATGCCAATTTTCTCATCAGCTAACATTTGCGTCAAAATTTCACTTCCATCTAAAATAGCCTGGATTTGCAACTCAACATTAGTCTGACATACCTGACTAACGAACTGCTTATCGGCAGAACCTTGACCATGCCCTAGCGACTGATGATGATCTACTGCCGGCTCAATATGCTTCAATATCTCACCTATATGCCCACCAGTGTAATGATCGCAAGCCGCCATTACCGCACCGCAACCGCTATGACCAAGCACCACAATTAGCTTACTTCCAAGATATTTACAAGAAAACTCCAAACTACCAATAGCAAAAGGGGAAGCGATATTGCCCGCTAACCGCACACTAAAAATATCACCTAAGCCCTGATCAAAGATAATCTCAGAGGCAGTTCGGGAGTCACTGCAACCTAAAATTGCGGCAAACGGGTGTTGCTTATCTTTAGTAATATTCACAATGCTAAGTAAATCTCTATGCAAAGATAGATTCTTAGTAAATCGACTGTTACCCTCAACCAACACTTGCAATGCTTCTTTCGGTGTAATTTTGTCGCGATCTAATAGTGGATGTTTATACAAGAGCTACTCTTTTCTTTAAAATATTTTTTATGTTTAAGTGCACAGCATAACAGAGCTAAGCCCAACTTGCTTTGTCTCATCCACCTATCAAAACGAGAAACCTTTTAAATTGCACGCAGGGCTACTATACGATCCTCTAGACTAGGATGCGTCGCAAATAATGATTTAAAGCTAGTCTCACTGCCAGCTGAAATGGCAAAAGCAGCCATTTGTTTAGGAATAACTGTAGCTTCATGTTGCGCCTGTAAGCGCTGCAAAGCCGAGATCATTTTATGCCTACCTACGAGCTTAGCCGCACCTGCATCTGCTCTAAACTCACGCTGACGTGAGAACCACATCACAATAATAGAAGCTAAAACACCCAAAACAAGTTCTGCAATAATCATGGTGACAAAGAAAGCTGGGCCAGTACCTTTTTCAGTTTTGAAAATCACTTTATCAACAACATATCCGATAACGCGTGAAAAGAACATGACAAAAGTATTCAACACGCCTTGAATTAAAGTAAGCGTCACCATATCACCATTGGCAATATGGGAGATCTCGTGCGCCAACACTGCTTCTGCTTCATCTGAATTCATTGCAATTAGCAAACCACTAGAAACCGCGACCAAAGAACTATTTTTAGACATCCCCGTGGCAAAAGCATTTATTTCAGATGAATCAAATATAGCGACTTCTGGCATTCTGATACCAACATCAGCCGACTGCTTACGAACGGTATTCATCAGCCAAATTTTAGCGGAAGTATGTGGTTCTATAATCACTACCGCGCCAGACATTCGTTTGGCTGACCATTTTGAAATTGCTAACGATATAAAGGCACCTCCAAAACCCATAACTGCAGCAAAAGCTAGCAGGTTACCAAGATCTAACCCATTGGCATTCAGATAGGGCTCTATAC
>CAIYLB010000013.1 GCA_903926935.1 uncultured Pseudomonadota bacterium
GGCTATAAAAGCAGTCAGGAAAATATTAAGTGACAGTAGGCAGCCATTATTCGCCGGCTTAGGCACGGAAGTTACTGGCATGCGCGCAGTCATGCATTTGGCAGAAAAAACTGGTGCCACGCTAGACCATATGCATAGTGAAGGCGCAATACTTAACACTTTAACCTTGCAAAATGGCGGCTGGCAAAACACCACCCTGACAGAAGTTAAAAATCGCGCCACGCTGATTTTAGCAATTGGTACAGACATCGCCAGTAGTCATCCACGCTTTTTCGAAAAACTGGTGTGGAATGCCGAGAGTATGTTTGATAAACCTAGCCCAGAAATCATCTACTTAGGCGTAGCTGTAGAAAATACCCAAGCAGGTGTTTCTCCTGACGGTAAACAGCCTATGGTGGTTGACGCTGAAATAGCAAAGTTGCCAGAAATCATGAATGCCTTGCACGCTTTAATGAACAGCAAAAATCCTTTACACAAAAAAAATGCTACAGATAAAATTGGCGGGGTGGCTATTGCATCATTACTGACCATTTTAGGAAAATTAAAAGCGGCACAATATGCTGTTGTCGTTTGGGCTGCTGGTAATTTTAACTACGCACATGCGGAACTGACAATACAAAGCATTACCCAGTTGATTGCTAAACTTAATGAAACCAGCCGCATTGCCGGTTTGCCACTTAATGCTGGTGATGGCGATTTGAGCGTGAATAACGCCAGCACTTGGTTGAGCGGTTTTCCTACTAGAAACCGCTTTATACAGGGCAAAGCAGAATACGATGCTTATTATTTTTCCAGCACGAAGCAACTAAAAAGCTGTGACGCATTATTGTGGATCAGCACGTTTAACGCCCATCTCCCACCAGCAACGGATTTGCCAACCATAGTGATTGGCCATCCTAACATGCAGTTTGAGCGCGTACCAGATGTGTTTATCCCGGTGGGAATTCCTGGCATAGACCATATTGGCGGGATGGCTCGCATGGATAATGTGGTTTCATTGCCATTAAAAAAATGTCGTGAATCTACTCTACCAACTTTAAGCTATGTTCTTGCACAAATTAACGACACCCTAACATGATTACACAACTTAAGAACGGTAGGGTTTACGATCCTAAACATGGAAAAAATGGGGTTATTCAGGATATTTACATCCGTAATGGCCGCATTATTCACAAACCTAGTGCCAGTGAAAAAATAAGTACAACTTATGATTTAACTGGGAAAATGGTGATGGCGGGCGCGATCGATATGCATAGCCACATTGGTGGCGGCAAAGTGAATATCGCCCGCATGATGCTACCTGAGTTTCAGGAGCGTAAAATTTATACCGAGCCAGAAGCACACATATGTACCCCTAACTGCACACATAATGCCACGCCGAGTACGACTGAAACAGGTTTTAGATACATAGAGATGGGTTATACCGCCGCTTTTGAACCTGCGATGTTACCAATTAATGCCCGCCAAGCCCATTTAGAAATGGGCGATACGCCGATGATAGATAAAGGCGGTTACGCAATGTTGGGTAGTGACGATTATTTTTTGCGCATGTTAGCCGCTAACAAAGATCAAAAAGCCATTAACGATTATGTGGCTTGGACCATGCACGCTTCTCAGGCCATCGGTATTAAAGTGGTGAATCCAGGTGGCATCAGCGCGTTTAAGTTTAATCAGCGCAAGTTAAATTTAGATGAAAACCACAGTTATTATCATATTTCACCACGTGACATTTTAAAAAGCCTGAGTCGTGCTGTTTACGATTTAGGCATCGCTAAGCCTTTGCATGTGCATTGCAATAACTTAGGTGCGGCTGGTAATTTTGAAACCACATTGAATACTATGGGTGCTTCAGAAGGATTACCTATGCACCTGACACATATTCAGTTTCATAGTTACGGCACTGAAGGAGATAAGAAATTTTCTTCTGCCGCTGCGCATATTTCTGAAGCCCTGAACAAACACAAACATATTACTGCCGACGTTGGACAAATTTTGTTTGGTCAAACTGTAACCGCTTCTGGCGATAGCATGGTGCAGCATTTAAATTCCAAACATGCCAATCCTAAAAAATCCGTCATCATGGACATTGAGTGCGACGCAGGTTGTGGCGTGGTGCCGTTCAAATACAAAGATCAAAACTATGTAAATGCCCTGCAATGGGCCATTGGCCTAGAGATATTCTTATCGGCCGAAGACCCTTGGCGCATCTTTTTAACCACAGATCACCCAAATGGCGCGCCATTTACTAGCTACCCCCACCTTATTCGTCTGCTGATGGATAAAAGTTTTAGAAACGAGACTTTTGCTAAGCTAAATTTAGACGCACAAGGCATGAGTAATTTAGCCAGCCTAGACCGCGAATATAGCTTGTATGAAATTGCCATTATGACGCGTGCAGGTGCAGCCAAATTGATAGGTTTAAATGATAGAGGCCATTTGGGCGAAGGCAGTGGTGCAGATATTACCGTTTACACAGACCAAGCTGATCGCGAAGCCATGTTTAGCAAACCTGATTATGTATTTAAGGATGGCGAACTGGTGGTCAAAGACGGCAAAGTAATAAAAGTAGTTTGGGGCGCAACTCATACAGCCAAACCTGAGTTTGATATTGCCGTTGAAAAAGGCTTAAAAAACTATTTCGATAAATATCACACCATGGAACTGGATAACTTTAAAATCAGCGCCGATGAAATAAGCAACGACGGGCGCGGTAGCATCGTAGTGCATGAGAATAAACCAGCAGCGCAATAACAACAAACATAAGGGGATTTATGATGAGTAGATTGTATGGCGAACAACACCGCAGCATTCAAGATGAATTTGGCACACGTGGCATGGCTGACCGTGTAGAAGAACTTGTATGTCGCACCGAATTTGATGATGGCAGCAAAAGCTTCATCGAAAGCGTAGGCATGTTTTATTTATCATCCATCGACCATCAAGGCCGTCCTACTGTATCGTTCAAAGGTGGGGATGCAGGTTTTGTAAAAGTGCTAGACAGCATTACATTGATTTTTCCTAGCTACGACGGCAATGGCATGTTCTTTTCTATGGGCAATATCAGCGGCAACCCACAGGTTGGGCTTTTATTCATGTCATTTGAAACGCCCAACCGTTTACGCGTACAAGGCACCGCAAGCATCTCTAAAGATCCGGCATTACTAGCACATTACAAAGAAGCAGATTTTGTAGTCACGGTAAAATTATCTGAATTTTGGCAAAATTGCCCGCGCTATATTCCACAATATACCAAAGTGCGAGATTCACGTTATGTGCCTCGCGAGCATTGCGAAACACCTTTAGCTGGCTGGAAACAGCTCGATTTAGTACAAGATATATTACTAGAAGCTGACCTGAAAAAAGTAGAAAAAATAGGCACCATCAACATTGAAGAATGGGTGGGTAAAATTCAAACTGGCGACCCTAGTGCTTAACGCACTGTTATATTTAAAGATTATGACAAAAAAATATGTTGATTAATGGTGTACAAATTGATGACACCTTTGCCGAAGCATTCAATATGCGCGGCACGCGGATTATTATTACAGCACAAAACCTAAAGTGGGCTTATCACGCGGCTAATGCGATGACAGGCTTTGCAACATCTGTGATTGGTTGTGGAGTGGAAGCTGGCATAGAGCGCGAACTTAGCTTTGAGGAAACGCCAGATGGCCGACCGGGCTTAAGCATCTTAATGTTTGCAATGGGCAGCAAAGTGCTGATGCAACAACTTGAAACACGCATGGGTCAATGCATACTGACCTGCCCCACTGCCGCCGCTTTTGCTGGCATAGAAAGTGAAGACCGCATCAACTTAGGTAAAAATCTACGCTTTTTTGGCGACGGCTATCAAACCTCAAAATTATTTGCTAATGCCAATGGCATGGCCAAACGTTACTGGCGCATTCCTGTTATGGATGGCGAATTCCTGTGTGAAGAAACCACAGGCATGGTGCGTGCTATTGGTGGCGGTAATTTCTTAATTTTAGCCAAATCGCAAATTGCCGCGCTAGCAGCTGCTGAGGCGGCAATTCAGGCAATGAAATTGATTCCTAACGTCATTATGCCGTTCCCGGGTGGCGTTGTACGCTCAGGTTCAAAAGTTGGCAGTAAGTATAAAACCATGTTTGCTTCGACCAATGATGCGTTTTGCCCGACTTTAAAAGGTGTGACCAATACCGAACTTTCGCCTGAAATTGAAAGTGTAATGGAAATTGTAATCGACGGTTTAAACTTTGAAGATATTGCTAAATCTATGCGCGTAGGCATACAAGCGATTTGTGATTTAGGCGAAGTCAGCGGTGTAAAACGCATTTCTGCCGGCAATTATGGCGGCAAACTAGGCCCACATCATTTTAAATTACATGAAATTATGGGTACCCAAGCATAATGAATGCACTCACTTTCACCTTAAAAAAACCACTACAATTCAGTCTAAACTGCCAGTTGCTTAACCCTACGCATTTGGCCGATAAATCCAGTTCAGACATTGCAAGCATGCTGCTTAACTATGGCAACAGCCAATGCCGTGTTGACGATATTTTTGAAATTTTCGGCATCGATGCGCAAAATATTTGCTTCAAAAATAGTAGCGACAAGCTCGATTATTTAGGTGCAAACATGGCGTCTGGCAAGATGGTCATTGAAGGCGATGCTGGAGCTTACCTTGCCTATCAGCTTAAAAAAGGTGAAATTCACTGCAAAGGCAATAGCTTGGCTTATGCCGCGTGTAATATGATCAACGGCTTACTGACGATAGATGGCAACACTGGCGATTTTTTGGGCGGCGCAAGTGCCGGCCTGCGCAAAGGCATGCGTGGTGGCACGGTGATTGTGAAAGGTAATGCCGGTGACCGGGCGGGCGACCAAATGCGTAGAGGCTTGATTTTAATCGAAGGCAATACTGGCGATTATTGCGCCAGCCGCATGATTGCTGGCACCATAGGCGTACTTGGCAAAGTTGGCGAATATGCTTGTTTTAACATGAAGCGCGGCACCTTATTACTCACCACACGACCAAAACTACACGCGACCATTCAAGACTGCGGCTGTCATACCTTGCCATTTTTAAACTTGATGTTTAAATCATTTACACAATTCAAAACAAAATTTAGCAGCATTAAAACTCAGCGCGTACAACGTTTTGTTGGCGATGCTGCCTGCGCTGGCAACGGTGAAATCTTGCTTATTTTGCCCGCCGAATAATAGCAGTTTAAGTTAAGCGCACTGCAAGTGTTAAAATAGCGTTTTACCATTATTTATATTGCTATGAACTCGCACTTAACGCCCAAAGATTTAACACCGCAGTATTTAACTGCCGCACTTTACAAATTTGTCAGCCTGCCAGACTACAAAACTCTGCAAGCGCCTATTCTTGAAGCTTGCATGCAGCACAAAATAAAAGGCACATTATTGCTAGCGGAAGAAGGCATTAACGGCACCATAGCTGGTTTTTCTGAAAACATTCACGGTCTGCTTAATTATTTACGCACCAATCCTTTGTTTGAAAATCGCTTTGCAGATTTAGAGCACAAAGAATCATTTGCCAGCGAACATCCGTTTTACCGCATGAAAGTAAAACTCAAAAAAGAAATCGTCACGCTAGGCGTTGCTGGTGTAAGCCCCACCAAACTAGTCGGCACTTACGTGAAACCGGAAGATTGGAATGCCTTAATTTCTGATCCTGAGGTGCTTTTAATTGATACTCGCAACGATTACGAAGTAGACATAGGCACATTTAAAGGTGCGATTGACCCGAAAACCACCACATTTAGGGAGTTTCCAGCCTATATCGCCGAGCATTTTGATAAAACCAAACACAAAAAAGTAGCGATGTTTTGCACCGGCGGCATACGCTGTGAAAAAGCCTCGTCATACATGATGGATCAAGGTTTTGAAGAAGTATTTCACTTGCAAGGCGGCATTTTAAAATATCTAGAAACCGTGCCGGAAGCCCAAAGCATGTGGGAAGGCGAATGCTTTGTATTTGACCAGCGCGTAGCGGTAAAACACAATTTAGAAGTAGGCGAGTTCGACCAATGCTACGCCTGCCGTCACCCACTGTCACCAGCAGAAATGCAAAGTACACAATATACACCTGGCATTTCCTGCCCTTATTGCTACGATAAAATCTCTGAAGAAAAGCGCGCCAGCCTCACAGAAAGGCAAAGACAAGTGATTTTAGCCAAACAACGCGGCGAAATGCATATAGGTGAAAAACAAAGAAAATAGAAAAATTTAGTTTCAAAGTTATTAAGCAATAAAAAGGGAGCTATTCGCTCCCTTTTTATTTAATAGAACCTAATTCAGGTTCTTTTTTGATTTCTTTACTGTCTATTTTTCAAATTAGCCGCAATGCGCAATCTTAGTGCATTAAGTTTAATAAATCCGCCTGCATCTTTTTGGTCGTAAGCGCCTTTATCATCTTCAAAAGTAGCAATCGTTGAGTCAAACAGCGAGTTAGTTTTACTATCGCGGCCAGTGACAATCACATTACCTTTGTACAATTTAACCCGCACCCAACCATTAACCACAGTTTGTGTGTGATCGATTAGCGTTTGAATAGCTAAGCGCTCTGGGCTCCACCAATAGCCGTTATAAATCATGCTGGCATAACGTGGCATTAGATCATCTTTCAAATGCGCTACTTCACGGTCTAGCGTAATTGATTCTATGGCACGGTGTGCTTTAAGCATAATAGTGCCGCCAGGTGTTTCGTAACAACCGCGAGATTTCATACCCACGTAACGATTTTCAACTAAATCTAAACGGCCGATACCATGTTTACCGCCGATTTTATTCAAGTGCGCCAATAATTCGTGTGGCTTCATCATTTCGCCGTTTAAGCTTACAGGGTCGCCATTCACATACTCAATATCTAAATATTCAGCAGCATCTGGCGCTTTTTCTGGGCTAGCAGTCCAACGCCACATTGATTCCTCAGCTTCTGCCGCTGGGTTTTCTAAGTGACGGCCTTCGTAAGAAATATGTAATAAGTTAGCGTCCATGCTGTATGGGCTGCCGCCTTGTTTGTGCTTCATTTCTACAGGAATACCATGTGTTTCAGCATAAGCCATTAGTTTTTCACGGCTTAACAAATCCCACTCGCGCCACGGGGCGATAATTTGAATGTTTGGATTTAATGCATACGCGCCCAACTCAAAGCGCACTTGGTCATTACCTTTGCCAGTCGCACCATGTGAAATTGCATCGGCATTGGTTTCAGCGGCAATTTCAATTAAACGTTTGGCAATTAACGGACGGGCAATTGAAGTGCCTAGTAAATATTCGCCTTCATAAACGGTATTCGCGCGGAACATTGGAAACACAAAATCACGTACAAATTCTTCGCGCACATCATCAATGTAAATGTCTCTTTCTTTAACGCCAGCCGCTCTTGCCTTTGCACGCGCTGGCTCAAGTTCTTCGCCTTGACCTAAGTCTGCGGTAAATGTCACCACTTCACATTTATATTCATCTTGTAGCCACTTCAAAATTACTGAAGTATCTAGGCCGCCAGAATAGGCTAAGACTACTTTTTTAACGTCTTTTTTTGCTGCTTTATTTTCTGCACTCATTACTAACATTCCTAATTTACTTAATTCAACACATTTAAAAACAAATCAAAAGCCGGCCAATTTTCGGACAAAAGCGATTATGTTTAAGGCTATTTATTAAAGTCTGCCTAGCAGCAAATACTCCATCAAAGCTTTTTGCACATGCAAGCGATTTTCAGCTTCATCCCACACGACAGATTGAGCGCCATCGATCACCTCGGCAGCCACTTCTTCGCCGCGATGAGCTGGCAAACAATGCATAAATAGCGCATCTTTAGCCGCAACGCGCATCATATCTGCATCAACTTGCCAGTCGACAAAATCACGCAATCGCTCTTCATTTTCAGCTTCAAAACCCATACTTGTCCACACATCAGTCGTGACTAAATGCGCATTTTTAGCCGCTTCCATCGGATCAGAAAATTCTTCGTAGTGATCATTGCCGTATAAATTAGCGCGTTCCGGTTCTACTTCATAACCCGGTGGCGTAGAAACGTGTACGTTAAAATCCAGCACTTCAGCAGCTTGCAACCAAGTGTTGCAGACGTTATTACTATCACCGATCCAAGCCACCGTTTTGCCTTGAATCGGGCCTCTGTACTCAATAAAAGTGAAAATGTCGGCCAAAATCTGGCAAGGATGATATTCGTTAGTTAAGCCATTGACGACAGGCACACGAGAGTTAGCTGCAAAGCGCTCGATGATTTCCTGCTCGAAGGTGCGTATCATCACAATATCACTCATACGTGAAATTACTTGCGCAGCGTCTTCTACCGGCTCGCCACGACCTAATTGTGAATCACGGGTATTTAAATAAATGGCTGAGCCACCCAACTGCTGCATACCAGCCTCGAATGACAAGCGCGTACGTGTGCTGGCTTTCTCAAAAATCATCACCAGTGTGCGGTCTTGTAGCGGCCAATATTGCTGATAAGCTTTAAACTGGCTTTTAATCCAGCGCGCGCGTTCAAATACGTACTCGAGCTCATTCCGATTTAAGTCATTGAACTGTAAAAAATGTTTTATTGCCATAATGTTTACCGCTGTGGTTTCTGTTCTTTTGGGTTTTAACAACTAGTTGAAAGTCTAGCTTTGCCGACTAGTATAAATGCTTTTGATTGATTAACAACGTTACTCAAAGTAATACTAAGGAAATAAAGAGCAGACGATGATTGAAATTAAACTGGAACTAGCTATGTAAAAATCGTTTAATCACTGCCGATAATCTTTGTACTAGTTCCTGAGCCTCGGCCTCGTTCATCACTAATGGTGGCAATAAACGCACCACATTATCTGCCGTAACATTAATTAACAACTGTTCAGCTAAAGCCATTTTAACCAATTCCGCACACGGTCTATCCAACTCAATACCTATCATCAGGCCTGCATTACGTATGGCTGTGATACCTTTTATATTTTTAAATTCAGCATCAAAACCATTATGAATTAAGGCGCCAATTTTTACAGAATTTTCACGCAATCCTTCTTCTTCAATGGCATCAAGTGTCGCTAAACCAGCAGCACAGGCGAGTGGATTACCACCGAAAGTTGAACCATGCTTGCCATAGGTAAATACTTCTGCAGCTTTGCCTCGTGCAACACAAGCGCCTATCGGCACACCTGAACCCAACCCTTTGGCTAAACTCATCACATCTGGCTTAATTGCCGTATGCTGAAAAGCAAACCAAGTGCCAGTACGGCCTATGCCGGTTTGCACTTCATCTAACATTAATAAACAATCATGATCATCACAAATTTGGCGTAAGGCTTTTAAATAAGCACTCGCATCTTTTGGGATATTAATTCCGCCTTCTCCCTGCACAGGCTCAACCAATATAGCCACTACGCTAGCATTATTTTCCAACACCTGCTTAACCGCTTTAATATCATCGTACGGCACGTGAGTGAAACCGCTAACCAGCGGCTGAAAACCAGTTTGTATCTTAACATTGCCAGTGGCTGAAAGCGTTGCCATAGTACGACCATGAAACGATTGATTCATGACGATAATTGTAGGATTTTGAATGCCTTTTCCGTAGCCATATAGGCGCGCTAACTTAATGCTGGCCTCATTGGCTTCACAGCCTGAGTTGCAAAAAAATACCTTATCCATACCGGAAATTTCACAAAGCTTGTCGGCTAGCGCTGCTTGCTCGGCAATCTGATAGATATTAGAAACATGAATCAGTTTTGCTGCTTGCTCACTAATGGCTCGCACCAACTTAGGGTGCGCGTGGCCTAAGCCATTAACCGCAACGCCAGCTAGCGCATCTAAATATTTTTCGCCTTTATCGTCCCACAGCCAAACGCCCTCACCCTTTACGAACGTGACGGGTTGGCGCATATAGGTATTCATTAAATGGTTAGTCATTGATTGCTTTATATAAATTAACTTTTCAACAAGCAGAGCGAGAAAATGCCAATGCTTGCAATACAAACGGCGACTAATGCCGCCGTGGGATATTTGTTTAGTGCTCTGTATTTTTAGTCCAATATGACTAAACTACTTTACATTTATTCATGTGTGAGATTATCTGAAAGCCCATTGATTGGCAAGCCTGCGTATACTGCTTACTTTTAAATAACTAACGCCTGCCAATCAAATATATGTTCGAAAAATTCCAACTTAAGCTTAAAAAGCCATCCTTACCTAACTTAGGTAGCTTATGGATGCTAGTTGCCGCGCTTGGATTTGCCATTATGGGCGCTTTAGTTAAAATGGGCGCAGAAAAATTTAGCAGTGGTGAACTGGTATTTTACCGCTCAGCATTTGGCTTAATTACCATTTGGCTATACATCTACACAAAAAAACTACCCCTAGCAACGCCCGTTATTTTTAAACAAATGTCACGCGCGCTGGTTGGCTTCGCCTCACTGGTACTATTCTTTTACGCAATCGCGCACTTACCTTTAGCCACCGCCATAACGCTTAACTACACTTCGCCACTATTTTTAGCGGTGATTACCAACTTTATGTTGCATGAAAAACCTAAAAAATCATTATATATTTGCCTAGCCATTGGTTTTATTGGCGTTAGCTTGTTACTAAAACCCAGCTTAACAGGCGCAGATTGGCTGGCGGGCAGTTTAGGTCTACTTTCTGGCATCGGTGCTGCGTTTGCTTATATGCACGTGAAACTCTTAGGTAAAGCCAATGAGCCAGATTGGCGCACGGTTTTTTATTTCACACTTATCTCCACCATAGGTGCAGGTCTGTGGATGTTCTTTGATAAATTCCACAGCATTGAATGGCAAGATTTACCAGTGTTACTCGGCCTAGGTGTCTCCGCCACCATCGCACAATTAGCCATGACGCGCGCTTATAGGACAGGCGACACGCTGGTAGTGGCTAGCCTGGCCTACGTAACAGTAGTGCTGGCGACTTTATTGGGCGTGGTCTGGTGGCATGAACATTTAAGCTTAGATGCCTATCTAGCGATAGGTTTAATTATTTTAAGCGGCGTGATTAGCGTGCGCAGCACACGCTAGAAAATTTAATTAATCAAGGATCTATCAAACCACTACGCATCGCAATCAGGGCGATTTCTGCGGAATTATTAGCATTGAGTTTTTGTTTAATATTGTAAAGATGCGTACCCACAGTGCGCGGACTTAAAAACAGTGTTTCTGCAATTTCGTTAGTAGTTTTGCCTTTCGCCAACGCCATGAATACTTCAAATTCCCTAGGCGACAATACATCTACTGGGTTTTGATCGCCAGACAATTGTTGAATAGCCATTTGCTGAGCCACACTAGCTTCTAGGTATTTTTTTCCGCTTGCAACGGTGCGAATGGCCTTAATCATTTCTTCAGCCGCGCTCCGTTTTGTTAAATAACCCATCGCGCCGGCATTGAGTACGCGTTTAGGATGCACGGAATCTTCGTGCGCGGATAAAACCAAAATTTTAGCAGAACTGTCTTTGGCCAGAATGCGCTCTATCGCTTCTAAACCGCCGATGCCTGGCATGGTAATATCCATTACCACTACCGTTGGCTTAAATTCCATATAGCGCTGAATACTCTGTTCGCCGCTTTCTGCCTCGGCAACGACTTTAATATCAGCATCTAATTCCAGCAACATCTTAAATCCCATGCGAACTACGGCGTGATCATCAACTAGCATGACATTAATTTGACTCATGTTGCTTACCTTCCCCCATGTTTGGGTGGATTAATATTATTCATTTAGTAGAGTTTCGCTTAGTAAAGCTTCGCGACATTTTCATAACACTAATTCTAAATATGATTCACAGTATGACTGGAATATTGATATAAATTGCAGTACCTTGGTTAGTTGCTGTATTCACATTAAAACTACCGTGTAAAGCTTGCACTCGCTCACGCATCCCTAGTAAACCAAAATGCTTAGTCTGATCAACCGCTTCAACATCCATTCCAATACCATTATCCTTAATATCCAACTGTAAATCACCTGCCACGGATTTACTTAAAGCAATTTCAATCGTTGTCGCATTTGCATATTTAAGCGCGTTATTGAGCGACTCTTGCACTATTCGATACAAATTAATGCTGACAGTTTCACCTAAACCTTGCAAATCGCCTTTTAATTGCAAATGAATGCTGATGTTAGGGTTCTGTGTTTGAAAAACACCGACCACATCTTTCAATGTTTCCGCCAGCCCCAAGTTATCCAAAGAACCAGGCCTGAGCTTACGCACGATATTATGCATACCATCATAAATTTGATTAGCGGCAGAAACTATCACACGTGCATTTGCTTCAATATCAGGTAAGCCAGGATTATCTTGACTCGGTTTAGTTTTATTAGCGATGCCCACCGCAAACGTTTTAATCGCTGTCACATATTGACCTAATTCGTCATGTAGCTCTCGTGCCAAACTTCTGCGCTCATCTTCAATATGCTGTTGAATTAAATGTGTGAGCTGTCGATTTTCTTCTAGTTGACGCTCAGCTGTCAGCGATTCA
>CAIYLB010000014.1 GCA_903926935.1 uncultured Pseudomonadota bacterium
AACCTTACGCCAAGGAGCTATACGCCAAGAAGAAGATCTTGGATTTCATGAATAAAGCCCCTGTAATTGTCGACAATGAAACCTTCATAGATGATATTGCCCGTATCATCGTAAGCGCAGGAATGCAGCATATGGTCAGCGGGTTTATTGCAACGAAAAACGGACAATATCTCGGGATTGCAAATGGTCATGATCTGCTGAATGAAATTACACAGCGTAAGCAAGTCAGTCTTTTTCACCTTGCCCACTTTGATCAACTGACCAAATTACCCAACCGCCGTCTGTTGCTTGATAGGCTTGATCACGCCTTAGCTACCAGTGCCCGTAGCGGTCATTGCGGTGCATTGCTATTTATTGACCTAGACTACTTCAAAACCCTGAATGATACGCTGGGTCATGAGATCGGTGATTTGCTGTTGCAACAAGTCGCTAGTCGTTTAACCACCTGTGTCCGTGAAGGTGACACAGTAGCTCGCTTAGGTGGTGACGAGTTTGTGGTGCTATTAGAAGGTTTCAGCGAACATGCGCTTGAAGCCGCTACGCAGGCCGAAACCGTCGGTGAAAAAATACTTACCGCACTCAATCAGCCTTACCAGCTTAAAACACACACCTACCATAATACCTCCAGCATAGGGGCTACATTGTTCAATGGTCATGAACTGGAAACAGAAGAGCTATTAAAGCAGGCAGACATTGCCATGTATCAGTCGAAGACCGAAGGACGCAATACCCTGCGCTTTTTTGACCAAGTGATGCAAGAGGTTATCACTGCCCGTGCAGACCTTGAATGTGAATTACGTAAAGCCATCGAACAACAGCAATTCCAACTGCACTACCAGATTCAGGTAGATAGTGCTGGTAAACCATTGGGTGCGGAAGCCCTAATCCGATGGATCCATCCGGAGCGCGGCACAATTCTCCCATTCCATTTCATACCGCTTGCAGAAGAAACCGGGCTGATTCTACCTATAGGCCAATGGGTGCTGGAAACCGCTTGTGCGCAATTAAAACAGTGGCAACAAGCAAAAGTAACGCGTGACCTTGTTCTTGCCGTCAATGTGAGTGCTAGGCAGATCTTACAAGAAGATTTTGTGGAGAAAGTACTCTTGACTGTGCGGCATCACGGTATAGACCCCACACGGCTAAAACTAGAGCTGACCGAAAGTATGTTGTTAGATCGGATTGAGCACATCATTGCCACAATGACTGCGCTAAGGGTCGTTGGTATTCGCTTCTCGTTAGATGACTTTGGTACTGGTTACTCATCACTGCAATACCTCAAAAAATTACCGCTGGATCAATTAAAGATAGATCAGTCATTTATACGTGATATTGTTACTGACAGCAGTGATAGAGCTATTGTGCGCACCATCATTACCATGGCACATAGCCTAGGCCTGGATGTTATTGCTGAGGGCGTGGAGACTACTGAGCAACAGCAATTCCTGCTAGATAATGGCCGCGCGCATTACCAAGGTTATTTGTTCGGCAGACCAATGCCTATTGATGAGTTTGAGGCGTTGCTTAGCAAAAGCTGAATACAAATCGAAGGTCAGCTATAGGGATGTTCCAGCCGTTGCTCATTAATTGGTGTATGACTAAAACTGACTGATACTTGTCTCATGAGTTTTAAATTAACTCGCTCTAAAGCTGAAGCTCATCAACTTAATAGTTGAATCAACTGATACTGCGAATTTTCAATCCAGTGAATTTCAGTCAAAGCAATTAGAGTATACGGATACCCATAATTACTTGCCATAGCTATTTACGAAAATTCTAGCGCAAATTAGGCAAGCTAAACTAACGCCGCCAATCACTAGTATGGCCAATGTGTCTGCGCCAGCATAACCCCAGAAAGTACTCATTTTATATTTCCTTGTGTTGATGTTGTCGTTTTAAAAATCAGCCGTCTAAAAGGCCTGTATCTATCATTCTAGCTCTTCCGAAGTCTGATAATTGGTAACGAAATAGTAGTTTTGCTCGCTGCTTATTCGTTTCAAGTTTTTCTTCAACACGGGTAATTAATCCAGCTGCTGACAATTCATCCAAAGCGATGCGTATTGTCTTTTCGCTATAATCGCCAAATATATTGTATTCAATAAAGG
>CAIYLB010000015.1 GCA_903926935.1 uncultured Pseudomonadota bacterium
AAGTTAATTAAAACTTCATATGATAAGTCTCAGCCAATTTTAGATATGCGTTAATTAATGAGCAAGGGCTGGTACATCCCCAAAGCGGCCTGTCAATTAAAATGCCTCACAGACAAATATCGACCCATTGCAGACATTCGCAACCAAACAAAAAAAACGCCCAATTAACTGTCGTAAAAATTAGGTTTAAGACTTTAATTGAGTTATTGTTATCTAAATGACATATATTGTCATTAATCCATACTTAAAGATGTGAGTGTTAATGAATATTGTGTATCCATATTGAAGACCGTTGACACCAACATAATTCAGTGGCTTTTTTTACAAAAACAAAGCAGTCATAAATGTTAGGCTTTATTGCGATGTTAAGATTTACTCATTGCAAGCCTTGGCTGCAGCTTTATCCAAGCTTGTAAAATTTAAATTTTGCGATGTTTGATAATTCCAATTCAAGAGCACCACCCGTGAAGTTATCACTTGTTGAATACCGCTGTTACACTTTACTGTATATGTTATCGTTCCATCGCCGCCATAACCGTTTTTTGCTTGAGAAACCAAAACCCATGAATATGCACTCGAAGATGCTACGACCAAAACCAAGCCAATTAGAATAGATATTTTCATTCTTTAAATCTCCATATTTATAATTGATAGGACATTAAGTATCTTGTGATTAGTGAAATTTAGCTTTAATTTATTCACTATAATTCGTTAAAATATATCATGTATAGATATATTTTGGTAAAAATATATAAATTAATAATAATCTGATAAATTATAAGATACAAATCGGGCCGTCTGCTTCTGGCCCGATGCGGAAGTAGGCGCAACTAAATCGTAAGGCAGCTTTATCCCTTATGCGACATCCAGTGGAATTTGCGGATGGCACAAATGGGCCGAATATGACGTTATACCAATGACACCAATATGGAAGTCTAATCTCTGATTTAATTTGCCAATTTAATCATACAATTTGCTTTTACTTTATTGGTGACAAAACCCAAAATCAATCACAGAATACGGACACCCAAATTTAATCGCCATTCAAGCTACAATATAAATTTGTATTAAAAACATTTTAATAATATAATTATGTAAATATTACATTTAATATAAATTCATGGGCGCTAAATTGCTATGTCATTAGGACTATCTATTCGTAAACGGCGGAAATCGCTGCACGTCACACTGCAAGCTCTAGCTAGCGCCATTGGCGCAGATGCTGGTAACTTGTCGCGTATTGAGCGTGGCGAGCTTGGCGTTTCTGAAATCATGCTACGTAAAATTTCTGAAGCCTTAAATTGCACACCAGCCTATCTTTATACGCAAAGTGACGCCTCTTTAAGCACACTAGTGCTGCAAGAAAAAAGCCAGCCATATTTAGCTGGCTTACCTCAGCCTACTACAACTGTCAGCAAGCCTAATGCCAAAGACTTTGTGCAATGGTTTAGGTCTGCCACACCTTATATTCACGCATTTGGCGGCCGTACCTTTGTCATTGCTTTTGGTGGCGAAGTGGTGGATCAGAAGCAATTCGTGGCTTTATCACATGATTTAAACTTGCTCGCCAGCCTTGAAGTACGGCTCGTTTTAGTCCACGGTGCGCGACCGCAGATTGAAAAACGCTTACGCCGCGATAAACTTTCACCAAAATTTGTCAATGGCCTACGGGTGACTGACGATGCTGCGATGGAAGCGGTTAAAGAAGCTAATGGCGCGATTCGGGTAGAAATTGAAGCGCTACTTTCTATGGGCTTGGTTAACTCACCCATGCAAGGCGCTGACATTCGCGTGGCGAGTGGCAACTTTGTAACAGCAAAACCCATGGGCGTGCGTGATGGTATCGATTTACAACATACTGGCGAAGTGCGCAGAGTCGATGCGGTCGGTATACAAAAACGGTTAGATGATGGCGAATTGGTGATGCTATCTCCGCTAGGCTATTCGCCTACCGGTGAAGCATTCAACTTAAGTTTGGAAGACGTTGCGGTGAGCGCAGCGATTGCATTAGATGCAGATAAACTGATATTTTTGATGGATTCTGAAGGCGTGCATAATTTACGCGGCGAGTTACTGCGTGAAATGACGGCAGAGAAAGCCAAAAATTTCCTCAAAAACATACAAAGCCGCGAACAAGAAAACGAGCAGGCGATTAATATTTCTGAAGATATTAATTACTACTTACCCGCGGCAGTGCGGGCTTGTGAGCACGGCGTGGCAAGAACGCATTTAATTAGCCGCCATATAGATGGCGCTATTATTCAAGAGCTATTTACGCTGGATGGTATTGGCACGATGGTGACAGAGTTAAGCTTAGAAAGCATGCGCCAAGCCAATATCGATGATGTAGGCGGCATCTTGAAGCTAATAGAGCCATTAGAAGCTGAAGGCTTTTTAGTCAGGCGTGGTCGCGAACATATAGAAATGGAAATCAACCATTTTTATGTAATGGAACACGGCAACCGTGTTATTGGTTGCGCTGCACTTTATCCATTTGCCGCAGAACGCACCGCTGAATTTGCCTGTTTGGCAATTGATCCGGCCTACAGAGGCGGCGGCCGTGGTGATAGATTATTTTACTACTGCGC
The DNA here is from genome assembly GCA_903926935.1 of uncultured Pseudomonadota bacterium. Classification (GTDB taxonomy): domain Bacteria; phylum Pseudomonadota; class Gammaproteobacteria; order Burkholderiales; family Methylophilaceae; genus Methylotenera. The sequence goes on from CAIYLB010000015.1 coordinate 2,589, forward strand.
AGCTGAAGCCAAAGCATTAGGCTTCAAAAGTTTGTTTTGCCTAACCACCCGTACAGAACATTGGTTTTTGGAGCGCGGCTTTACCGAGCAGTCTGTGGAAAGTTTACCTATGGAAAAACAAAAGCTTTACAATTTTCAACGTAAATCTAAGGTTTTTAGCAAAACACTTTAGGCTGATTTTAGATACAATTGCATAAAGTAAAATTAACCGGCATTTACCATAGCCAAGTATTTAATACAGCCTAGTATTTAACATATCCAAGAGAACTCGATGATTAATAAAACGACTGCCACCCAAAAAGCGCAAACACTTGCTGAAGCGTTGCCTTATATCAAGCGCTTTTTTGATAAAACGATAGTGATTAAATACGGCGGAAATGCCATGACTGACGATCATCTTAAACAATGTTTTGCTCAAGATGTGGTATTACTCAAGCTAGTGGGCATGAACCCAGTGGTGGTGCATGGTGGCGGTCCGCAAATCAATGAAATGCTAGATAAACTCGGCAAAAAAGGTGAGTTTATCCAAGGCATGCGTGTAACTGATGCTGAAACCATGGACGTGGTAGAAATGGTGCTTGGCGGCCAAGTTAATAAAGAAATTGTGAATCTAATTAATCGACATGGCGGCAAGGCCGTTGGATTAACTGGCCAAGATGGTAATTTCATTCATGCTACAAAACTGCTCATAGAAGATTCGTCTGACCGAACAAAATTGATTGATATCGGACAAGTTGGGCAAATTACGGCCATTGATCCTAGCATAATCAATTTTCTTGATAGCGGTGATTTCATTCCAGTCGTTGCGCCTATTGGCGTAGGTGACGAAGGTGAAACTTATAACATTAACGCCGACCTTGTGGCTGGTAAGTTAGCTGAAATCTTGGGCGCTGAAAAGCTTATTTTGTTGACCAATACGCCAGGCGTTTTAGATAAAGACGGCCAATTACTCACTGGCTTAACCCCTAAACAAATTGATGATTTAGTGGCTGATGGTACGCTTTCTGGCGGCATGCTGCCTAAAATCAGCTCTGCTCTGGATGCTGCTCGCAGCGGTGTTAAATCTGTGCACATTATTGATGGCCGTGTTGAACATGCATTATTGCTGGAAGTATTAACGGACGAAGGTGTGGGTACGTTAATTAAAGCTAAGTAGCTTGAATTTGGACTTGGACTTGGAACTGGACTTGAGCTTTAATTCTGGCAATGAAACTAAAGTCTGGATCTTTGATTTAGACGACACTTTACACAATGCATCCGCACATATTTTCCCTGTGATGAATCGAGCCATGACGCAATATATTATGTCTACGCTAGATTTAGATGAAGCTGCCGCACACAAAATACGCCAACATTATTGGCGTATTTATGGTGCAACACTTAAAGGCTTGATGCGGCACCACGGCACAGATCCACACCATTTCTTACTAGAAACTCACAGACTCATGGATTTACCTGAAATGGTGATTCAGGTAAAGCGCTTGCGCCATATGTTACAAAGCCTTTCTGGACGTAAATTAGTATTCACCAACGCGCCACGAAGCTACGCATTGCGTGTGCTCGAGATTATGGGAATCGCTGATTGTTTTGAATTAGTATTCAGTGTGGAATCGACCAAATTTCATGCCAAACCTTCAGTACGCGGCTTTCAAATGTTGCTCAAAACCATTAAGGTAAAGGCTAGTAATTGTGTGATGCTAGAAGATAACCTACCCGCACTGATGACCGCAAAACGGCTAGGCATGAAGACCATTTGGATTACAAAACAGCTACATAAACCCAATTTTGTGGATTATCGCCTGAGTAATGTGTTAGCACTTACTCACATTAAGCTATAATAAAACCATCACTTGTAAGGGAAATAACAATGGCAGGCGAACGCAAACAACAAATTTTAGAAACGCTGGCAAAAATGCTGGAAGCGCCTAAACGCGAAAAAATTACCACCGCTTCACTGGCAGCAAAGTTAGACGTCAGCGAAGCAGCGTTGTATCGCCATTTTGCAAGTAAGGCGCAAATGTTTGAAGGATTGATCGTATTTATTGAAGAAACCATTTTTGGCTTAATCAACAAAATAAGCACAGAAGAAACCGAAGGCTTAAGACAAGTACAGCGCATTATCACCATGCTGCTGGTGTTTGCCGAAAAAAACCCAGGTATGACCCGAGTACTAATAGGCGATGCCTTGGTGAATGAAGATGAAAAACTACAGCTTCGTATCAACCAGCTATATGACCGCATTGAAGTGACGCTTAAACAAAGCCTGCGTATTGCAGAAACACAAACTAACAACAAAAGCGATACCGAAGCACAAGCCAATTTAATGGTGTGTTATGTACTTGGTCGCTGGCATCAATTTGCTAAAAGTGGTTTTAAACGAAAACCAACAGAGTTTGTCCAACAGCAAATTACGGCACTTATTAATACTTAGTTTAAATTAATACTTAGTTTAAAGCCGGCGCTAATCAACGTAAGCTTTTGGATTTTATAGTCCAATCACACTGGAGAAATATTTTGCAAGGCACAATGTTTGGTTTTACAGAAGCACAGATTACTGAGTTTGGCATGACTTACGGTGTAGGTGGCTTAATGCTGCTGATGGTATTCATCGTAGGCCATTTAGCGTGGGAATCTAAGGCTGGCAAGTTTGGCACATTCGCTTTATTTCTGGGCCTTACTTTTGGCATGGTGGGCTACGCAGCGAAATACATAATTAAGTTAAGGCTTGGCATTTAATAACGAAACACTTGCTTAGTGATTGATTTCATTTTTTCCGGAAAAAAGTTACCAAAATATAGCCGTTAAATTCTACGCCGGGCAGCAATGACGTCCGGCACCTGCTGAATAAGCGCTAATAGCCGGTTCAGTTGTTCTAAATCTAAAATCTCGATTGAAAACTGCATCAGCGCCAGATTATTCCTAGTCAAGGTATTAGCCTTGGTGGCATTGACCTTTTCCCTGACGAATAAATCACTAATATCGCGCAGCAAGCCTTGGCGGTCGTGCGCTTCCACCTCAATATCAACATCGGTGTTTACATTTAGATGGCTAGCCCACTGTGCACCTAGCACTCTGTCGTGCCGACTTTCCGGCAAGCGCATGATAAAGCTACAAGCCCTGCGGTGAATAGTTACGCCGTGGTCACGCGTGAGATAGCCAACAATCGTATCCGTTGGCATGGGTTTGCAGCATTTAGCGATGCTAGTTTGCAAATTGCCGATGCCTTCAATCACGATACCTTCGCCCACAATACCTGCTGCAGAATGTGCAGTGCTACTGCGTCTAGTCGAAGCTGGCCTAGCCACTTCTTTCGGCTTAGGTGTTTCATTTTCTTGAATGGCGAGTGCTATTTGATACTCGCTCACATCGCCACGGCCAATAGCGGCTAGAAAATCTTCAAGCTTTTGATATTGCAACTTCTGTGCGATTTTTTCTTGATTAATGGCGCCGACGCCAGCTCTATGTAATTCGCGGTCCAACTTCGCCCTGCCCTGCGCAACATTTTCTTCAAAATGCTGATATTTGAACCAGTGCCTGACCTTGGCACGCGCACTTGGCGTTTGCAGAAAACCTAAGGTGACATTTAACCAGTCGCGGCTAGGCGAACCAATTTTAGTAGTGAGAATTTCTACACGCTCACCGTTTTGCAACTTGGTATTTAGTGACACAATACTGCCATTCACCTTGGCGCCGCGTGTGCGATGCCCTAAATCGGTATGCAGACTATAAGCAAAGTCGATAGGCGTAGCGCCTTTTGGCAAATCAATGACTTTGCCTTGCGGCGTCAGCACGTAAACTTTATCCTGAAATAACTCGCTCTTGAATTGTTCTAGCAGGTCACCGCTGTCGGCAACTTCATCTTTCCAAGCCAGAATCTGCCGCAACCACGCTATTTTCTCATCGAACTTGGCGTCGGATTTACCGCCTTCTTTATAGCGCCAGTGCGCGGCCACACCTAACTCAGAATACTGGTGCATCTCTAAGGTGCGAATCTGCACTTCTAGCGCCAAACCGCGCGGCCCACTTACAGCGGTGTGCAAAGAACGATAATTATTACTTTTTGGGCGCGCAATATAATCATCGAATTCACCGGGAATAGGCTGCCATAAATTGTGGATAAGACCGAGCGCGGCATAGCAATCTTTGACATCATCGACCAAAATTCGCACTGCACGTACGTCGTAAAGCTCGCTAAAATCCAATTGCTTACTTTTCATCTTCTTGATGATGCTATAAATGTGCTTAGGTCGACCAGTCACCTCGCCCTTAATGCCCGCTTGGCTAAGCTCTAATTTAAGCTGGCTCACCACATCAACTATATATTGCTCACGATCAACCCGGCGCTCGTCCAGCATTTTGGCAACCTCTTTGTAGCGTTGCGGCTCTAGATAACGTAGCGAAAGATCTTCCAGCTCCCATTTAATCTGCCATACACCGAGGCGATTCGCCAACGGCGCAAAAATCGTCAGACTTTCCTGTGCAATGCGTTGCTGTTGGCTAGTGCTGGCACCAGACAATCGGCGCAAGGTTTGCGTGCGCTCGGCCAGTTTGATTAACACCACGCGAATATCTTCCACCATCGCCAACAACATTTTACGTAGGCTTTCTATTTGTAGCGCATGGTCACCATTTTTACTGTCAGGTTCGTGCAGGCCTTCAGTCTCGCTGAATGCTTGAATTTGCTCCATACGTGAAATGCCATCAACCAAACCGGTAACATTTGTGCCAAATCGCGTTTCTAGTGTTGCTCGCCAGTCGTCTAAATATTCAGGCACCGCATGCAAAATAGTCGCCGCTATGGTTTCTGCATCCATATTCATGTCGATTAAAATAGTCGCAGCGCCCAATGCGTGCTGCAATAATGGCGAACCAGTCAGCTCAACATGAGCAGCATAAAGCGGGCTAGCTAGGTCACAGGCATGGCGAATCAACTCGACTTCAGTCGGCGAAAAACGCTGCGCTGAAGAGGCTAACCAAGAGGAAATTTCGTTCTCACTAGCGACAGGTAAAGATGGGGGTTGGTTATTGGTAGTAATCATGGATTATTATCGCATCAAAGTGCCTAGCTGGGCTGGCATTCGCTAGTAGCGATTATTACTGTGTTTTAAATAAGCGGTTTACTGCGTCTAACCTCGCCCCAAAAACTGCTGTTTTGATTTTCTCTGGTTCTGAAAATTCTCTAGCCACTGCACCAGCATCAATACTGGATGCCGCTTCCAGCACTTTAACCATCAAATCGGCTGCTGGTGTTGCGCAATTTTCTAAGCCAGTTCTACCACGAGAATCTGCCTCGCAGGCTTTAAGAAAATCTTTAAACCTTGCCGGCTGCCTGATGGCATCTAACTCGATTAAAAAACTCAGCAAGGTGCTTGGTTTCATTTGCAATGATTGATATAACTTGCCGTGAAACTTGGCCACAATTTGCGCCAACTCTTTGCAGTCGTTAGGCACTTTAATACGTTTACAAACTTCACGCACTAAATTAAAACTGCGCTCTTCATGTCCAATATGTTGGGGTAGAATTTCGGCTGGTGTAGTGCCTTTACCTAGGTCGTGCATCAGTGCGGAAAAACGTATTGCTAACGAAAAGTTTTGGCTAGCGGCGTAATCAACCACCAACATAGTATGCACACCAGTATCGACTTCCGGATGATGGTTGGCAGGTTGAGGTACGCCCCATAAGCGATTAAGCTCTGGCAATATTCTTTGCAAAGCACCGCATTCACGCAACACATCAAACATGCGACTTGGTTTTTCTTCCATTAAGCCTTTTGCCAGCTCTTGCCATACACGTTCAGAAACCAAAGCATCCACTTCCCCTGCTTCAACCATTTGGCGCATCAGGATTATGGTGGCAGGCGCCACATTAAAGTCGGTAAAGCGCGCTGCAAAGCGCGCCGCACGTAAAATTCTGACTGGATCTTCAGCAAAAGCATCGCTAACGTGGCGTAGAATTTTGGCTTGAATATCGGCTAAGCCATTGAATGGGTCAATTAATTTACCCGCATCATCTTTGGCAATTGCATTAATGGTTAAATCTCGACGAGCCAAATCTTCTTCTAGCGTCACTTCTGGTGAGGCATGGACGACAAAGCCTTTATAGCCTTTAGCCGTTTTACGCTCAGTTCGTGCCAGCGCGTATTCATCATGTGTTTTAGGATGTAAAAATACTGGAAAATCTTTGCCTACAGGCTTAAAGCCAGCAGCTAGCATGGCTTCTGGCGTACTTCCAACCACGACAAAATCTTTATCTTTTACGGCAAAACCGAGCAATTCATCGCGTACTGCACCACCCACCACATAAGTCTGCATAAATTTATGGCTTAGATAGCGTTGTATTGAATGAAGAACTATCTTGCGGCATTTTGGCGAAATCGATCATAAGCACCACGTGGAGTTTCGTCGATCAGATATTCAGGAATCACCGCTTCTAAGGGCGTAGGCGTCAAATTAAAAATAGCTGGGAATGGTTTGTCGCTCACACTATCGACTTCCATGGATTTAACATTGTCACGCGACATTAACTTAACAGGCAACAACTCCATCATAAATGCCTGCGCATAGGAAAGCTTGTCGCATAAACCAATAATCGGTCGTTGAAGATTCAGCGTGTTCATCACTTGCTTTACTAGTTGCCTAAAAGTATAAACTTTTGGACCAGCGAGTTCATAAGTTTGGCCGTAAGTATCAGTATTTTCTAGGCTATTTACAAAACAGGTGGCGACATCCTCCACCCAGATAGGCTGAAATTTAGCATTAGGCTTGGCCAGCAACACTGCTGGCAAAAGTTTAATAAGTGAAGCAAATAAATTGATGAAAGCATCGCCACGACCAAAAATAATAGATGGTTTAAAAATGGTGATATTCAGCTTATCTTGCAATGTCCATAAGGCCGCCTCACCCATGCCTTTGGATTGTAGATATCGACTAGGTGCATTTTTATCGGCTTTTAAGCTACTCATGTGTAACAGACGAGTTATACCTAAATCTGCACATATTTTGGCTAGCTGGGCTGGAAATTGATGGTGCATGGCATTAAAACTGATACGACGGCTTTGGTGCAAAATACCAATCAAGTTAATCACTCCATCGGCACCTCTAAGTGTAGCGTTTAAGGCTTGATAATCGAGCACATTACATTCCACCACTTGCACATTAGGTAGTAATAACAAGTGCTTAGCTACATCGCGTCGGCGAGTAAGTACTTTTACTGAATATCCAGCCGCATCTAATTTTGCAACAATTGCGCTACCGACAAAACCAGAACCACCTAATACGACAATTTCTTTTAATTTCATTATTGTTAATCTTATTGTTGTTAATATTATTTTAAAACCGGTCTTTAAATAATTTCTCTGTCAGCCATTACTCATTATCTACCACCATTATTTCAGGCGTGACGCTAGCTGGAATAATGCCCAGACGAGATTTTAGTGATTGAATTTTAGTCCCCAGACGTGGTGCATAAAAGCTGGCATTAGCCATTACTTTTTGGACATAGTTTCTGGTTTCACTAAACGGTATCGTTTCAATATAAATCGCCGCTTCTAATGGCTCATTTGCCATCCAGCGTTTAGCGCGACTCGGTCCGGCATTATAAGCGGCCGTTGCCATGACCGCTTGGCCACCCATTAAATCTAGGGTATAGCGCATATAATGTGCGCCTATATCAATATTCGTGCTCAGTTCATGAATATTGTCATTGCTGTAATTATCCATGCCCATTTTTTTTGCAACCCATTTTGCGGTAGCTGGCATTATTTGCATGAGGCCAGCTGCACCTACGCCGGATTTTGCATAATGCATAAAACGGCTTTCTTGCCGCGTTAAGCCATAGACCCAAGCTTCATCAATATTTTCATTACTAGCCGAGCTATGCATCAAATCGCGATAAGGGGTCGGATAACGTAGGCTAAAGTCATGAATCTGCTTGGTATTGTCTGCAGTAACAATTGCGATGTCATACCATTTTTGTCGCGTGGCATATTCTGCCGCCGCAAGTAACTGCTTATCATCAAAGTGAAGTGTTGCCCACGCCCACTCGGCTTTAGCTTCCCAACGCAAATCTAAACGCTGTAACTCTAAAGCGCGCTTAATAGCTGGCAAATTCGCGATGGCATTAACTTCATTGTCGCTAACGCGGTAATGTTCATCTGGGCTACTCATCATGCTTTCTATCTCATCTGCTGCTAACCAACCATAATAGTGGCGCTCGGTTGAGAGTTTACTAAAAATGATATTAGCCTCAGCAAGTTGGCCTCCGCCTTGCAGCGCCTGCTCTTTTAATGCACGCGCTTTCCAATAACGCCATGCTCCTTCTTCGGATTGTTTTGCTGGCATTGCAGCAATTGCAATCAACACCGTGGGCCAATCTTTAGCACGCAAAGCGGCTCTGACCTTCCAAGCTAATTGTTCTTTGTCTAGGCTTACATTTTTAGCCAATGCATAATATTCAAGCGCTTTTGCATCATGAGCGCGCGCTGCATGATAGGCAATTCTACTCCAAGCAAAGGCACGATTATCTGGCTCGAATGCCTCTTGAATGTTTTTATAAGTGCTAATCGCATCCTCTAATTTAGTGCGTGCAAGACGGTCAATCGCATAGAGATTAAGTTCTATACCTAGTCTAGTTTTAAATGAAATTATTTTTTTATCAAGGATGAGTTGTGGTGTTGACGTCACGCGATCAAGTAATTTAATATTCTCAGCATCGATTGCGGTTAGACGTGGGGCTATGGCTTTGGCGACATTTAATTTTCCATCTTGCAATGCCAATCTAAATCGCGCCCAAATATCATCTACAGTCAACTGGCCTTTTTTCTGCATCAGATCAAATAGTTGATTGCAGTTGCTGGGCAAATCGTTAGTTGTTAACCATAAAGTTTTTGTTTGGCCACTAACATCAACATCAGCCAATTGTGCATGACCAAGCAAAGCGTAGCATTGTACGATTAAGTCATCACGCTGAAAATTAGCTGATTCTTCGTAAAAAGCATCCCAATTCTGTTGTTTGGCGAGTTTTTTTAGCCATTCGCCACGTACGCGGTCTGCAAATGGTAAATCAGCATATTGTGCTAGAAAATTCTGCACTTCCTCGTCGCGCGCTTGATCTAGGTTAAGTAACATTAGCCAATAATCAGCATAGGGTGCTAAAAGATATTGCTGAGCTTTAAGTTGACTAACGTCATTACTTAAAGTGCTGATATTTTTAGCCGCGTAGGATTCACGTGCGTGCTGAAACAACGCCTCGTCTGACAATGCAAATATCGGAGTAGACACGGTGATGGCAAAAAATACTAACAACAGGCGAATCATTAACACGGCACGCCCTCTCAATTGGGTTGCAAGCTTTTTAAATAATGAACTCTAAATAACCATTAATTCTATTTAACTAAGCTTTAAAAAAAGCTAAACTATCAAACAAACTACTTTTATTAGAAAATCGGTTTCGAGATTAGTTGCGACGATTCTGATAAAAAAGTCGCGGGGGCATCTTTTTTATGCTCAAATGTGGCATATTCCCAAGCAGTTTCATCTTGTAACAAAGCACGTAGCAATTGGTTGTTGAGTGCGTGACCTGATTTATAGGCATAAAAAGCGCCTAAAATGGGATGGCCCAACATGTACAAATCACCAATGGCATCTAACACTTTGTGTTTTACAAACTCATCTTCATAGCGCAAACCATCGGTATTTAGCACCCGATATTCGTCTAAAACGATCGCATTATCTAAGCTACCACCACGTGCCAAGCCATTAGAACGTAAATACTCAACCTCGTGCATAAAGCCAAAGGTACGCGCACGGCTAATTTCTTTAATATAAGAATCATTTGCAAAATCAATTTTTACATTGCTTCCAGAATGCTCAAACACGGGGTGATTAAAATGAATAGTGAAGTCAATTTTGAAGCCATGATAAGGCTCAAAGCGCACCCATTTATCGCCGTCAACCACCTCTACCGTCTTTTTAACGCGTATAAACTTCTTAGGCGCGCCTTGCTCAACAATACCGGCTTCTTGCAATAAAAACACAAAAGGACCAGAACTACCGTCCATAATTGGAATTTCAGCAGCATTTACATCTATATATACGTTATCAACACCTAAGCCTGCAAGCGCAGACATGATGTGTTCAACGGTAGCAACACGTGCACCATTAGCTTCTAGAGCAGAACACATTCGTGTGTCATGCACTGCGCTAGGTGTGGCTAAGATTTCATTGGGCTGAGGCAGATCAACCCGTCTGAAAACAATACCGGTGTCGGGTGCAGCCGGGCGCAGGGTAAGAGTAACCTTTTCGCCGTTGTGCAAGCCAACGCCAGTGGCGCTAATTGCTTTTTTTAATGTACGCTGCTTTAACATCAATCGTTCTAAATCCCTATATCAACACTTAATAATCATCTATATTTAAACACAATGCCTATGTGCTTTCATCTTCTTAATTAAGAAAATAGTAGCATACTCCACCTAATTCCAGTGAAATCATAAGTTTACCCAGTAGCACTACCAAGTTAATATAGATAGTATTGAAATGCCTTGTTAGTCAGCTTGTTTACGTAAGAATGCAGGAATATCATACTCTTCAACACCAGCAACTTTCATCGCTTCGACTTGTGCACGACGGCTATTATTGGCGCCAAATACTGCAGGTGGCTCATCATCCATTTCATGAGTGTTACCACCCATATATACAGGCTGATTAGTAGTACCATCACGAACCATTTGTTGTGGCATTACACGCAGTTCAGGTTTTTGTTGGCGGCGTTGTGCGCCAGTTAAACCAGTTGCAACCATAGTCACACGTAAACCATCACCCATAGATTCATCAAACACATTACCCACAATCACAGTCGCATCATCTGCTGTGAAGGCTTTAATAGTGTTCATCACATCATAGTACTCTTTCATTTTGAATGAGCTAGAAGTGGTAATGTTGACTAAAACACCACGCGCATTAGCTAAGTTCACATCTTCCAATAATGGACTTGCTACGGCTTGTTCTGCGGCAATACGTGCGCGGTCTGGGCCTGTCGCGAGTGCTGAACCCATCATAGCCATACCCATTTCACTCATCACCGTACGTACATCGGCAAAGTCAACGTTAACTGTACCAGCACAATTAATGATTTCTGCAATACCCGAAACCGCATTGTGCAATACATCATTAGCGGCTCTAAAAGCTTCTAGAAATGGCACATCTTCGCCTAATACTTCCATTAACTTTTCATTAGGAATTACAATTAACGAATCTACATATTTTGATAATTCCTCTAAGCCATCTGCTGCCACTTTAGTACGTTTACCTTCAAACGAGAATGGTTTCGTCACTACTGCAACGGTTAAAATTCCCATTTCTTTTGCAATTTGAGCAATGACTGGCGCAGCGCCTGTACCTGTACCGCCCCCCATGCCAGCAGTAATAAACAACATATCTGCGCCTTCAATCAGCTCTGCAATCGCATCGCGATCTTCTAATGCAGCATCGCGACCAACTTCTGGCTTAGCGCCTGCGCCTAGACCGCGAGTCATAGACTCACCTATTTGCAATACGGTTTGAGCTTGACTCTTTCTTAAAGCTTGCATATCAGTATTGGCGCAAATAAATTCGACACCACCAACATTTTTTTCTATCATGTGCGCTACGGCATTGCCACCGCAACCTCCCACACCGATTACCTTAATTACTGCTTCTTGAGAACTTTTTTCCATGATTTCAAACATTTTGTATCTCCTCTTTTTTTATTAACTAATGTACTTCTGCCTGAACTGCTTGAACTGCCCATTACCTGCCTTACACTTACCAAGCTAATCTTTATTAAAAATTACCTTGAAACCAACTTTTCATTTTTTCCAGCATACGTGCAAACGAGTTAACTTCTAATTGCCCGTTTAAATGTCTTTCTAATTGCTGCTTACCCATCAAGACTAAGCCCACGCCGGTTGCGTATCTTGGATTGCTGACCACTTCTGACAAGCCGCCTACGTATCTCGGCAGACCCATACGTACTGGCATGTGAAAGATCTCTTCGCCTAATTCCACCATGCCACGCATCATGGCTGAACCGCCAGTAATAACGACGCCAGAAGCAATCATTTCTTCCATACCGCTACGGCGCAATTCATTCAAAACCATTTCGTACAACTCAACTACGCGTGGTTCTAGCACTTCGGCTAAGGTTTGTACTGATAGTTGACGGGGTTCGCGGCCGTCTACGCCGGGCACTTCAACCACTTCACGCGGGTCGGCCAATTGGCGCAATGCACAGCCGTGCTTAATTTTGATATCTTCTGCAGATTGCGTAGGTGTACGAAATGCCACTGCCACATCGTTAGTCATTTGGTCGCCGGCAATAGGCACTACCGCCGTATGGCGTATTGCACCCTGTTTAAATACCGCAATATCAGTGGTACCACCACCGATATCTACCAGGCAAACACCTAACTCTTTTTCATCTTCTGTTAACACGGCCAGACTTGAGGCTAATGGCTGAAGAATTAAATCACTCACTTCAATACCGCAACGCTTGATGCATTTGACGATATTTTGTGCGGCAGCTACTGCACCCGTCACAATATGTACTTTCACCTCAAGCTTCATGCCGCTCATGCCTAGTGGTTCACGTACATCTTCTTGGCCGTCGATAATAAACTCCTGCGTCAGGATATGTAGTATTTGCTGATCTGCTGGCAAAGCAATTGCACGCGCAGTTTCAATCACCCGATCTACATCCATCTGCGTTACTTCGGCATCTTTAATCTTAACCATGCCATGTGAGTTCAGACTTTTAATATGGCTTCCAGCGATGCCCGTATAGACGTTATTAATTTTGCAATCAGCCATCAGCTCGGCTTCTTCTAGCGCGCGCTGTATCGACTGCATGGTCGATTCAATATTAATTACCACACCTTTTTTTAAGCCGCGTGAAATATGCTGGCCAAGCCCGATCACTTTTACCGTACCTTCTGGCTGCAATTCAGCAACGATAGCGACAATTTTTGATGTGCCGATATCTAGGCCTACGATTAAATTCTTATCTTCTTTCACTCTACTCATGGCTTACTCCCTCCGTGATTAATGCACGGTTTGTCTCTGTTTATTAATATTGCTAGGTTTAATATCACCAGCTTTAACATCACTAGCTTTCGCATAAATTGGCTTTGCATTAGTCGATTTAACCTCATGCTTACCGTTCATTTCCATCGGTTTACGCACGGCAAATCCATTTGGATAGCGTAAATCTGCGTAGGCAATTTTTTTATTAAGCCCGGCTATTGTCGTGTTGTATACGCTGGCAAATTTTTCTAATCTTGCTTGCATCTCAACCCGCCCTAACTCAATGACCATGCCATTTTTTGTGGTAACTTGCCATGCACGTCTTGGCGTAAGTGTTAAATTAGCCACCTCTAAATTAGCTACTTTTAATGCTTTACTAAATTCTCCATACTGTGCGGCGATTTCTATTGCACCATCGGCAGGGCCGTAAAATACGGGCAGATCACTGCCAGATGCAGCATGAAATAATTCACCATGCGTATCAACCAAGGCAATACTGTCCCACCTCGCCAACTCTTGATGCTCTTCTATCATCACCTCTAAACTGTCTGGCCAACGACGGCGCAAACTAACATTACGAGCCCATGGCAACTTCTCAAACGCATCGTGTGCTTTAATCAAATCTAAGGTAAAAAAATTACCTTTTAGGTGTTTATCTACAATCAACTTAACCTGCTCACGACTCACATGGCTTAACTGACCATCCACTTTGACTTCACGCAATGGAAATATCGGCAGATGCACCACGGCATATAAGACCGCATATAACGTCACCACCACACTCAAGGCAAACAAGAGGTTGGCTATCCAATTGAGTAATGTAGGTTTATCCCACATCAGCCGACTCCAGTATACGTATAACCAAGGCTTCAAAACTCATACCAGCCGCCTTCGCCGCCATTGGCACTAAACTATGATCTGTCATACCAGGACTAGTATTCACTTCTAAAAAGTAATGATTACCGGCGCTATCCATTAAAAAATCTACGCGCCCCCAACCTTTACATCCGATCGCTCTAAATGCCAGCAATGCTTCTTGTTGAATCTGCGCTTCTTTTTCTGCGCTTAATCCGCATGGGCACAGATACTCAGTATCGTTACGTAAATATTTCGCATCAAAATCATAAAATTCATTTTTTGGCACAATACGAATGATAGGCAAGGCCATAAAATCACCATCAGATTGGCCATCGCCAATAATGCCCACCGTATATTCACCACCATCCACAAATTTTTCAGCGATGACTAACGGGTCAGCTTCAGCTGCAATCTTATAAGCGGCTTCTAATCCGCCAGATTCTTTAACTTTGCTAATCCCTATACTTGAGCCTTCATTGGCTGGCTTTACAAACAAAGGCAAACCTAATTTTGCTTCAATTGCCGCAAAGTCACTGTTAGCGGTGACTAATTCAAAGTCTGGCGTTACCACATTGGTTGCGCGCCATAATAATTTACTACGCCATTTATCCATTCCTATAGCAGAGGCCATCACGCCGCTACCGGTATATGGAATATGTAGCATTTCCAGTGCGCCTTGTATGCAGCCGTCTTCGCCAAAACGACCGTGCAAATTAATGAATACTCGGTCAAAGCTTTCTAGGTCATGTAATGGTTTTTCACGCGGATCAAAACCATGCGCATCTATCCCTTGCGCTTGCAGTGCAGACAAAACTGCCGCGCCACTTTTTAGCGACACTTCCCGCTCGCCAGAATTTCCACCAAGCAATACGGCAACTTTCCCAAACCTTTTATTCATGTCAATTTTCTTAGGCATATTTTCATCTAAACTTATCACGGTTAATATTCCCCGATCACTTTCACTTCTTGCTGCAAGGAAACGCCATGTTCCTGCAATACCGTGTCGTACATATGTTTAATCAGCAACTCTATGTCTAGGGCATTTGCGCCACCCACATTCACAATAAAGTTAGCGTGTTTTTCAGAAACTTGCGCACCGCCAATGATGTACCCTTTTAGTCCACTAGCTTCAATCAACCTTGCAGCATAATCTCCCAGCGGATTTCTGAATGTAGAACCAGCACTAGGTAAATTAAGCGGCTGTGAAGCTAAACGCTGCGCTAATAAATCCTTAATATTTTGTGCTGACTCATCCGCATCGCCAGGCTCAAACGCTAACCAAGCGGCAACAAACCATTCATCATTTACCGGCATTGCAATATGCCGATAACTTGCTAGGTATTCAGCGGCATCACGCGTATGCAACTCGCCTTGGCGATTGACTGTCATTACGCGACGTACTGTTTGCCAAGTCTCACAGCCATAGCAACCTGCATTCATCGCCAGCGCACCACCAACCGTGCCTGGAATGCCGGCAAAAAACTCACCGCCTTGCTTCGCTTGTTTTGCACTAAACTTTGCCAACTTTCCACAAGTTACACCGGCTTCCACATAAACAAGATCACCATCCATTTCCAGTGCCGTCAATACGTTATGCATCAGAATAACTGTCGCACGCAAACCACCATCACGCACCAATAGGTTGGATCCTAAGCCAATAAAATAAACCGGCTGTGCCACGTTTAAACTTTTTAAGAACAAGCACAAATCGTCCAAATCGGCTGGAATGTATAGTTCATCAGCGATACCGCCTACACGCCAACTGGTATAGCGCGCCAACGGCTCATTTAAGAGCAACTTACCGGCAAATGTATGTGTCGCTTTATTCGTCACTGGTTCAGCTCACCAATCGTTACGGCTTGATTTGAAAGCGCTTTTGTTTTTTCTGCCACGTGTCCAATAGAGCCAGCACCCATTACAATGACCACATCATTGGTGCACGCCATATTCATAATCGCTTCTGGTAATGCATCTGTCGTTTCTACAAAGAGTGGTTCAACCTTGCCTGCCACACGAATCGAGCGTATTAGTGAGCGCGTATCTGCCGCAATAATCGGCGCTTCGCCCGCTGAATAAACTTCAGTCAGCAAAACTGCATCGGCGCTAGATAACACACGGACAAAATCTTCAAAACAATCACGCGTACGGGTATAACGATGTGGCTGAAACGCCATCACCAAGCGTCGATTAGGAAAGGCTGCCCGTGCGGCAGCGATAACAGCCTGCATTTCTACTGGATGATGTCCATAATCATCAATCAAGGTGAATGTGCCTTCAGCGCGACCACTTATAACTCTTGTATTAATTTCGCCATAACGCTCAAAACGACGACCTACGCCCTTGAATTCTTTTAAAGCTTTTATAATGGCGGCATCTGGCACATTCAGCTCGCTGGCAATAGCAATGGCCGCTAGCGCATTCAATACATAATGGTTGCCAGGCAGATTTAACGTCACATCAAACTCATGCTTAACGCCATCGATTATTTGCACGGAAAAATGCATCCTTCCATCATCCGCGCGCACATTAATCGCTCTGACTTTGGCATCTTCACTAAAGCCATATGTCATTACAGGCTTAGTCACACGTGGCAAAATTTCGCGAATATTGGCATCATCTAAGCAAACCACCGCCATACCCCAAAACGGCAATTGCTGTAAAAATTCCACGAATGCGCTTTTTAGCTTGTCAAAACTATGCTCATATGTATCCATGTGATCTTGGTCAATATTTGTGACAACTGCCATCACTGGTGTTAAATGCAAGAATGACGCATCTGACTCGTCTGCCTCAGCAACAATATAATCTCCAGTGCCTAGCTTGGCATTTGCGTTAGCCGCCTCTAATTTTCCACCAATCACAAATGTTGGATCCATGCCAGCTTCGGCCAAAATGCTTGCGATTAAGCTGGTAGTGGTTGTTTTCCCGTGGGTACCTGCCACGGCAATACCTTGCCTAAAGCGCATTAATTCAGCCAACATTAATGCTCGTGGCACGACTGGAATTTTTTTCGCTCTAGCAGCTTTCACTTCTGGGTTTTCTTCATTGACTGCACTTGAAACTACTACCACATCAGCTTTACCCAAGTTTTCAGCGGCATGACCTTGGTAGACGGTTGCGCCAAAATCAATTAAGCGCTGAGTAGTCGCATTAACCGCTAAATCAGAACCCGTGACTGTGAAGTCTAAGTTAATCAACACTTCTGCAATACCACTCATGCCAGAGCCACCAATGCCAATGAAATGAATATTCTTTACCTTATGTTTCATGCGGCTAACTCCTTACAGATATTGGCAACATCGGCAGTGGCTTGTGGCTTGCCCAATGCGCGGGCTTTAATGGCCATAGTTAAACATTGTTCTCGAGTTAATCCTTGTAATAAGGCGGCTATTTTTGCTACGGTAAATGCACCTTGTGGCATTAATATCGCCGCACCAGCGTCAGATAAATAATGCGCATTGCTAGTTTGGTGATCGTCTACCGCGTATGGAAAAGGCACTAATACACTAGCAATACCCGCGGCTGAAACTTCTGCAACGGTCAGTGCGCC
>CAIYLB010000016.1 GCA_903926935.1 uncultured Pseudomonadota bacterium
ATTACTTAGGTATTCAACAGTTAGCCGCAGTTGTGGGGGGTAGCCTAGGTGGCATGCAAGCCTTGCAGTGGACCATTGCTTATCCTGAGCGTGTACGCCACGCATTGGTGATAGCTTCTGCACCTAACCTGACAGCACAAAATATGGCTTTTAATGAAGTGGCCCGCCAAGCGATTATTACCGATCCAGAGTTTTATGGTGGTGATTATTACGCGCATGGCGTTGTGCCTAGGCGCGGCCTTAGAATCGCCCGTATGTTAGGGCATATTACCTATTTAAGCGACGATGCGATGGGTGCTAAGTTTGGTCGCAAGCTTAAAGACACGATCAAATATAGTTTTGATGCTGAGTTTGAAATGGAATCTTACCTGCGTTATCAGGGTGATAAATTTGCTGGTGAGTTTGATGCCAACACCTATTTACGCATGACCCGCGCTTTAGATTATTTTGACCCGGCTTTGGATTTTGGTGGCGATTTAACAGAAGCTTTGAAAAAAGTTACGGCTCAATTTTTAGTCGTTTCGTTCACTAGTGACTGGCGGTTTTCACCGGCACGCTCGCGGGAAATTGTTAAGGCCTTGCTTGATAATGAACGGATTGTGAGCTATGCAGAAGTTACGGCAGCACACGGTCATGACGCATTTTTAATGTCAGATCCACATTACCATGCAATTTTGCGTAGTTATCTTAATAATATCCCAGTGGAAAATATTCAAGTAGATAACATTAAAGCTGGGAGCGTGGCATGAGTATCACTCAACAACAATTTGGCCAGGAATTCAGACATGACTTTGCCATTATCGCCAGTTGGTTGCCGTTTGGCGCAAAAGTATTAGACTTAGGTTGCGCGGATGGCGCTTTATTGCAATATCTAAAAGCTTCATTAGAAGTGCGAGGTTATGGCGTAGAAAAAGATGATGCCAACTGGTTAGCCTCTATGTCCAGTGGCATTAACGTGATTCAAATGGACTTAGAAGCTGGTTTATCCGGCTTTGAAGATCAATCATTTGACACGGTGATACTTTCACAAACCCTTCAAGCGGTACATAATACCGAAGGCATCGTGCGTGAAATGTTGCGCGTGGGCCACGAAGTTATCGTGACATTTCCTAATTTTGGCTATTGGCGTAATCGTAGCCAAATTCTCACTGGCAATATGCCGGTTTCAAAAAGCTTGCCGCATCAATGGTTTGATACGCCGAATGTGCATTTATGCACCATCAATGACTTTGATCAGTTTTGTAAAGACAGTAACATCACCATTAAAGAGCGCCTAGTATTGACCGACAATAAACCGGTGACTTTTATGCCTAATTTAATGGGCAACTTGGCGATGTATCGACTAGAAAATAGTCTGCCGAAATAAGCAAGTAGCAGCATGACAACTCAACCTAGTATTTGGCAAGCGCTACTTAATAAGCGCATGCTTATTTGCATATTCACCGGCTTTAGTTCAGGCTTGCCACTGTATATACTTATCAGCTTGTTGCCTGCATGGTTGCGCTCGGAAGGCGTTAATTTAAAAGCCATTGGCTTATTTGCGCTGATCAACCTGCCCTTTACTTGGAAGTTTTTATGGGCGCCATTTTTTGACCGCTACATTCCGCCCTTAGGCCGCAGACGTGGATGGCTACTGATTTCACAAGTTTTATTACTGTTATCTATTCCAGTATTTGGCACTTTCAACCCGAAGTTTGATATTTGGACGATTGCTTATTTAGCCAGCATAGTTGCATTTTTTAGTGCTTCACAAGATATCGTATTGGACGCTTACCGTCGAGAATTATTGTTAGACTTTGAGCTGGGTTTAGGCAATGCTATTCATGTAAACGCCTATAAAATTGCTGGCTTAGTGCCAGGCTCACTTTCTTTGATATTAGCGGATCATTTGCCTTGGAGCAGCGTGTTTTTAATTACTGCATTGTTTATGTTGCCAGGTATAGCCATGACCATTTTTGTCAAAGAGCCTGCCTTAAATAGTGGCGCCCCTAAAACCTTGCGCGCGGCAGTCACAGAGCCATTTAAAGAATTCATTGCTAGGCGCGGTTGGCAGTCTGCATTGCTGATATTAGCCTTTATTTTCTTTTATAAATTGGGCGATAGCATGGCCACTGCGCTTGCTACACCTTTTTACTTGGATATGGGGTTCAGTAAAACTGAGATAGGCCTGATTGCTAAAAACGCAGGTTTATGGCCTAGCGTAATTGGCGGCATATTGGGCGGTGTATGGATGCTCAAGCTAGGTATTAATCGCGCCTTATGGCTATTTGGCGCGGTGCAAATGCTGGCGATTTTAGGCTTTGTGTTGCTGGCATCTGTAGGCCACAACCCGCTGGTTTTAGGCTTGGTGATTGGTGTAGAGGCCTTGGGCGTTGGCTTAGGAACTGCTGCTTTTGTGTCCTATATTGCCCACACCACGCACCCACTTTACACCGCGACACAATTTGCCTTGTTTACCAGTCTTGCTGCGGTGCCGCGTACTTTTGCTAACGCAGCAACAGGCTATTTAGTAGAAGATTTAGGCTGGAAGAACTTCTTTATTTTTTGTTTCTTTGCGGCAATTCCCGGCATGTTATTACTCATAAAAGTAGCGCCTTGGCATGTACAGAAAAATCTATAAGTACAAGAAAAACTTTAGTCATCATTTCACATAGAGCCTTTTAAGTTAAATAATCAACGATCAATGGCGCGTGATCACTAAAGCGCTCGTCTTTATAAACACTGGCAGAAATAGCTTTTTCTGCAATACCAGGCGTTGCAATTTGATAATCGATACGCCAACCCACATTTTTTGCCCAAGCTTGGCCGCGATTACTCCACCAGGTATAACACTCGTCTGTGGTGTTTGGGTGTAGTTTGCGGTAAACATCCACCCAGCCAACTTGGTCAAATAACTCAGTTAACCACAAGCGCTCTTCAGGTAAGAACCCTGAATTTTTCTTATTACCTTTGTAGTTTTTTAAATCGACTTCTTTATGCGCGATATTCCAATCACCGCAAATGACCACTTCGCGGCCACTTTCAATGAGCGCTTTTAAATGCAACATAAAGCGCGTCATCACACTAAACTTAAAAGTCTGACGTTCTTCACCACTTGAACCTGAAGGCAAGTACAGCGAAATAACACTTAGATTGCCAAACTGACATTCTAAATAACGACCTTCGCTGTCAATATCAACAATGTCCAAACCTTCAATTATTTTATCTGGCTTGGCTTTAGAATAAATACCTACGCCGCTATAGCCCTTTTTTTCAGCATAATGAAAATGACCAAAATATCCTGCAGGATGATGCATTTCTGCCGTCATGTCAGCCGCCTGCGCTTTGATTTCTTGCATACAAACAATGTCGGCATTTTGTATTTGCAGCCAAGCTTGCACACCTTTATTTGTTGCAGAGCGTATGCCGTTTAGGTTTAGCGATATAATCTTCAAAACTTATTCCTTAATTTTATTAAATATATGAATCCAAATACTAGCCAAGAATGTAGTAAAGAAACCAGCCAACAATATAGCAATGATTTTAGACAAGAGTTTATCGCATTTGCTATCCAAAAAGAGGTTTTACGCTTTGGTGAATTTACTACAAAGGCTGGCCGTTTGAGCCCTTACTTTTTCAATGCTGGACTATTTAATGATGGCGAAAGCTTGATGAAGTTAGGCGAATTTTATGCTGCTGCCATTCAAAATTCAGGCATTGAATTTGATATGTTATTTGGCCCAGCGTATAAAGGCATTACTTTAGCGGCCAGTATTGCCATCGCCTTTGCCAAAAATGGCCGCAATGTCCCTTATGCTTACAACCGTAAAGAGGCCAAAGATCATGGCGAAGGTGGTTTAATTGTCGGTAGTCCATTAAAAGGCCGCGTTCTTATCATTGATGATGTCATTTCTGCCGGTACTTCAGTGCGAGAATCCGTTGAGCTGATCAGTGCTAATGGCGCGAAGGCTTGTGGCGTTGCCATTGCGATTGATAGGCAAGAAAAAGGTTTAGGTGAATTGTCGGCAGTGCAAGAAGTCATTAAAAACAATCATATACCCGTGTGCGCCATTACCAATTTAGCGGATTTAATGAGCTATCTAAACAATAAGCACGACATGGCGCAAAGTTTGCAGGCGGTTAAAGCGTATCGCCAACAGTATGGTGTTGATTAGGCGCAGTATGTTGGTATTGCACAATAGCTTTACTAATAATCACGAGAATTAAAACCTTAAACAATTTCATGCAATTATGTAAATTGCACTAAAACGTTTTAAATATTAAAAATCCGCCTTATTTTTTAATGGAATAAGGCGGATTTTTTTAGCTAAATGAGTCTAGCCTTAAGTCTCTGGTCTCAAAACTCTCGTTTCAAGCCTCAGAAAAAATGCCCAGCAAACTTAAGATTAAGCCGTTAATTTCTTCTTAAGAATATCATTCACCTGTGCAGGATTGGCTTTGCCTTTTGATGCCTTCATGGCTTGGCCCACTAAAGCATTAAACGCTTTCTCTTTACCGGCTTTAAATTCTTCAACCATGGCGGCATTGGCGGTCAACACTTCATCGATAATGGCTTCAATTGCACTGCTATCAGATTCTTGTTTAAGGCCTTTGGCTGCAATGATCGCATCAACATCTCTTTCTGCATCACCTTCAGCGTTCCACATCGCATCAAAAACTTGTTTCGCGGCATTGTTAGAAATCGTATTATCGCTAATACGTTTAAGCAATTGTGCCAACTGCAATGCGCTGACAGGTGAAGCTGAAATCGGTTTATCTTCTGAGTTCAATTTTGCCGAAACGCTGCCCATTGCCCAGTTAGCTGCTTGCTTAGCATCGGCGCCTGCATCTACTGCAGCCACAAAATAATCAGCCAACTCGCGTGAGGTTGTTAAGGCGCTAGCATCATAAGCAGATAAGCTATATTGCGCTTCAAAACGTGCTTTCATGGCGGCTGGCAACTCAGGCATTTCTGCTTGCACGAGTGCTTTATCCGCTTCGGTAATCACTAAAGGCAATAAATCAGGGTCAGGAAAGTAGCGGTAATCGTTCGCTTCTTCTTTGCTACGCATCGCGCGTGTTTCACCAGTATCCGGATTAAATAAAACGGTTGCCTGATGAATGGTGCCGCCATCTTCTAGCGTTTCAATCTGCCAGCGGGTTTCATATTCAATGGCTTGCTGCATGAATTTGAACGAGTTTAAATTTTTAATCTCACGTCGTGTGCCTAGTTTTTCAGTGCCTTTTGGACGTACTGAAACGTTCACATCGCAACGGAAACTACCTTCTTGCATATTGCCGTCACA
>CAIYLB010000017.1 GCA_903926935.1 uncultured Pseudomonadota bacterium
CTATCACGTATTAAAAAACTTTCAGGTGCAAATTTACATCGTAACTGGGTGACTGCGCCGCATGTTACGCAGTTTGACGAAGCTGATATTACTGACTTGGAAGACTTTAGAAAGTCTATGCAAGCCGATGCTGAAAAACGTGGCGTAAAACTCACTATGTTGGCATTTTTAATCAAAGCTTCAGTGAATGCACTTAAAGCTTATCCTAATTTTAATGCCTCACTTTCGCCAGATGGTGATAGCTTAATAATGAAAAATTATTACAACATCGGCTTTGCTTGCGACACGCCAGATGGTTTGGTAGTGCCAGTAGTTAAAGATGTACAACAAAAAGACGTGCTGGATATTGCCCGCGATTTGATGGATTTATCGACCAAAGCCCGCGAACGCAAGCTGAAAGTAGAAGAAATGCAAGGTGGTTGTTTCACTATTTCTAGCTTAGGCGGTATAGGCGGTACGATGTTTACGCCAATTATCAACTGCCCGGAAGTGGCGATTTTAGGCGTTTCACGCGCCAGCATGCAGCCTGTTTACGAAGCAAAAACAAAAGCTTTTGAGCCGCGTTTAATGTTGCCAATGTCACTTTCTTATGATCATCGCGTAGTTGATGGGGCTGATGGCGCTAGGTTCACGAGCCACATGCGTATGATGTTAAGTGATGTGCGTAGATTATTGCTTTAGAGTAAATGGCTTTTAGAAATACAGATTTTAGAAATAAAGTTTTTAGCTAAATAACTGAGCAATTGCGTTTAATTAAAGTTTGAAAAAGGGTGTGCATGAGCAATATCGTAGAAGTTTTAGTGCCAGATATCGGTAACTTTGAAAGCGTAGATGTAATTGAAGTGCTGGTAAAAGTTGGTGATGTCATCGCCATGGAAGATTCAATCATCACAGTTGAATCCGATAAAGCCTCTATGGACATTCCATCTTCCGTTGCCGGTACGGTAAAAGAAGTTAAGGTTAGCGTAGGCGATAAAGTCGCTAAAGGTAGCCTGATGTTAATGGTTGAAGTAGTAGCAGTCACTGCCAGCGCGCCTGCTCAAACAGCGGCAGTTCAAGCTGCGCCAGTTCAAACGGCACCGCTTCAAACAGATAGCCCCGTTGTGAGTAGCTCTCAAGCCATTCCAGTCTCAGACTTACATGCCGAAGTGGTTGTGTTAGGTTCAGGCCCAGGCGGATATACCGCAGCATTTCGCGCGGCAGATTTAGGTAAAAAAGTGGTATTGATCGAGCGTTATTCAACTTTAGGCGGTGTTTGTCTTAATGTTGGTTGCATTCCGTCTAAAGCATTATTACACACAGCAAAAGTGATTACCGAAGCGGAAGAAACTGCGCATCATGGCGTAAGTTTTAGCGCGCCAAATATTGATTTAGAGCAATTACGCAATTGGAAATCCAATGATGTGGTTGCTAAACTCACTGGCGGATTGTCCGCAATGGCCAAGCAACGCGGTGTGACTGTGGTGCAAGGTTTAGGCAAGTTTACTGGTCCAAATCAAATCGCCGTGACATCCGCAGATGGCAAAATTACTACTGTTTCATTCGATAACGCCATTATCGCGGCAGGTTCACAAGCGACCAAATTCCCCGGTGCGCCTGATGACGCACGCATTATGGATTCTACCGGTGCCTTAGCCTTGGCAGACATTCCAAAACGTATGTTGGTCATTGGTGGCGGCATTATCGGCTTAGAAATGGGGACCGTTTACGATGCATTAGGCACCAAAGTCAGCGTGGTTGAGTTTACTGACGGCTTGATTCAAGGTTGCGACCGCGACTTAGTACGCCCCTTACAAAAACGTATGGAAAAGCGCTTTGAAAGTATTATGTTGTCTACCAAAGTGACGAAAATGGAAGCCAAAGCCGATGGTATTCATGTGAGCTTTGAGGGTGAAGCGGCTCCTAAAGAAGCGCAAATTTACGACCGTGTACTAGTTTCTATAGGCCGCCGTCCGAATGGTAAAAATATTGCCGCAGAAAATGCAGGCGTAGCGGTAAACGAGTGGGGATTTATCAATGTAGATAAACAAATGCGAACTAATGTGCCACATATTTTTGCCATCGGTGACATCGTCGGTCAACCAATGTTGGCGCATAAAGCTACGCATGAAGGCAAAATAGCCGCAGAAGTGATCGCTGGACATAAAGTTGAATTTCAAGCACTAGCAATTCCATCCGTGGCTTATACAGATCCTGAAATCGCTTGGGCTGGCGTCACTGAAATTGAAGCTAAAGCCAAAGGTATAGAATATGAAAAAGCTTCATTCCCTTGGGCAGCTAGTGGTCGCGCAATCTCGGTAGCGCGTACTGAAGGCTCGACTAAATTAATATTCGACAAAACTACGCACAGGTTAATAG
The DNA here is from genome assembly GCA_903926935.1 of uncultured Pseudomonadota bacterium. GTDB lineage: Bacteria > Pseudomonadota > Gammaproteobacteria > Burkholderiales > Methylophilaceae > Methylotenera. The sequence continues at coordinate 2,359 of CAIYLB010000017.1, forward strand.
GCGCAGGTATTGTTGGCGTAAATGCTGGTGAGTTGTTAGCGGAAACGGTATTAGCCATTGAGATGGGTGCTGATGCACATGATTTAGGTTTAACCATTCATGCGCACCCAACATTATCAGAAACTGTCTGCTTTGCGGCAGAGATGAAAGAGGGTACGATTACCGATCTTTACATCAAAAAAAGATAGTAGCGTTTAACGATGAAACACGTAACGATCAACCCTGATTTTATTCTAGCGTTAGCGCATATTTTGCCTAGCGATAGACTGTTTACCGATCCAGTAGATTGCTACGCCTACGCTTACGATAATTCGCGTATTTTTCATGCGCCAATTGCGGTGGCTTTTCCACTTAATGTGGAAGAAGTGCAAGCGATAATTATGCTCTGTAATCTGCATAAAGTGCCAGTTGTGCCACGTGGACGTGGTACCGGCACCGCTGGTGGTAGCGTGCCTGAGGCTGGTGGTGTAGCGCTTTCGCTGGAACGCATGAATAACATTATCAGTGTTGATCCTGATAACCGCATGGCGATTGTGCAACCCGGTGTGCTCAATCAAGAATTGCAAGATGCTATTAAAGGCGTAGGTTTCTTTTGGCCACCAGATCCCTCTAGCGCGGCATATTGCAGCATAGGTGGTAATCTAGCGACTTGTGCCGCAGGGCCGCATGCTGTGAAATATGGTGTGGCGCGCGATCATGTGCTCGGTTTAAAAGCAGTTACTGGCAATGGTGATATTATTAAAACCGGCTGTTACACCAGCAAAGGCGTGGTAGGTTACGATTTAACGCGATTATTAGTCGGTTCAGAAGGCACGCTGGCGGTGATCGTAGAAGCGACACTTAAACTGACACCGATACCAAAAAATACTGGTGGTATTACCGCAGAATTTGTGGACACTTACAGTTGCGCAAAAGCCATTGCGGCCATTATGGCGCAACCATATACACCAAGCGCATTAGAGTTTTTAGATAATGGTGCGCTTAATCTGATTCGTGGCCGCCATAAAAATCTATTGCCAGAAAATGCCAAAGCTTATTTGATGATAGAAGTCGATGGCGCACAGCAAGAGATTATTGAGGCGACTGAGGCAATTTTATTGGCCTGCCAAGTAGATGGGTTAATTGAAGCGAAAGTAGCTAGTGATACCAAAGCCTTATGGGCTGCGCGCAAAGCATTGTCGCCGTTACTGAAAGATATTGCGCCTAAAAAAATCAATGAAGATATTGCCGTGCCGGTTTCTCATTTGCCAGAATTACTCACTGGATTAGAAAAACTCGCCACGCAATACAACATATCAAACGTGAATTTTGGCCACGCCGGCAATGGTAATATTCATGTAAATTTATTGGTCAATCCAGAAAATTCAGATGAAATGACGCGCGCTTACACTTGTTTAGATGAAGTGTTTAGTTTAGTGTTGTCGTTGCAGGGTACGCTATCTGGAGAGCATGGCGTAGGCATGGCAAAGCGACCCTTTATCTCGCGTGAGATTGATGAAACCACCATGAATTTAATGCGTGCGGTAAAACTTACTTTTGATCCGAGTAATATCCTGAATCCAGGTAAGTTGTTTCCTTAACAGTTTGGTCTATTAAGCTGACTTAGTTGCAAGTCACTTGTTTTAAATCTGCCTCAGGGAAGTTTGATTTGAGTTGTTTAATTTCAACTACTCGCGGTTCTTCCAAATGGTCAAATAGCAGACTAAAATGTCCTTTCCCTTGGTCACGCATGGATTTAACAATATCACGCACACCCTTAGCTCTAAGTTCGTTCATTAATTTAATAGCTAGCTTTTCATCCTCAAACACACCAAATGAAATCGCATTTCGCCATTTAGGATCTTGCATGACAAATAAATCTTGTACGCCCAGCGCTTTTAATTCAGCGGCTTTTGCTTGTGCTGCCTGTACTGATTTTACTGGCGGTATATAGATCCAAAACAGTTTAGCAACTTGGGCATCTTGAGCCGACTGTTCTTTTGTGGTCGGTTTTAGCATAAGTTTAGTCGCAGCTGTTTGTGCTGCAGCAATGCGGTTAGAAGAAAATACACCCCATTCATAACAAAAATTTGTGCTTGCTACGGTTGCTGTAGGCTCTGTTATTATTCCTACTCTTTTAGGTAATAAGTCTAATTGCTGTTGCGTTAATAGACTGATTTTTTCAGGGTTTAATTCAGGTAGTTTAACTACTTGCGGCTTGGGTAAAATGTAGTCCAAATTAAAATACGCAAATAAGACTACGTTAATAATTATTAATACCCAAATTAACTTTTTCATTGTGTATCACTTTGCATAAAATTATCTAGTAAGTACAAACCTTGCAACACTAAATTTTCTACGATGACTGTTTGCGGTGTCATTTGTAAAGTTGAAATTTCTTTTGTTAACTGCTGATAAATAGCCTGCGCATTACCACCACCAATCACAATAAACGGCTCCTGCTTACATTGTAATTTCAATTCATGCACCATTAGCGTAATTGCCCCTACAATCGCAAGTAGTGCCCCAGCATATATGGCATCTGCGGTATTTTTTGCAAAACTATCAGTAGTTTGATTCTTTGATGAATTTTGCACTATGTCGAATTTTGGTAGTTGTGCCGTTGCAAAACCTAGGCTTTGTTGCATTAAATTCAAGCCCGGCAAAATCAATCCACCGATAAAGTTAGCTTGGCTTTTATTGTTGACTAGGGTTACGCTTAAAGCATCAATCGTCACCGCAGTGCCGGCATTTACCACCACACAAGGTGCTTGTTTGAAATGCCATGCCGCGATGAGCGCAGCCCAGCGGTCTGAGCCTAAAGTGATTGCAGGAGCATAATTGTTTATTACACCACATGCTTTTGTAGTAGATTCTAGCCAGTAAATGGTCGCAGTGTATTGCGCTAAATTATTAGCGAGTATGCCAGCCGCTTTATCACCAGCTACATTTGAAATAGCGACCCGTTCAAATATCAGCGCCGAAAAATCAGCGTTAGATAAGACGCTGTTATCACAAGCCCCATTGTTTATAATTTCACCGGCTTGATTGAATACAGCCCATTTTGTTCTAGTATTGCCAGCATCTATGGTTAATAGCATATTTATCTATTGTCTTGTGTGCGACATTTTGTCACATTTTCATGATTGATATTAGGTACTACAATATGCCCTGAAAATAAATCAACAGGGCATGTCAGATGCAAAAGTTCAAACTTAAAAAAAGTTCTATTTCGGCTAGCATTATAATTCCAAGTATTTTAGCACCGACCTTGCTAGGTTTTACACCAATTAGTTTTTCGGCGGAAAGTTTGGAATTACCGCCTGTGGAGGTACGCTCAGAAAGATTAAATGAATATACTTCGTCCTCACTTAATACTGCGGACACTGCAGATTTGCTAGCTAAGCATCCTAGCGTTAGTTTATACCAAGCTGGTGGATTATCAGCTTTGCCTGCTATACGTGGATTGAACGATGACCGTATTAAATTTATCTTAGATGGTGCAAGTATCACATCCGCTTGCGGTAACCATATGAATCCAGCTTTATCCTATATTTCTCCTAGCAATGTAGGACATATTGATATTATGGCGGGCATTACGCCAGTAAGCATGGGTGGTGACAGCATCGCTGGCACCATCGATGTAAAATCTCCTGCAATAAATTTTTCGCCAGATGCAGAGCATTTATTGGTTGAAGCCAGCGCCTCTACTTTTTATCGTAGTGTTAATAACGGACTTAGTGCCGACATTAAGGCCAGCGCAGCCAGTCAAAATTTAAGTATTGGATTCTCTGGTGGCGTTGATCGTGCGCAATCATATGTAGATGGCAATGGCAATCGAGTGAACTCGACGCAGTTTGACCGACGCTACCAAAATATAGTGCTTGCTCTTAAAGGTGATGCTCAGCAACTTACATTCCGTATCAAGCATCAGGATATTCTGTATCAGGGCTTTCCTAACCAACGCATGGACATGGTTGGCAATAGTTCTGATGCTATTACTGCTAATTATGTGCAAGATTTTAATTGGGGTAAGCTAGATGCAAACATTTTCTGGCAGCAGATTAAACATGAGATGGGTTTCTTTTCTCCAGAAAAGCCGGGCGCCATGCCTATGCTAACCGATGGTAAGGATTACGGTTACAACATCAAACTTGATATCCCGTTAACGCAAGCGCATTTAGTAAGCTTGGGCAACGATTATCAGCGCCAAACACTTAACGATTATTGGCCACCAGTGGCTGGCAGTGCAATGATGGGCCCAAACACCTTCAACAACATTATTAATGGCCAGCGCGACCGTTTTGGCATTTTTGCTGAGCTTGAATCTAAATGGAATCTGAAGTGGAGTACCTTGCTAGGTGTGCGTAATGATTATGTTCGGATGGATACCGGTAATGTTCAGTCTTACGGCGGCGTAGGCATGATGGGTATCATGATGAATGCTGCTGACACTGCTGCTGCAAGTGCATTTAATGCACGTAATAAATCACAAAGTGATAATCATATTGATTTAACTGCTACTGCCAAATATGAAGCAAGCAACACCAGTAATATAGAGTTTGGTTACGCGCGTAAAACACGCTCACCTAGTCTGTATGAGCGTTATACCTGGGGTCGTGGCGATATGGCGATGGCGATGATAGGATGGTTTGGCGATGTTAATGGCTATGTCGGTGATATCAATCTGAAGCCAGAAACGGCCAATACCTTGAGTGCCACTTTTGATTGGCATGACGCAGCTAAGCAAGACTGGAAGGTTACATTAACCCCACATTATTCTTATATTCATGACTATATCGGCGCCTCTAAAATTGGCATGATGGGTTCACGCCCATTACTCCAATTCGTTAATCAGGATGCCCAAATTTACGGTTTAGAAGCAACGGCTAAAACCACACTTTGGAACAATAGCAATTTTGGACAAGGGACTTTTAAAAGTAATTTAGCCTGGACACGTGGCGAGCAGGTTGGTAATGGAGAAGATTTGTACCATATCATGCCACTTAATATGCGCCTTGCCGTAGAACAAAACAAAGGCGCTTGGACTAATGTGCTTGAAGTTGAGATGGTGAGTAATAAAAGCCTAGTCGATAACAACCGCTTAGAACCAAAAACAGCGGGTTATGGTTTGCTAAATCTTCGCGCTAGCTATCAGTTTAAAAATGCACGACTTGATTTGGCGGCCAATAACCTGTTTGATAAATATTATCAATTGCCACTTGGCGGTGTCGACTACGCTACTTGGAAGGCGAATGGCGGAATGGGCGCGATAGGTGCACTGCCAGGTATGGGCCGTTCGATCAATGTTGGGTTAACTGTAAATTACTAAGTTCAATAATAGTTTGCGTGGTTTAAACACCGCGCAAACTAATCTCACCCGATAAAAAGCGTTGCTCGCCTTGCGCTGTTCTCACTAATAATATGCCGTCTTCCGCCACGTCTATGACGGTACCTAGGGATTCACGCCCATCAGGATGCAGCATTTTTACAGCTTGCTGATGGTAGGCGTGATGTTTGGTCCATTCATCGCGTAATTGTGCAAAACCATGTCGCTCAAAGTTGCTCAGCACTTCGGTTAAATTTTTAAGTAAAACGCCAAGCAATTCATTGGGGTTAATTGTTTGTGGAGAAGCGCTGGCTAAATCTGTGGCGGGTTGGTCTATCTGTTGTTTGATACTTTCTGGCAAGTTTAAGTTAACACCAATACCAATAACTGCGGCGCTGGGGCCTTCCATATCGCCCTGCAGTTCAATTAAAATGCCGGCTAATTTTTCGCGGCCGATCAGCACATCATTAGGCCATTTGAGTTGTGCTTGGCTAATGCCAAAGCTATGCAACGCACGCACCAATGCCACACCCACCGCTAAACTTAAGCCAGATAATGCCGAAGCGCCGCATTGAAAACGCCATAATAAGGAGAACGTTAAACTCGCGCCTAAGCCTGCTTGCCAAGTGCGACCACGCCTGCCGCGGCCATTGGTTTGTAAGTTGGCTGCAACACAAGTAGCGTGCGCATGAGCAATACTTATTTTTTTCATTAGATAAGTATTGGTCGATTCTAGATGGTCATGAACTTCCACTTCTAGCAAAGTAGTCTGCTCGCCAACTGCATTTAAAATAGCTTGTTGGTCTAATAATATGACTGCTTGTGCTAGTTTATAACCACGTCCGCGCACTGAGAAAATATTGATACCTAATATTTCAGCCTGTTTTATGGCGTTCCAAACCGTGGCGCGACTGACTTTTAATTGCTGTGCTATCGTTTGGCCAGAATGGAACTTACCATCGCTGAGCAGTCTTAAAATAGGAAAAGTATGTGCGTTCATATGGGTAAGAATTTTAGCACAGGCAGCTAAATCTCATCGTAGACAATCAAATCAAAGGATATCAGCATCTATCAACGCAGTTGTGTAGAAGTGTTTGGCCTCAAACGTGTAAAATGAACGCTATTATTAACCTTAATTAAGTTAAAACCTCACAAATTATGTCAGCAGAAAAAACACCTACTCCACTCGGTTCTAATTTTATTCGGGCGATTGTTGAAAAAGATATTGAGCAAGGCGTGTACAGCACGCGTAAATGGTCTGGCACGCCAGGCGATGCCGCGCATCATGCCGCTGGTCAGCCTGATCCGGCCAAAATCCGCACACGGTTTCCGCCAGAACCGAATGGTTATCTGCATATCGGTCATGCCAAAAGTATTTTCTTAAACTTTGGCCTAGCGCGTGATTATGCTGGTGTTTGCCACTTTAGATTTGATGATACTAATCCAGAAAAAGAAAGCCAAGAATACGTCGACAGCATAAGTGACGCAGTTAAATGGCTAGGGTTTAACTGGGAGAATGTTGGCCCAGAACACAATCAAAACAGCATGTATTTTGCCAGTAACTATTTTGATTTAATGTACCGTGCGGCTGAAAGCTTAATCGAAAATGGTCATGCTTACGTCGATAGCCAAACTGCTGAAGAAATGCGCATTATGCGCGGCACTCTAACAGAAGCCGGTAAGAACTCACCTTGGCGTGATCGCACGGTAGCAGAAAACTTAAACTTATTCCGTGAAATGCGCGACGGCAAACATGCCGATGGTAGTTTGATTTTACGCAGCAAAATCGATATGGCTTCGCCGAATATCAATCTGCGCGACCCGGCCATTTACCGCATTAAACGCGCACATCACCATAATACTGGCGACAAATGGTGTATTTACCCAATGTACACGTTTGCTCACCCGATTGAAGATGCGCTGGAGCAAATTACACATTCTCTTTGTACGCTAGAGTTTGAAGATCAACGCCCGTTTTACGATTGGTTGTTAGGTCGTTTGGCCGAAGCAGGTATGTTGGCGCATCCTCTACCTAAGCAATATGAGTTTGCTCGCTTAAACCTCACTTATGTTGTGCTATCAAAACGTAAATTGATTGATTTAGTTGAAGATAAGCATGTGAGCGGCTGGGATGACCCACGTTTACCCACGTTAGCCGGCGCACGTCGCCGTGGTTATGTGGCAGAAGGCTTTAAATTATTCACCGACCGTATTGGCGTATCAAAAGCTGATTCTTGGATTGAATATACTATTTTAGAAGATTGTATGCGTGAAGTACTAAACGAATCCTCTGAACGTCGCATTGCCGTATTAGATCCGATAAAACTGGTGATTGATAATTACCCAGTGGATGCTGATGGTAAATCACAAACCGAGGACTGCTTGGCGCCTAATCATCCGCTCAAGCCTGAGCTAGGTAAGCGCGTAGTGCCATTAAGCCGCGAACTATGGATAGAGCGAGAAGACTTTATGGAAACACCAAGCAAAGGCTTCTTTAGATTAGTGCCAGATGGCTTGGTGCGTTTGCGTTACGGCTACGTGGTGAAATGCATAGGCTTTGAAAAAGATGCTGCAGGCAATGTCACCACCGTGCATTGTGAATATCTGCCCGATACAAAATCCGGCACGCCAGGCTCAGATAGCATCAAAGTAAAAGGCAATATTCACTGGGTTTCAGTCGCGCATGCCTATGAAGCAGAAGTGCGTTTGTATGACAGATTGTTTAAAGAAGCCCATCCGGGCGAGGGTGGTAGAGATTATTTAAACGATATTAATCCTAATTCTGTAACCTTGATTACTGCACAATTAGAACCTAGTTTGAAAGATGCAAATCCTGAAGATAGGTTTCAGTTTGAGCGTCATGGTTATTTTGTGGCGGATAGAAAAGATAGTTTGGCGGGTCAGCCGGTGTTCAATAGAACGGTAACTTTGCGGGATGCTTGGCAAAAGTAAATACTGTTGCAATCTGACGCTGCGATGTAATGCAACAATTAAACTTGCTGAACAGCTAGGAACACCTTATGTGGTTTATACGCCTGATGATAAGTCAGATAACAACTAGCAAATACTGATAAATAAAATTGATACCATAAAGCCAAAATAGATATATATCAAATTGCACTATCATTTAAAGTGGTAGTCTCAAAAAATTAAATATATAAATTAAACCCTATGCGCCGCTTACTCATTATTCTTGCCTGTATTATTTCAATTGGCGCTACTATTTGGTGGTTTAACCGCCCACAAGCTATTGTTGTTGCATTGGTTGAGGTTGGGCTTGGTAAGGTTGAAGCTAGCGTGGCGAATACCCGAGCGGGTAGCGTAGAGGCTTGCCAGCGCACGCGACTTTCCCCGATTAGCGGCGGTCGCATTGCTTTTCTCGGCATCAAGAAAGGTGATCACGTTAAAAAAGGCCAAGTGTTATTGCGCTTATGGAACGATGACCAGCAAGCGCAAAGTAATCTCGCGCAAACGCAGGTGGCTAGTAGTCAAAAACGCATTATTGAAGCTTGTGCCATTGCCGATAACGCAGAACGTGATGCGGCGCGCATGGCTAAGTTGCGTGTGCGCGGTTTTATTTCCGAAGGTGGTGAAGAAAAGTCGCGTTATGAAGCACAATCTAGACGCGCGGCTTGTGATGGTGCGCGTGCCGATGTGATACAAGCGCAGGCGCGGGTTAAAATTACCAAAGTTGAGCAGGATAGAACGGTATTAGTTGCGCCGTTTGACGGCATTGTGGCGGATATTGTTGGCGAGCTTGGCGAATATACTACGCCATCGCCGCCAGGTGTGGCAACGCCGCCAGCCATAGATTTGATTGATGATACTTGCTTGTATATTAAAGCGCCTATGGATGAAGTTGATGCGCCTAAGATTCATGTGGGTCAGCTTGCGCGTGTTTCTTTGGATGCCCTTCCCGGGGAGCCGTTGGCTGCTCATGTAAAACGGGTTGCACCTTATGTAGTGGCGGTTGAGAAGCAGGCGAGAACGGTGGATGTGGAAGTCTCAATTGACGATGCTAGTGAGAATAAACGCTTACTGGTGGGTTACAGCGCAGACGTGGAAATCGTGTTGGATAGCCATGATAACGTGCTACGGGTGCCCACTTCAACCTTGCTTGAAGGCAGTAAGGTTTTGATTTATAACGCGGATAGTAAAAAATTAGAAGAGCGTGCTATTCAGTTAGGCGTCGCTAATTGGGAATTCACTGAGGTGTTGAGTGGCCTTAAACAAGGTGATCGCATTGTGGCCTCGTTAGAGCGTGAGGGCGTGAAAGCGGGTGTACTAGTTAAGCCAGAAGATAAAGCGAAGTCAAAAACTAGCCCTAATGCAAAAACCAGTAAAGCGAAATAATAAACCATGGCAGATAGCAAAAGTCTGATTGCACTCAAGGGCATAGAGCGTACTTTTTATTTGGGCGATAGTCAGGTGCATGCCTTGCGTAATGTGAATTTGGACATCAATCCTGGCGAATACATAGCCGTGATGGGGCCTTCGGGTTCAGGTAAATCGACCTTGCTTAATCTGATTGGCTTGTTAGACCGCCCAGATGTTGGAACTTATCAATTAGAAGGTCGCGATGTAACCACTTTGGCACCAGATGAACAGGCCAAAGTACGTAGTGAACGCATAGGATTTATCTTCCAAAGTTTTCATTTAGTACCGCGGTTAAGCGCTGCAGCTAATATTGAATTACCACTTATTTTAGCTGGCATGTCAGTCGATGAACGCACAAAACGTGTTGCGCAAGCGCTCAAAGAATATGGTCTGATGGACAGAGCGCAACATCGGCCGAATGAGCTTTCTGGCGGGCAGCGCCAACGTGTCGCAATTGCCCGTGCCACAGTTCAACGTCCAGCAGTTTTGTTGGCAGATGAACCCACGGGCAATCTTGATCGTGTCACCGGTGAAGAAGTGGTACGCTTATTAGAAGCACTGAATGCGCAGGGCATGACGTTGATAGTGGTCACTCACGACCATGCGCTAGGCGCACGCGCACATCGCCAAATTCGAATGGAAGACGGCATTGTTCTAAGTGATATTACGCAGATGCCAGAGCAAGCGGGCTAGCTAAAGGTGGCAGGATCCCGTTGAAAATTCATACTAAAATGACATGAAAATCATAGACACATTTCGCTACGCTAGAGATGCAGCCACTGGCACACCTTTACGTACAGGCTTGTTGATTATGGCGATGTCGATTGGCGTGGCGGCGGTGGTGGTGCTTACTGCATTGGGCGATGGTGCGCGCCGTTATGTGGTAGGGGAATTTTCTGCCATTGGCAGTAATTTGGTGATTGTATTACCTGGTCGTTCGGAAACCCGTGGTTTCAATCCGGCCAATCTAATTACCAGCACGCCGCGCGATTTAACCCTGGATGATGCATCGGCCTTGTTGCGCTTGTCAGGCGTAGAACGCATTGCGCCAATTTTAATTGCCACCACGGAAATCAATGCTTCAGGTAAGTTGCGCGAAGCAATGCTACTTGGTACTAACGCCGATTATATTCGCGTACGTAAACAAAAATTAGCGCTTGGACGCTTTTTAACCAAAGATGACTTAGGTCACGGTGCCGCTGAGGTGGTCTTGGGTGCGGCTATTCGGCGGGAGATTTTTGGCACTACAAACCCTTTGGGTAAAACCGTGCGCGTTGGTGATAGGCGATTACGCGTTATCGGTGTGCTAAGCGAAGGCGGGCAGGGCATGGGCATGACTAGCGACGAGTTGCTGATTGTGCCAGTCGCCACTGCGCAAGCCATGCTTAATAGCAATACTTTGTTCCGAATTTTAGTGGAGTCACGCAGTCGCGAGCAAATTGGTGAGGTTAAAGCGCGCGTATTGAAAATGATTACTCAGCGCCATGAAGGCGAAGAAGATGTCACAGTGATTACACAAGATGCGGTGTTAAAAACTTTCGATAAAATCTTAAACGTGCTGACGCTTGGCGTTGCCGGTATTGCGGCCATCAGTTTGGCGGTTGCCGGTATTTTGGTGATGAATGTCATGCTGGTTTCTGTTACGCAACGCACCGCGGAAATTGGCCTGCTTAAAGCATTAGGTGCGACATCTGCGTCTGTGCGTCAATTGTTTATGGTTGAAGCGGTATTGTTATCAGTCACAGGCGCAGTGGTTGGCATCGCTTTGGGTTATTTAGGCGCGGCAATATTACGTGATATTTACCCTACGTTTCCAGCCTATCCGCCAATGTGGGCAGTACTGTCTGGCTTAGGTACTGCGCTGGTTTCAGGTTTAGTTTTTGGCGTAATGCCGGCACGTCGCGCCGCGCAGTTAGACCCAATCTTAGCTTTGTCTAAGCGATAATTATCTTGGGCGCTAATTATGCTAATTGCTGATTCTACAAAATTTGCTTTGCAAGCCATCACCTCGCATCGTATGCGTAGTTTTTTAACACTGCTTGGCATTGCTGTTGGTATTGCTGCCGTTATTTTGCTGACTTCTATTGGCGAAGGCGTGCATCAGTTTGTATTGGCCGAATTCACGCAATTTGGCACCAATGTGATTGGTGTTTCTCCGGGTAAAGTTAAAACAGGTGGTCAACCGCCGACAGGCATTCCAACCACCGCGCGCTTGTTAACCATGGAAGATGCTAAATCACTTAAGCAACTACCTAATGTAACGGGCGCATCGCCAACTGTATGGGGCAATTCTGAAGTCGAAAGTAATGGCCGTTTACGGCGCACTACAATTTATGGAGTAGATGCAGATTTTTTAAATGTATTCAGTTCAACCGTGCAAATCGGCAGTTTTTTGCCAAAAGAAGGCGCAGGCAGTTCACGCGCGTTGGTGGTGTTGGGGAGCAAGTTGCGCAATGAGTTATTTGGCAGCATGAATCCTTTAGGCGCGCGGGTGCGCATCGGCGGCCTGCATTTTCGGGTCATCGGCGTCTTGGCAGCTAAAGGTCAATTTTTGGGGATTGATTTAGATGACACGGCTTTTATCCCCGCCGCGCGTGCGCTAGAACTTTACAACCGCGAAGGCTTGATGGAAATTCATGTCAGTTACACGGAAGGTGTTTCATCCACCACAGTGGCAACAGCGGTTAAAAATCGCTTAAAACTACGTCACGGCCATGAGGATTTTACTGTCGTTACTCAAGAAGACATGCTTAAAACCTTATCGAATATTCTGAATATTTTAACCATGGCGGTAGGTGCGCTAGGTGGAATTTCTTTGCTGGTAGGCGCGGTGGGCATCGTCACCATTATGACGATTTCAGTGACCGAGCGTACTAATGAAATTGGCTTGCTAGTAGCACTGGGTGCGCGTCGCAGTACTATATTAGCTTTGTTCTTGAGTGAATCTGTCATGCTGGCGGCACTGGGTGGCGCGCTAGGTTTGTTGCTAGGCACAGGCTTGGCGCAATTACTGCGATTGTTATTACCAACCTTACCGGTACATACGCCGTGGAATTTTGCGGTTGGAGCTTTGGTGATGTCTGCAGTTATTGGTTTGCTAGCTGGCGTGCTACCAGCAAGGAGCGCTTCAAGGTTAGATCCGATAGAAGCGTTGCGTGCAGAATAAGCTATTATGAAGAATATGCGTAAACACAAAAAAAATCATTCAAAAAAAATAGGCATGCCGCCTGGATCACTTATTTATGTAGGGAAGGCGGATAACGATGTAAGCCAATTACCTAAACCGACTATCAGCCTGCTTGAGTATGATGCCGCAGACTTTATTGAGCGTACGCTTAGTATTGATGACCTAGCCATACTAAATATTAGCGAAAGCGCGAATAAAAAATTCTGGCTGAATATTCACGGCGTGCATGATGTTGCGCTGATTAAACAAATCGGCGATTTATTTAATTTGCATCCGCTAGTGCAAGAAGACATTCTCAACACCCAGCAGCGACCAAAAATAGATGAATATGATGATTATTTATTTTTAGAAGCGCGTAGCTTTAAGTATGATCAAACCAATATGGCGGTAGATTCTGAGCAGATTAGCTTTGTGCTAGGCCGCAATTATTTGCTCACTTTTCAAGAACGCTCGACCGGAATTTTTGAACCTGTACGTGGCCGTTTACGCGTGAGTCGCGCGCATATCCGTGAGCTTGGCGTCGATTATCTAGCCTACGCTTTGCTAGATAGCATCGTCGATAGATATTTTAAAGTGCTGGAAGATGTAGGCGACGATAGCGAGGCGCTAGAAGATATTTTGCTACACAAACCGACTAATATTGAACTACATAGTATCCATCAGCTAAAAC
>CAIYLB010000018.1 GCA_903926935.1 uncultured Pseudomonadota bacterium
ATAGACCATTTGTTATCGCCAGGACGGACATCTGGGTTCCAAACTGAAGGATTACCTGTTCCGTAATACACTAAGTTTGTTTTTGGATCATACGGCCACCAGCCCCATACAGAGCCACCACCATGTTGCCAACCATCTTTAACTGCTTGTGGCTTTAACCATGTGCGTGTACCCAATTCTTTTTCGCCAATTTTAAGTTGGTCGTTAGGCAATGGTTTGAAAGAACCGCCCATTTTGTTACCACCATTTACATCTTGGTAAACTGATAATGCACTGTATTGTGGATTTTCTTTATTGAAATCAGCACCGATTAACATTTCAGCATCAGGACCTGTTGAGTATGCTTTCCATGCTAAAGAACCGTCTTTTAGGTTGTAAGCAGCGATAAAGCAACGAACACCAAATTCAGCACCAGAACAACCAGTTAATACTTTATCTTTAATGACGTGTGGAGCATTGGTATTAGTAGCGCCGACTTTTGGGTCATTTACTAATGTAGACCATACTTTAGCACCAGTTTTAGCGTCTAAAGCAACCAAGTTACCATCATTTTGTTGTAGATAGATTTTACCGTCACCGTAGCCTAGGCCACGTGAAACGTTATCGCAACAAAGTACAGCTTGTACTGATGGATCTTGTTTTGGGAAATATGACCAAACGATTTTTTGATTATCGTTTAAATCTAAAGCGTAAACGTTGTTTGGGAATGCTGTGTGAACGAACATCATGTTACCAACAACAACAGGAGAACCTTCATGACCACGGTTTACACCAGTAGCGAATGTCCATGCTGCTTTAAGGTTTTTAACGTTACCTTTGTTTACTTGTGCTAATTTACTGTGCGCTTGGTTGGTGTAATCACCACGTGGTGCAGCCCAGTTATTTGCGTTTGCAATTGCTGACTCTTGGTCTGCCGCTGCTGAAGCTACCATAGGCATTGCTACTGTTAAACCAGCAACTAGGCCAAGTGCTAACTTGATTTTGTTAACTTGCATATTTATCTCCAAAGTTAAACTACTAAGGGTTATTCAACAACAATTTCAGCTACCATTATTTTTTTGATGTTTCTCAAATTTTACTAGTGCTGTCAAAGTTATTTTCTGTACAATTTCTGTACGAAATGAGAATATATCCTAGTCTTTCACGGATTGCAATACATTTGTTACAATTTACTTACATCTAATTAAAAATTGTTATTTACATCACACTTCGACTTCTATGTTAGCACCAAATTACTTAATAAAACTCTTTAAAATCAAATAGAAAGATACTTACCAGCTATGGAAAATAAAAATTACAATTTGTATCCTGAACTTGATACATTTGAGCAAGGCTTACTAAAAAATGGTGATTTACATGAAATTTATTACGAAATATGTGGCAACCCAAAAGGTGAGGCTGTTGTTTTTTTGCATGGCGGTCCTGGCAGTGGCTGTAACCCTACACAACGTCGTTTTTTTGACCCTAAACACTACAAAATTATTCTAATAGACCAGCGCGGTTGTGGTCGAAGCAAGCCTCAAGGTGAAACTAAGCAAAATACCACAGCCGACTTAATTGCCGATATCAACAAAATCCGTGAAATGCTCAACATTAAGCAATGGCATATATTCGGCGGTTCTTGGGGCAGCACCTTGGCTCTGGCTTATGCGCTAAACTTTCCGCAACATGTCACCAGCTTGGTATTACGCGGTATATTTTTAAGCCGGCCTTCAGAACTCAATTGGTTTTTAGGCGATGTGTCACATTTTTATCCTGAAGTTTGGCATGCCCTAACAAGCTATTTGGCGGCTGACGAACGCGATGATGTTTTAGCTGCTTATAGTCAGCGTATTTTTAATGACGATATTACCGTGAATGTACCTGCCGCCAAGCAATGGAATGCTTTCGAAAATAGCATTATGCGATTGATACCAAATGAAAATACTGCTGATGCTAGCCAAGCATCTACCAAGGAGCAAGATATCACCGAGCTAGCTAGAGCGCGCGTGCAAATAC
Organism: uncultured Pseudomonadota bacterium; assembly: GCA_903926935.1. Classification (GTDB taxonomy): domain Bacteria; phylum Pseudomonadota; class Gammaproteobacteria; order Burkholderiales; family Methylophilaceae; genus Methylotenera. The sequence continues at coordinate 1,999 of CAIYLB010000018.1, forward strand.
ATTATATACAGCATGATTGTTTTGTAGATGGTGCAGCCATGCTAAATGATTGCGCCAAGCTGGCAGACATTCCTACTATTATTGTGCAAGGTCGCTACGATATGGTTTGTCCGCCTAAAAGTGCTTGGGAACTTAGCTGCGCTATGCCGCATGCTGAATATTATATCATTCAAGATGCTGGGCATTCCGCAATGGAGATCGGCGTTACTTCAGCATTAATTGCCGCAACCGAGAAATTCAAAATATTAAAATCAAAGACGCATAGCTAAAGCAATAAGTAAATTAAAGATGAAGAAAATAACCTTTAAGGCGCTCTCGAATACTGGGAAAGCACTCAATAATATCGATGAAAAAAAGCCGGATATAAAATCCAAGCTCAATGTAGTTAGGCATGCCGGCCTATCTAAAATACCTAGCAGTATGAAAAGCGCCTTTAATCAGCCGCGCGCATCCTATGACAAACATCGTTACAACACGCCGGTGTTTGTGTTGCAAGAAATGTTCAGGGCATTTGGACGGCATAATGTTTTTGGGCTTTCTGCATCGCTTTCTTTTTATGCAATGTTTGCACTCATTCCGCTCGTACTATTAATGTTTTTCTTATTAAGTCGCTTTGTCTTTAGCTCAGATTATGCACTAGTAAAACTAGCCATTATCACGGGTAATTTGGTCCCAAGATTTAGTAGCATCATCATGTTGGAAGTTTACAACTCGGCGCAACAAAAAGCCGCTTGGGGGATATTAGGTTTACTTATATTACTATGGTCAGTTACCCCGCTCGCAAGCGCCATGCGCACCAGCTTTTACAATATTGCCGCTTTAGTTGAAGCGCCGTCATACCTGCGTCGAAAATTAAAAGATGTAATATCAGTCATAGGCATGTTGGTATTATTTTTCTTATTTACCTTTGCCGGTTTTATTCTAGAAAAAGTGATTATATTTTTAAATACAAACAGCCAATTGGTTCAATCAGCCATAGAAGTTTCTCAAGGCCTAAACACCATAGCCTCGCTAGCCATCACATTAGCAATCACCACTTTAATGATCGCTGCCTTCTATTTTATATTTTTCCCTATTCGCCTAAATAGTCGACATGTTTTTATAGGCGCCTTATTTACCGCAGTACTTTGGTTAGTCATGCGCCCGGCATTTACCTTGTTTTTAACACTGAATGACTCTTACGGCTCGGTGTTTGGTAGCATGAAAAACCTATTTATATCGATCACTTGGCTGTATTTCAATTTTGCAGTGTTTTTGTTAGGCACAGAACTTATCGCAACCTTGCGCAAGCAAGATGTATTGTTACTAAAGGATTTGTTTAACGTAACAGCACAGATCGAACCTGCCTATAAAGAAGTGTTAATGCAACGTTTTGGCAGAATTTATAATAAGGGTGAGTCTATATTTAAGCATGGTGAATCATCGCATGATTTATTCTACGTGGTTAGCGGTCAGGTGCAAATCTTACAACAGAACAAAGTAATACGGACCATAGAAACTGGTGACTACTTTGGTGAAATGGCCATGCTCTCTAATCTACCGACTATTGCTGATGCTGTTGTCAGCTCGAATAAAGCTCAGATTTTGGTTATCCATCCAGCGACCATTGAAATGGTACTTTTAGACGAACCCAAAGTTGCAATGAAATTTTTACGGCAAATGGCTATCAGTTTACAAATGCGTGCTGAGTAGTTTTATTCTAGAATAACACACTCAAAAAAAGGCGACTCTCAATTATGGCAAAACAACCGCAATCAGCTATGCAGCCTAGCCAGCTAGAAATGCAGCCGATATTAATGCAGCTTAACTCGGGTAAACTTGCTGAGGCAGAGTCTGCCGCCAAAAAATTAGCCTTACGTTACCCCAACGCTTTTATATTGCACCATGTATTAGGTCTTGCACAAGATGGTTTAGCCAAGTTTGGTGATGCTGCTGTTAGCTATACAAAAGCGCTAGCCATACAGCCAAACACGCCTGACTTATATTTTAATCTTGGCATTGTCCTGACTAATTTAGCTAGATTTGCAGAGGCGGAAAAGAACTACCGCAAAGCCATTAGCCTGCAAGCGCAGTTTTTTGAAGCGCACGGCAATCTTGGTACCGTATTACAAAAACAAGGTAAATTAGAAGAAGCCGTCGCCAGTTACCGCAAAGCGCTGAGCATTAATGAAGACCCTAGAGGCCACTTTAACCTTGGCACCGCGCTACGCGATGAAGGCAAGCTCGACGAAGCTATCGACCACTTCATGCAGGCCATTCAGCTATTTGCCAACTATGCCGATGCGCATAATTATTTGGGTGAATGCTTACGTGATCAAGGCAATATGGAAGAAGCCATTAAAAGTTATCTACATACGCTACAGTTAAATCCGAATCATGCCGGCGCCAACTACAATATGGGCGAATTTTTATACCTAGCAAAACGCTTTGATGAAGCCGTGACCTATTTTGAACAATCGCAGCTAGATGACTGGCAGGTACGCAGCCTTTATTGCCTATACAAAGCTGAACGCTTTGATGAGTTTAAAACCAAGTTAGATGAAATTGTACGTACACACAGCAAGCACAACGCCCCATTTTTGGCGACCTTATCTGCCCATTATTCCACTAACTTTGGTGTTGAAGACCAGTATAACTTTTGTAAAAATGGCCTAGATTACGTCTACCAAAACAGCATTCAAGAACTCGCCTCGCCAAATAGTACATTACTCGCCGAACTACTTGAAAACGTTAGTAATGCCGATATTCAAGAGCGTAAGCAAGGCATGCTTTATAACGGCACACAATCAGCAGGTAACTTATTTAAACGACCAGAACCAGCCTTTAGAAAACTCGCGGAGTTGGTGAAGCAAGAATTTATTAATTATAAAAATCATTACGCCGGATCAAGCTGTGAGCTGATTAAATATTTTCCAGAGACCTTAGAGTTTACTAGCTCATGGTATGTAAAAATGCGCCGCGGCGGTTTTGTTGACAGGCATATCCATGAAGTAGGCTGGATTAGCGGTGCGGTCTACTTGGCAATGCCAACCGACATAAAAGACCCTACTGAAGGCTGTTTTGAATATGGCTTACATGGTGATAACTATCCGCAAAAACACAGTGACTTTCCGGTAGGCATCGCTAAACCGAATGTGGGTGATATTGTGCTATTTCCATCATCATTATTTCATCGCACCATCCCATTTAACTCAAACGAAGAGCGCATATGCATTGCCTTTGACTTAAAACCGGATGGCGACATTTTTATCCGGTCAAATTATTAAAACTAATGAGCACCTCAAGTCCTTGTAAAAAGCCCTAGAATCATGCCCTAGAGTCACCCCAACGCAGCGAACAACGATCATCGCCAATATAGTAAGTCTTACCACTACGATCAACACAATAGTTAGGTGAGACTATCATTTCAGAGCAACTCACACCATTGCTGATGCGAGTGTACTCAAATAATATAGAGCGAATCACCTTGGCATTTTGACAGACATGCGAACCATGTGAAATCCAGCATGGGCCAACAATCTCTGCGCCAGCGTCAATTTGCGTACTCGAATCGATGTAAACCGGCCCTGTTATTTTTATGTTATCCCAGTCAATCTTGGTATTCAAGCCTACCCATACGCCGGGTCTAACTTCTGTGCCCGGCATTTCCATGTAGCTGATTTCGCCTTTTAATACCCGCTGCAACACTTCCCAATAATCAGAAATCCGGCCAATATCAATCCAGTTATAATATCTTTTTTGTGCATAAAAAGGCAGCCCATGTTTCACCATTAAAGGAAACAACTGGCTACCAATATCAAAGTTCACCCCTGGTGGAATCAGATCAATGGCCTCCGGCTCGAAAAAATAGATGCCAGTGCTGGCAAGATTAGACCTAGCCTCTTCAGGTTGCGGTTTCTCTTGAAACGAAATCACACGCCCATCTTCATCAGTCTCAACCACACCGTAATTACTCACTTCAGCCAATGGCACTTCCATGGTAACAATACTCACCATGGCTTTTTTTTGTTTATGTTCAAACAACGCCGCGCCAATATCAAGATCAATCAGCGCATCGCCACAAAGGACAATAGTAGTTTGGTCAAAAAAACCACCAAAATCTTGAATATGGCGCATGCCACCAGCCGAGCCCCTTGGCTTAGGCTCAAGCTCTCCGTGCTCAAAGTGTCCCTCATAAGAGTAACCAATTTGCACACCTAATCGCTGGCCATTACTAAAATATTGTTCTATTTTTTTATTAAGGTGCGCGACATTGATCATGATTTCTTTCACACCATGACGAGCAAGATGTTCAATTAAATACTCCATCACCGGTTTCCCAAGAATCGGGATCATCGGTTTTGGTAAATCTTTAGTTAGCGGACGCACACGCGTGCCCTTGCCTGCCGCCAGAATCATGCCTTTGAGTTTAGTCGTCATCTAAAAATACTTTCTTTTTTTACTGGTGATTAATCATACTAGATTTTCACTTAGATAAACCAAGTGAGGCAAGTTAAAGCAACTAAGCGATGTCTTGCTAGCATTATGGATTGCATGTGAACCAATAATTACATAGCGCGGGCGGACTTATTCGCGAATATGACTACAAGCTATATCGCATGCAATCTACATTACTCCGCCCACTTTCTTTCGCGGGTTCTGCTATGTCGACGAAAATATTGTATTAAATATCGTTATTGGCCAGCCAAAAAAAACCAACTACTGCACTGCGTGCCTGTGATTTATTATGTATTAATGGCAACTTTTATAGCAATATTTTTTATGAAAATGCATGATCAATAATGTTGCTTATGTTGATCTGCGTCATTTCGCCTATGATTTATAAGTATAAGGTGGGAATACATTATACATTTAACTGTATGTTAGGTATGTCATTAGGAGAATATGATGCTTTTAAGGAACAACAAAGATCATTACGGGCTGGTATCCATTGCGTTGCACTGGTTAATGTTTTTATTGATTGTGGCGGTGTTTGCTTGCATAGAATTGCGAGAGTACTTCCCCAAAGGAAGCGACACCCGCGAAGCACTAAAAACGTGGCATTTTATGCTTGGGCTGACAGTTTTTGCATTAGTTTGGCTGCGATTGTTATTCATTATTAGAGGTTCTATGCCTCACATTTATCCGGAACCGCCAAGCTGGCAAAAGTGGTTAGTGATACCTGTGCATTTTGGGCTTTATCTATTAATGATAGCTTTGCCATTTGTTGGCTGGCTTTTATTGAGTGCTAATGGAAAGCCAATTCCGTTCTTCGGCCTTAATTTACCGGCGCTGATTAGTGAGAACAAAAGCTTAGGTGCCACGCTGAAAGAATTGCATGAAACTGGTGGCACTATCGCTTACTATTTGATTGGTCTGCATACCGTTGCCGCCTTATATCATCATTATTTTATGCGGGACAATACGCTATTGCGCATACTGCCCAAACGCTAATATTAGCGCTCGGACTGCAACCATCCACTTTAGACATTTAGGTTGCAGTCTTCATTTATACTAAAATTTAAACGCTTTATAGCAGGGCTATCCAGTATTCCTTAACCCAGAGGCGATACCATTAATCGATAAATGTATACCAAGCTTAATGCGCTCGTCTTCTTCGCCATTTCTAAAACGTTTAATCAGCTCAACCTGCAAATGATTAAGCGGATCTAAATACGGCAGACGATTTTTAATGGATTTAGCCAAGGTAGGATTACTGCTTAATCGAACATCACTGTTCATGATTAAATTAACTGCATCCACGGTAAGCTCATACTCTTTGGCAATGCTATTAAAAATTGACTCTCTTAGCTCCACATCATTCACCAACTGTGCATAGCGCTTAGCCACCACAAGATCAGTTTTAGCCAGCACCATATCGACATTGGCTATCAGTGTTTTAAACAACGGCCACTCATCAAACATTTCTTTTAGGGTTTGCATACGCGTTATTTTTAAATCTTCATCTACACTTAAATAGTCTTTAATTGCGCTCCCAAGGCCAAACCAACCAGGCAACAGCAAGCGGCATTGGCCCCAAGAAAATCCCCACGGAATGGCTCTTAAATCTTCAATATTACGCGACGATTTTCTTGCGGTGGGACGGCTACCAATATTAAGTTCAGCAATTTCTGAAATAGGTGTGGCACTAAAAAAATAATCGGCAAAGCCTGGTGTTTCGTATACCAACGCGCGGTAGGCTGTCATCGCGGTGGCAGACAAATTCTCCATCACATGCTCAAATGATCTGCGTTTTTTGGTGATTAATTCATCTTGTGGAAACAAGGTAGCATCAATTGTGGCGGCAATTAAAGTTTCTATATGTTGGCGGCCCACTTTAGGGCTAGAGTATTTATTTGCAATAATCTCACCCTGTTCAGTTAAACGAATTTGACCATCAACCGTGCCATGTGGTTGCCCCATAATAGCCTCATACGTTGGTCCACCACCACGTCCGACAGTGCCGCCACGACCATGAAATAATCGCAATTTCACCTTAGCCTGATTAAACAGCTCAACCAAAGAAATTTCAGCTTTGTACAACTCCCAATTAGACGTTAAAAATCCGCCATCTTTATTGCTATCAGAATAGCCCAACATAATTTCCTGCTGGTTACCCTGATTACGCAGCACATATCGAATACCGAGTAAACTTAGCCATTGCCCCATAATCATGGGTGCATCGCGCAGATCGGCAATGGTCTCAAACAGCGGCGCAATATTTAGATCCATCTGGATCTTTTGTGAGCCCCAAACACCTCTTAATAGACCGGTTTCCTTTTGTAATAGTGCCACTTCTAAAAGATCTGAGAGCGTTTCCGTATGCGAAATAATGTATTGCTGTATAGCTCTATCGCCAAATATGCGTCGAACATCACGTGCAGTATTTAGCACTTCCATTTCAGTTTGTATTAATTCTGAGTAATTTTGGAATCTTGAAAACAATAATCTAGGCTGCTTTAGTTCATCAAGCAAGGTTTTTACTTTTTCTGCTTCATCTAGTTCCGCATAATTAAAGTCATAGCCGGCTTTTAAAAACAGCTCCTTAATCACCGCTTCATGTACGTCTGAGGATTGCCTAATATCAATCGTTGCCAAATGAAAGCCAAAGCTATCTACTGCTTTGATAAGTTTGCCTAAGCGCGGGTAAATTAAATCTTGGCCGTGATTCTGTTTAAGGGAATCAGCAATTACATTTAAATCGTGCAATAAATCCTCAGCCTGAGCATAAGGCTTGGCATCATTGTTTACCTCTAAATCTACCTGCGAAGTAATTTGTTTGCTGGTTGCTAACATTCTTGCATGCATGCCGTTTAGTGCCAATCGGTAGCATTCATCTTGCCGATGCGGTGATTGATCGATTGAGTGCTCACTAAATGCAATCAACTCTAGGCTGGTATCCACCAAGCGAGTTGAGAGTGAGAGTTCACGCCTGAGTGCATCCAGCTCTTTTAAATAATAGTCACAAGCGGTGTTGGCCTGTTTGTCGATTGCGATTGCTAGCGTGCTGGCGTTCACAAATGGATTGCCATCACGGTCACCACCGATCCAACTGCCCATACGCAAAAAATTGGGTAGCTGATATTCTTGCTTTAACTCAGTTGCATATTGTTTGTTAATGGTAAATTCTAAGTCTTGCATAAGCTCAGGAATGACTTCTAAGAATGTCATTTGGTAAAAACTTAAGGCATTTTCAATTTCATTCACCACCGTAAGTTTTGA
>CAIYLB010000019.1 GCA_903926935.1 uncultured Pseudomonadota bacterium
ATAAATTGTGCTTGTGCAATCTGTGGTTGCCGATGACTGGCATACCCGTAAATTAGGCGCCAAACAGACCAAGCCAACAGCCGACATATTACCTGATGTGGTGAAATCTGGCGCATCACTACCACTACATGCTGGGTGCATCGCACTCACTGCAATGAAAGGTGATGCATTCCGCGGCGAAGCAAAGCCACTACTATCATCGGTGCTAACGGCATATCTAAGTCTGTTATTCCATGCATCTAATGCAAATCCATATTTATCCGTAGCCTGTAAGCCTAGTGTGACTGCCGGTAGAAATCCTGATTGCATTGAACAAGTATTAGCCGCTACTGGTGGCTGAGTTGTACCGCCATCATGCGTGCCACCCAAAGGATTTTCTTGTCCGTAACTACCCGCATCAGTATTGCTTGTGGCAGTTGCTGGGCAAGGCAATCGGCCATTTTGTTGGGCATAACCCAATAAAGCCTGTTTAGCGCTCGCTAGTGTAGCCTCTGTTTGCGATTGCGATAATTGGCTATATTGTGCTTGTAATGGCAGCAATAAGGCGCCTGTTACTAAGCCAATAATAATGAGTACGATTGCCATCTCAACTAAAGAAAAACCATTATTCTTTAAATAGCGCGTTGTATTCATGGCGCAACTATATAGCTTTGATCGTTGTAATTATTAGACTTTTGCTTGCTAGGCACGTCGAAAATTAAATTGTCGTCTGTATTCTCCATGCTATCTAGATAATCACTGAGCATATTTGACGGTCTAGATTGCGCTGAACCTTTAGCGGAAAATGGTAGATTAATAATAGGGACACCTACACCGACCAAGATAGCGCTAAGTGCTGTTTTTACCCCAGACTGTAAGCTTGATGTTGGTGACCACTCGTAATAAAAATAATCTTGCCATACATTTTCCTTAAACCAAACGGCTTCTTTTAAACCTATAGTAAATGCGCCAGCATCGCTACAAGCGATATTGCCGCCAACAGACGAACATCCTGGGTTTGCTAAAAGTTCAGGTTTGGCATCGGCATAGCTTGGCAAAGCGTAAGTGAAAGTATTCACGCCTGTTTGATTGGTACTGCAATTGCCTTCTTCATCACATTCAAAGAATGTAGTGCTTCTAGTGCAACTACCCGCACCGCTACAGATACATTTTGAAGTGGTGACAGTGCAAGTGCCTGTACTCGTGGCCCAAGTGCCGCTATTTTTAGTGAAAGTAACACTATTAATTGGTTTAAAGCTACAACTGCAAGCTTGGGACGAAACACAAGTGCAGCTATCGGTAACATCAATAGGTAGCATGCCTTTGGTATTGAATAGCAGAGAGTTGTAGCTCAAGCTTGCGCCTAAATTTGTAGCATATGGATATTGTCCGGTCTTTGCCTTATATGCTATCAACAATGCTGCCGCTTCTTTTGCGGCCCTGCTGTTAAGCCCAGCCATTAACTCATCTATGGTGATATAAACTAATTTATCATTGTAATAATAGGGCTGAATTGTCTGGTCTTTATACGTGGAGTCATTTTTAGCCACCACCCTGAAATCATCGCCTATAATGAAGTTCTGAATGGGGTTTGTTGCGTCCTGATAAGTATCATTTCGATATGTCACTCCGTCTGCCATCACAATTTTATCTAAGTAATGATTCGCGTTAGCAATGCCACCAGAACGATTTTGACTACCAATTGGCGAACCTGGGGCAATGATAACGGCGGCTACCCTATTGGATATAATGACCCCATTACGATCTCGCACGACCAACCAAGGCAACTTCGGCGCAACCAGTATACTAGGGTTAATAATCGGCGAAGTGCCATTTGAATGTGTAGCGGTATATTTATAATCATGTAATAAATTACTAGAAACTTCATACCATAATCTTTCGCCAGAACCATCTCTAAAGTCTTCAGCCAAACCTGATTTAACGGTAATATCATGTGCGCCAGAGGGGTCTTGACTGTCATGAGTAGCGCAATTAGTGTCGCTCTTGAACAAGGGTAAATGCCCTAAAGTGAAATACGGCGAAAAGTAATTATTAGAGGCGTAGCAATCGCTTGTATCATCATAATTTCCGTCACTATTCCTGTCTGGATATGGCATTAAACCTGGGTTATTCGGATTACTGACCGCCCAAGCCAATAAGGCTTTTTTCGCGGCGCCTAGGGATGCGTAAGTTTTTGCATCCTGCCTAATTCTCACATTTTCTGCGTTAAATGCAGACAGCAAATAAGCCGTTGTACCTAACGCCAATATAAACGCCATTAAAATTAAAACAGCACCTTCTTGTTTAAGTTTTAGCGGATAATTGCTGTCAGAGAAATGTTTTTTATGCCTTATCTTCAAGCAAGCCATTATCTATCTTCAGCCTTTTCCAGATGCAATTTCTCAGCTTTTTCTAATACTGGTAACGCCCTAATTTCACCGGTTTCCGGATGATATATTTGACCAACTTTTAATCGCACCAGCTTGCCATTGGCTGGACTTTTTAAACTAAGGCTTAAGCTATTCGCAGTTTCTGCTAAAAACTCACGCCGATTAAGTTGAACAAGTTGCATGTTAGCCACTACGCTACCTTCCTGCACTGCTTGCTTGTTAATCCATAGCGTATTTTCTATGCGGTCACTACGTTTAACATAACCTTGGAAGATAATTGGCTCTGATAGTCTCGAAGAATTATCTTTTAGGCTAACTTTGGGCGCCACATCATCCTGCGGGCTGATGACTTCTAGTGGTCGATTCTGCCTTAACAAATCCAGCTTATCGCGCTCATCCGCGCTAGTGAATAGTCGGCCAATTTTTTCGTTTGGCGCAGCCGCTAATGGCGCTATATAGAGACTAGCGAATAAGCTAGTCATTAGACGTAAAAAAGTAAAGTGCTTTAAATACTGCGTCATTGTGCGATAGCTAAAAATTTAGATGCTACTGGCTCATCGATGGTCAGCCAATCCAGCTCACACTTAGCATGTAAATTGGCCGTCATTGGATTGGCTAATTCACCAGCCTTATCTCGCCTAATGATTTCGCAATCATGTAGCATAAATGGGGCGATTTTTTTGCTGGCTAAGGACTCAGTTAATAGCAGAATATCAAACTCATGCAACATATCCAAATCTAATGTCATCACAGATCTATGCAACACGATAGCGCTAAACTTCTCGGCAAAGCTTGGCTGGTAATTTTCCTGCGGACGAATCCCGTATTTGATATCAAATAGTTTGTGTGCTTTATGTTGCGCATGCAATGCAGCTATCCAATCTATTCGCCTTTCTTCACCTACAAAACCTTGTTGAATGAGCGCATTATATTTGGGTAAATATTCAGCAATACCTTCACTTTCTAAGCCTGAAAATTGGCAATTCTGGCGCGCTAAATTTAGCTTACCTTGTTGTTTTTGTAGGATATTTTTCTGTCTAGCAGAATAATTATGCGCAAATAGAATTAACAGTGTCAATACAATAGAAACCGTAACGATAGTCACCAATGCCATTTTTATCTTTCGCCAATCAGCCCTAGCCAATAACAATTTTTGTGAAGCTGAGTTATCTAGGGTCATCGCTGCTTCAATTCAGGCATGTCAGGCGCCTTAAGTATTACTTTAAGCTTAAACAAAGCGGCTGACTCTTTTATAGCCGGCACTTCAGCCATATTACCCTGCTGGCCTGAATGAGAATTAAAATTTATTGGTGCTTGCAACTCGTTAACTTCAGCAACATTATTGTCTTTTTTTAAAGCCGCAAGTAGTTGATGAACACTCAGTTGTGCAGCGCGGTAATCGCCATTAAAGCTGGCTATTTCTGCCGTGATAAAGCCAATTTCGTAATTTTTTTTTGAATCTACGGCCTGCCTAACGCCAACATTTACGACGGTACTAGTCAGTAATTTATCCTCATCTTTAATATTAATGTCGCTAGTGAATACCCAGCGCAATCGGTCTATCTGCACTTCAGGAAATTTTTCTAAGGCGGTGCTCACCACTAGCATCAGCCGTTTGGGTGATTTTTGGTTAGTGGCGATGGCACTATATAAAGTTACCACTGCTTTCAAATTCGCGGCACTGAATGGCGTTTCAGGGATTATTTTAGCAACTTCATCATAGCGCTGTAGTTGTAAAGCAGTCTCTTTCGCCGCTTGTTTAAATGCCGACGTGTAATCTAAACCCTGCTGCACAAACCAAGCTGTGGCAATTAGACCCAGTACACTTAATAGGATAGCCGCCAAGTTAATTAACTGCTTAATTTTACTGAATTGATATTGCTTGGTCAGTGATTTTGGCGCTAGGTTAGGTAGCACTGTGCCTCTAGCCAACAACTGCATATTGAGTAATTCTGGTATTTTTGTCATTAAATCTACTGGCAAGTTCATTTTTTTTGCAAGCTGACTGACATTAATATCTTCGCAAGTAAACCCTGACTGCCCATTCAGGCGATAGTTAGTTTCATCGGTAACACAACCAATATTGATCAACACTAAATTAAGCGTTATTTCACTTGTAATAAAATGCTGGCTGATTAAATATAGCCGTATCTTTTCTGTTTCAGCTAAATAAAAATTGCTTAATTTCTCAGAATCAGTTGGGATATTAGGCACTAAACGACTCATACGCAAACGGCCGTTATGCAGATAATTTTGCCGTAAGCCTGAGGATAGTTTTTCACATAATAAAATATGTGACGACTTTAACTTTAACCGTTTTAGCAATATGGGACTAAGCATCGCTATTAAATAAATACCGACTAATGGTGCTTTTTCTGCTTGTATACTCGTTATCCAGTCTTGCAAGAAATCGACATTATTGAGTGCAGCAAATAGAAACAAATCATCTTTGCGCTGATCAGTTTCACGACGGATAAAGTTTGCCGCGCGGTAATCTAAACCTCTATAACATTGCTTAAGTCTTCGCGCTATAAGTTCGCGCTTAGCCATACCGAAGCTGTGCGGAATTCGCTCAATTCGGTAATCCTCAGTGACGGTGTCTACCAGTAAATAAAGCGACTTCGCTGAATTCTGTTTTAACATTAGTGCAAAGTCATGATGACCAGCGTTATCATTATGAAATATTTGATAGCTTTGCAATTGCCCAGCATGCCAATGCCCAGCCAATAAATGATTGGCCGTGGCACATAACACTAATTTTTTATGACTAATGTTAAACATGCTACCTAACTACATCCGATTAGATTTTAAGTTTGCTGAATGAATCATAAACTGGCCCCAGCACAGAGTACATAATAAAACCAAGAATAGCGCCCAATAACACGGTAAGCGCAGGCTCTATCATCTTAAGCATTTTTTGCATGGCATCTTTGACGTCGCGGTCATAAAAATAGCTGATATTGAGTAACGCTTTATCTAACTTACCAGTGTTTTCACCGACGCGTATCATGCGCACCACGAGCAGCGGAAATAAACCAGCATTGCGAAAGCTTTCGCTCATAACATCACCAGCACTAATTTGTGTGTGCACGCGGCTTAGTGCATCCGCCACTACTCGATTGCCGACAATTTTCTCACAAATCTTGATAGCCTCTAAAATCGGAATGCCAGCTTGATACATGAGTGCAAAATAGCGTGCGAACCTCGCCATAATGATTTTATGCAAAATTGGTCCAGTAATGGGTAGGTTCAACTTAATGATGTCAAATCGATAACGTGCAATGGGATTGTTGTTAATAACAGCAGCTAAACCTATAAAAGCTAACAATGGTACGCCTGCCATTAGCCACCAATAACTAACAAAGGCGCTGGAAATTGCCATCAAAATTTTAGTGTTTAACGGTAGCTCTTGTCCCATGTTCCGTAAAAATGTGCTCATTTGTGGCACTAAATAAGTCATTAAAAATGCAACCGCACCTATTACTACCAAGGCGACAAAAGCAGGATAAGCCAATAGGTTTTTTGTTTGCCCGCGTAATTCATCTTGCCAGCGAATCGTTTCAAACAAATTATTAAATACTATTGGCAATTGGCCAGTTTGCTCGCCCGCAGTAATCAAGCTGACAAACACTTCACTAAATACATCAGGATGCCCAGCTAGCGCTTGTGAAAGCATTTTTCCGCCTTCAACTTCCGCACAGACGGTGCCTAACACTTTCTGAAAATATGGATTTTGGCTACTCTCGCGCAAATCACTCAAGCATTCCAGCAATGGCACTCCCGCACTACTTAGTTGCTCAATTTGGAAGCAAAACATCACTAAATCTTGATTGCTGACTTTGTGGCGCATAAATAAATGACTAGATCTTTTGGCTTCACGTAATGTAATTAAATCTAAATCCATGCGTGCTAAACGTAGCTCTAAATCCACCTCATTAAGTGCATCCATCTGCCCCATAGCCATGTGACCTAACTTATCAATTGCTTTGTAATTAAATGTTGTCATTTGGATTTACTTTGACTATGAATTGGATTTCTAAATCAAACTATTAGCTTGGCTGATGCTTAGCCGGCTAGTCAGATCTATTACTCGCATCACCTCGGCCACGCTAGTCTGGCCTTCTAAAATACGGCGTATACCTTCTTCGGCAAGCGTGACAAATCCTTTAGTAAACGCCATTTTTTGTAACTCATCTAAATGCGCTCGGCGTGAAATTAAGGCATCCATATCAGCATCAATACGTAACAACTCAATGATCGCCATGCGACCATGATAGCCGCTGTGATTACACAATTTGCAACCAATAGGTTTGTAAATTTGTGGTGCGTCACTAGGCTTTAATCTAAGCGCAGTGCGCTCAATGTCATTTGGCGTATGTGTAGTTTTACAATGCTGGCACAGCACGCGAACCAAACGTTGCGCCACTACCCCAATAATGTTTCCTGCCATAATATCTGGCAAAATACCAATGTCACTTAATCGCGAAAATGCGCCCAAAGCGGAGTTGGTATGCAAAGTGGCAAATACCTGATGCCCTGTCATCGCGGCCCGAAAAGCCATAGTCGCGGTGTCTGCATCGCGGATTTCACCGACCAAAATAATGTCCGGGTCTTGCCGCATAATTGAGCGTATGCCATTAGCAAAGTCCACTTTATTTGCCTCTGCCACCGAGGTTTGGCGCATCATGATGACTGGATATTCCACTGGGTCTTCTAGTGTCATAATATTTACCGCGACCGTATTTTTGTACGATAGCAGTGAGTACAGCGTGGTCGTTTTACCACTACCAGTTGGCCCTGTCACAATCAGGATGCCTTCCGGACGTGCCATCATCAAACGCAGCTCTTTTAATATTGATGTGCCTATACCCATGCTCGCCATTGGAATGATGGCCTTTTCACGATCTAACACACGCAATACGATATTTTCGCCATGTATGGTTGGGTGTGTTGACACTCTAAAATCAATCGGTCGGCCGCATATATTCATACTCAAGCGTCCATCTTGTGGCGCGCGAGTTTCGGCAATATCCAAACCACTGATAACTTTAAGCCTGACCGCTAGGCCGGCCCAATAACTTTTATGCAAGCTACGAATTTGTTGCAATACACCGTCTATTCTGTAGCGAATACGTAAAAATGCCTGCTCAGGTTCAAAATGAATATCTGAGGCACCACGCTTAACCGCATCCATTAGCAAAGCACCGACTAGGCGCACCATAGGCTGGGTATAAGTATTATTGTTAACCACTAAACTTTGGTAGTCTATTTCACCTGTTTCAATTTCATGCAAAATACCATCAACTGACAACTCGTATCCATAAAACTGGTCGATAAATGCTTCGAGCTGCGCTTCTGCTGCTAACACCGGTTTAATCTGAACGTCACCACCCAACATTGCGCGCAATTGGTCTAGTACCACCACATTAAACATATCGACTACAGCAATCACCATTGTTTTTCTGGCTTCGTCGTAGGTCACTGGCAATAAATGATAACGGCGACAAAATTCCTGGGCGACCATCTTTAGCGCTTCTATATCAGCAATCACCGTCGATAAATCAATACTTTCTTGACCAATAGTGTCTGCCACAGCATCACGCACCATTGCCTCGGTAACGAAGCCCAAACGCACTAACTGGCGGCCTAAAGGTAAATCATTTAGTGTTTGTTCGATCAGAGCAATGCATAGCTGATCTTGACTAATCAACCCTTGCTGTACCATTAATTCGCCTAAGCGTAATGTCATCGCTTGCGAAGCCATTTAGCCTGCCAGCCAAATGGTGATTAATAGTTTGACTGGTTTTAGAGTTGAAGTGAGCAATATCATATTAGCAATTGGTGATTTATTTTTCAACATTGAATGATAGTAGCGATTTAATTCTCGACTCTATTTTCCCTCTATCCGGACTACTTACATCAGACAGATTCAGCAACTTTAGCGCGCGCTGATATTGCTCTAAGGCGAGATTATATTTAGCCATATGATCCAGACTAATCGCCATGTTAAAGGCATAGTCAGCATTATTTGGCGCAAAATGGCATGCGTTAAAAAATGCCTCTTGCGCTGATGTCCATTGGTTTTGATTGGCATATAAATTCCCTAAAGCGGCATGAAAGCTGGCTGCTTCTGGTTGTTGCGTCAACATACTTTTAAGACGACTCACTGTAGCAACACTATCATCATCAGTTTGATGGTTTGCAATCATAGATAGTGCAATAGCATTTCTTGGTTCAACTTCTAATATTTTTTGATTCCAAGCTTGCGCATCGGCATCACGACCTTGTTGTTGTGCAATTACCGCCATGCCTAATAAGGCATCAACATTACGCGCATCACGCAGTAATACTTGTTGATACTGCTGTTGTGCAAGCGCATATTCGCTATGATTTAACGCCTGATAGGCTTCTATCAAGCTCTCATCAACAGCAGTTGTAGACATGTGACTAATAAGTTTTACTTGTGAATCTTTAAAGGACTTTTTAAGCCGATATTTTGAAGAACTAGGTAACACAGCATCACTCGTCCTTGCCGTTAATGTTGATTTATCTACCACATTTAATACTTCGTCATCAGCGGGTGATGCAAGCATAATGTTATTGAGGTTAGTCTCAATTTGAAGCTTAGATTTAACTGGAACTTTTGTAGCGACATCATCTGCGAGAAGCGATTTAGGCAATATAAGGGATTCGATAGAAGAGGGGGTTTTTACACTATGTTTAGCACGCATAATCATTGCCGGCGATTGTGTTATTGGCATTACAAATGCAGGCAAGGCGGTCTCTAATCTCTTTGAATTATTCGAGTTGAGATAATCCTGCATGCACATAAAAAATATTGACCCACATACTAAGCCAATAAACACCGTTAGATATTTCGCTTTAGTATTTCCAGCAGGTCGCCTAATGACAAATACTTCAGTGGTAGGGGTTTTCTCAATACAGACATTTAGAGCCGTTGACAATGGCAGGCTTTCCGAAACATGCAAAGGCTTTTCGGATTTATGGCGAGTTTCATCATCATTAGTTAAGACAACCCTTTCAGCTAACGCTAAATATCCATCACAAAAGGAAGTTAATTCTAAGCTTAAAGTCATACTAGCCACAGGCGCAGTCTGCCTTGGTTTATCGTTAAGCGCTATTGGTTGAGCTAGTAAGGTCATTTAAACTTAATGCGCCTCGTCAGCTTTCAGCGCTTGATTCAGTTGCGGTGACGGCAGATATTGCTTATATATCATTAACTCATCGCTTTCTAAACTGGCAATTGTGATGACTGTTGGTCGTAAGAAAATAACAAGTTCAGTTTTCTTGGTGTTGTCATCTTTAGTACTGAATGCTTTGCCAAGTACTGGAACCTTCATCAAGCTAGGCACTCCACTAGTTGTGCTTGTGATTTCGTCTTGCATAAGCCCACCTAGAATCACCGTGTTGCCGCTACTCACTTGCAGCATTGATTCCATTTCTCGCACTTCAATTTCTGGAATTCTACTTTCAATCAGCAAGCTAGGATTGGGATCAAGTTTATAGCCAGATTGCCTAGAAATGGTTGGGCGCACGTTTAGTGTGACTACGCCAGTTTCGTTCACTTGTGGTGTAACCGACATCCAAATGCCGACTGGAACAGTATTTGCTGTAGTTGCAAAAGTGGTATATGAAAGCTTGTCATTAACAGTTGTGAGTGCTTTAACGGTGAAGTAAACTAAATTATTAACGATTTTTAAAATAGCAGTTTGACTGTTTAGCACCATTAATTTAGGACTTGATAGCACTTTAGTATTACCAAAGGTCTGTAACATCCGAACCGAAGTTGCCAAATCACCCAGCATGGTACCTGCGCGGTTATAGCCAATCGCAACCCTTGGCGCAGCGGTAAGCGCTGTACCTAATAGATTTTGTTGAAAAGTAAAGCCGTTGAGATTGCCGCCGCCACCTAAACGGCTCCAATCTACGCCAGTTTGATACTGATCATTGAGCGTAATCTCCACAATAGATGCCTCTATCAATACCTGACGTTTAGCGCCAGCCTGCACTCTATCAATAAATTCTTGTACACTTTGGTGTTGCCGCTGCGTAGCTCTGACACTTAAAACACCCGTTTCTTTATTAGCAATAAGGGAGGCGGCAAATAAAGTTTTATAGCTCTTTAAATTTTGTTCAGACTTATCAAACATCGAACCCTGCAAGTTTGGCTCGCCTGTTCCACTTGTGCCCCATACCGTATTTTTACCCAGCGTATTTACTGAAGCATAATCCATCACATTAGCTCGAGCATCATATTGCGACTGTAAGCGCTTATCTGTACCCAGGCGATTAATAAGTACCTCCTTATCACTCTCGGCAAGAATATCTTTAATATTTTGAATTAAAGAATCCCAAAAATAATTTTTTGATTCTGACTCAACTGAAGTTGATGACGTGTTGGCCCCAACAGTAGTAACTTTGGCCGCACCTGCACCAACATCAGCAACCGTGCTGGAGGCAATATCATTGGCAACACTAATGCCGCCTTTAGTCGTTCTTTGCATATTTACGTAATTAATTTGATAAGTTCTTAGCACTGGTGAATCCGGCGTTATCGTGAGTACATTACCTTTCATTCTGTAGATTAAATCTACTTGGTTAGATAAACGCTCTAAGATAGCCGGCAAAGTCTGATCAACCGCATTTATGGTGACATTGCCTTGAATTGATGGATGAATATCGATATTGAGCTTGCTATCTCGGGCGATAGCGAATAGCACTTCTTTCACTGGCGTGTCGTACACCACAATGCTGTAAACAGCTTCTGTGGCTTTTATTCTTGGTGCTGGTAGGTAGGTGCTATTTACAATTAGCTTTGGAATATCACTTAATACCGCCAGATTTTCTGTAATCTTTTGCGACACAGCCGCATTAATTGAACCGCCCACACCATCTATACGGCCTTTTGATGGCTGTATTTTAGATTGGTGTATACATGCGGATAAAATTAGCGTGATAATCAAGCATAACAGCGGCTGTATTTGATTATTGTTTAACATAATCCACTACTCCCGTAGTGACTACCATCGCCTGTGGCGACCGTTTTCTAGCGCGGTAATATGGCTGGTTAATTATTTGTCTAGTGTGCATCTAGCTTACTCATGCGGTTATATAAAGTGGTGCGATTTACATTGATTAATTTCGCAGCTTGACTTATATTGCCATGCGTAATTTGCATGGCAGCTTCAATATAGGCTTGCTCGCAAGCTTTGAGAATGGCATCTAAACTTACCTTGGTTTTGTGCTGTAAATGTCGTTGCGCTTGTAATATCATTGCAGCTTCATTGCTAAAGTTTAATGTTTCACTTAACGTTGCGGGCTCGGATAAATCAAATTCCGCAATAAGTGCATTCATGTCCAGTATTTTCCCTGAATGTTTTGAAATGAGCCTAATGACAATGTTCCTAAGCTCACGGACGTTGCCTGGAAAGGTATAATCTAACCAACGCATTTGCGCGGCTGCTTCTAATAAAAACGGTGCTTGCCCAATTTTATTGGCATAGAAATCGGTAAAATGCTCGCGCAATAAATGCTTATCCTCACCCATTTCTCGAAGTGGTGGCATATGTATAGCAAACACGCTTAAGCGATAATATAAGTCTGATCTAAATTTACCAATACGGACCTCGCTACGTAAATCACGGTTGGTGGCCGCAACAATACGCGCGTGACTTCTACGTGTTTTAGTTTCTCCTATTCGTTGGTACTCACCATTTTCTAGCACACGCAATAATTTAGCTTGTAACTCTAGGGACAAATCGCCAATTTCATCCAAAAACAATGTGCCTTCACCAGCATCTTCAAAATAACCAGCATGTGCGCTAGTAGCACCAGTAAAGGCGCCCTTTGTATGGCCAAATAATATTGACTCAGCCAATAATGGAGAAATTGCCGCACAATTAATAGACAAATATGGATGCAATAAGCGCATGCTTGCATAATGGCAGCGCCGTGCCACCAGATCTTTTCCGCTACCAGATTCGCCCTGAATCAAAACGGGGAAGAGTGAGTTGGAAAATTGTTCTATTTGCATCCGCAAGGTTTGCATAGGCAAGCTATTGCCGAGCAAGTCACCATACTCTTGTTGGGCATTAGTTTTGTTAAGTGCAACATCTTGTATGTTAAAGCACATATAAACTTTCTTGGGCTAAATGCTTACTTTGCATACTTTCATGATGAGCCTCATGACGTACTTGGTTATTGTCTAAAAAACCACTTTTAAAAAATATTTTTTTAAAACGGCCTATATTATTTAAGCTTGGACAGCTAAAGATTGAGGTGGCTCTGTGATTATTAACCCAAGTATGCTCGGAGTCGCAATATAATATTTCAGCCTGTAACCCTGACATTAGAATTTTCTTTGCACAAGAAATTTTTGCGCGCACCGTCTCACTTGCATGATTAACGACACAGCAAAATATAAAATTTAAAAGCACTGGTAAGTCATCATTAAATTAATCTCAAGATTCATATCAAGTAAGTTTGCCAAGACTGACTTTAATAGTATAGATTTTGCTGACTTAAACTATGGGACAAAGTCCCGACGATTAATTTAATTTCATCAGGAGATGAAATAGACGAGTGTAGAATTTTTGATGTGTAGTCTAACTAAGATTCGTAATGATGGTTTAGTTGAAGTAACCGAATCTATCAGGATCCTACCCAGTTCAATGCACACACAACCCTTATAATTATGTAACACTGAAAAGTCCTAGTGATAAATCTCCCTTGTTGTTAGTAATGCTATAAGCGTGCCAAGTTTCAAATACGGCCACAACTACAGTCATAAGCTTATGATTTATATTGACATAATGTAACTTTCGAGCAGCTACGTATCGATAGATTTAAATCTTTGTGGTGGTGGTTTTAAGCCATAAAGGTTGTAGTCAACCACCATGCCAATATTTCAGCCAGCCAAAAAGCTAATTTAAGCACTCAGTAAATTAATGTGCTGACGAATAAACGCACTTTTTAATCGACTGACACCTTGCGCGAGCTCTGCATTATTGAGATTGGCAAACCCCATTCTAATTGCTGAAACTTGATTTTCTTGATGTGAATATAATCGCCCCACTTGGAAGCGTACTTTTTGAAATTCAGCCTCTTTTATTAACTCTTGAATATTGATGCATGCGTCGATCTTAAGCCAAAACGCCAAGCCGCTCTCGGCTAGATCAAAACTTAAATATTCAGCTAACTCCTTGTGCAATAGATTAAACAAATAACTTCTTCGCTCTTCATATATTTTTAGCATGCGCAAAAAATGCCTCTTAATTTCACCCGTGTGCAGTAACTCTGCAACAGCTAACTCGGTGATTTGATTGCCTTGGCGGTCAATCAGCATGACCTGATTGGCACACAGATGAATTATTTCTTCTGGTGCCACGATATAGCCTAGACGAAGGCTTGGCGTTAATACTTTTGATAGCGAACCGATATAGATCACTCGTTTAGAATTTGGCATGCTAGCTATTGGTAGAGTAGGACTTCTTGAAAAATTAAACTCATGATCATTGTCATCTTCAATAATTAAAAAATCATACTGCTCGGCAAGCGCTAAAAGCTTTATTCTACGTGACAGTGACATAGTGACTGTAGTTGGTATATGGTGGTGCGGCGTCACATAGACTGCACTCACTTTTTGCTTGAGGCACAATCGTTCAAGATCGCCGACATCAATACCTTCTGCGTCGTGTGATACACCTAAAATATTGGCACCACAATTTTTAATTGTCTCGCGCGCAAGTGGGTTGCCTAACTGCTCAACAACGACAAAGTCGCCAGCGGCTATGAATGTTTTAGCAATGACAAATATCCCCATTTGACTGCCTCTCACCACACAGATATTTTCCGTTTTAGCATGCAGGCCTCTTTGCATATTGAGCATATGAGCAAGTGCTTCACGTAAAATAATTGCGCCTTTAGGGTCGCCATAACCTAATTTATTGTTCCTCGCAGAGGTGATTAAGGCATGGCGCATAGCACGTGAAAGCATTTCAAAAGGTATTAACCTGGCATCTGGTAGGCCATCGCTAAAATGAATGAAGTCATGTGTTTGCCGCTTACTAAGCATCGGCGTTACATGATCATTTAAGAGCGGTTTTGCTGGAAATTGGCGTATAGGCGCAATGCTCAATCCACTGTTATTGATAGTAAGCACTCTAGTGGAAACGAAAGTTCCACGCTTGCTTTCACTGGTGAGCCAACCTTGCGCAATCAATTCATCATAGGCCTGAATCACCGTTTTACGGTTAACCTTAATTCTACTGGCAAATTCTCGAGTACCAGGTAAGACCGCGCCAGGAGAAAATCTGCCTCGCTGGATTTCTTCAATGATTTTATGTGCGATTTGCACATGGATAGAGGTGCCAGACGCTCGCACGACATCCATATTGAGTTCCCAAGGTCTTAACATTCAACGCTCCCATCCGAATCAAATCTTAATGACTGATTTCTAAAATAACAATATTTAGAAATCACGATTGATGGATAACTAGGAGAACCCAAGAAGCTAATACTAGCAA
Organism: uncultured Pseudomonadota bacterium; assembly: GCA_903926935.1. Classification (GTDB taxonomy): domain Bacteria; phylum Pseudomonadota; class Gammaproteobacteria; order Burkholderiales; family Methylophilaceae; genus Methylotenera. The sequence continues at coordinate 14,915 of CAIYLB010000019.1, forward strand.
ACTATTGTAGATGTCGATAAATAATTTATCTGGACCAGCATGAATCTATATTCTGGATGGGCCGTAATAAGAGTTTTTTATATAAAGTTACATCTGTTTACAAGTTGAAATAATTAGGCAAAGCTAAATTTTATCTAGCTTTTCATTAATCGGCTCATCATTGGTCATCCTAGTGCCATTTGCAAGTAAACAAGTTAAAGAATTTTTACTTTTACTTAATTTTATCTTTGGAGATAATTCTTATGTTTACAAAAAAACAAGCAGTAGGCGTTGCAGCATTCGTAGCGATGGCGTTGCCAATGATCGCATCAGCTGCGGCAGACCAAGAAGCGGCAATGAAAGATGCTAACAACTGGGCGCATCCACGCGGACAGCAAAACAACCAAGGTTACAGTGCTTTAGCGCAAGTAAACAAAGCTAACGTTAAAAACCTTAAAGCAGCATGGACTTTCGCTACTGGTGTAAACCGTGGTCATGAAGGTTCACCTGTTGTTGTTGG
>CAIYLB010000020.1 GCA_903926935.1 uncultured Pseudomonadota bacterium
CCAACAACAACAGGTGAACCTTCATGACCACGGTTTACACCAGTAGCGAAAGTCCATGCTGCTTTAAGGTTTTTAACGTTAGCTTTGTTTACTTGCGCTAAAGCACTGTAACCTTGGTTGTTTTGCTGTCCGCGTGGATGCACCCAGTTGTTAGCATCTTTCATTGCCGCTTCTTGGTCTGCCGCTGCTGATGCGATCATTGGCATTGCTACTGTTAAACCAGCAACTAGGCCAAGTGCTAACTTGATTTTGTTAACTTGCATATTTATCTCCAAAACTTATGATAGTCGTTAAATTTATGTATACTAAACTTACTGTTAAATGCATGATTAAGATCATGCGTTTAAACGGTATTAGTAACAGTGCCAATATATGCAATTGATGTGCCAACATAATAAAAAAGCATAATTTTATTAATTCTTCCTGATAAAACATATTAAAATCAATCTATTAATTTTTTATCATCATTCTTATTTGTAAGCACTTAATGAATTTATTTTTTTACACTGTGTCAGACTTGAACAGTTGTCACGTGACAGTTGTTCACTTTATTTGAGATATCTAGCTAAGTACATGAAGCATTCCCTAACAAATACCCCTCCGTCAATATTGCAGGCCAGAAGTGAATTTTTGACCAGCGGGAATGTACAACAAGGTGCGATAGCCGAGGTTATTGAGCGCTCATGGCGCCGTTGTCTCGCTAATGGTATTAATGCCAATTCACCCTCTAATATAGAGGTTGTTACAGCGCAAGAGTTAGCTCTCAAGCGCGAACGAAATCACCAGTTACTTTCGCTTGCAAGACCTGAAATGGAAACGCTGAATGAGCAAATCGCCCATACACGTAACATCGTTATATTGACTGATGGTGAAGGTGTGATTCTGCATAGTTTGGGTGGCCATGACTTTCTTAATGAAGATCAGCGAATTGCTTTGTCAGCTGGAGCATCGTGGCATGAGGATCATCGTGGCACTAATGCCATTGGTACGGTGCTCGTTGAGCAATCTGCCATGACAGTGCAGGGCGCAGAGCACTTCATGGCGCAGCATCACTCTCTTAGTTGCTCTGCAGTGCCAGTTTTTGGCGCTGAAAATCAGCTTGTAGCGACATTAGATGTATCCAATGATTTTAATATGTCGCAGCAACACACATTGGCATTGGTGAAAATGTCCGCGCAAATGATTGAAAATAGACTTTTTCTAGCCAGTTATCAGAGCGATGTTGTACTGCACTTTCATGCACGCCCTGAGTTTATTGGAACTTTGTGGGAAGGTGTGGCTATGTTCACTGATGATGGCCAGCTCGTAGCGACTAATCGCAGCGGGCAGTTTCAGCTGAGCTTGAATTCGCAATACACTAATCTCAACGATAGGCATGCCAAGCCGCAGATAGATTTTAATCAGCTGTTTAATCTACCTCTTGCCAGCTTATTAAAGCAGTCTGCTGGCACAGATAAATTGATTATTCCTTTAAGATTGAATAATGGTGCTCGGCTTTATGTGCAGCTGGAGTTGTTGCAGAAAAAGTATCAAATAACACCATTGACGCCACAAGTGATTAAAAGAACCAGCGCCGCGAACTTGGATTTATTGAATAGCGGCGATGCAAAAATTGAACGCGCGGTTACACAAATCAAGCAGGTGCTTTCGCGAGACATTCCAATTATCATACAAGGTGAAACTGGTGTGGGCAAAGAGTTATTTGCGCGAGCGATTCACGATGCAAGTGCTCAATGTAAAGGACCTTGGGTTGCTGTTAATTGCGCGGCATTGCCAGAAGGTTTAATTGAGGCTGAGCTTTTCGGTTACGAGGAGGGGGCATTCACTGGCGCTAGACGCAAAGGTAGCACTGGGAAAATAATGCAGGCTGATGGCGGCACCTTATTTTTGGATGAAATTGGTGATATGCCGCTTTCATTGCAGGCTAGGTTGCTTCGCGTGCTTCAAGAGCGTTCAGTGACGCCTTTAGGTAGTGCAAGATCCATTCCTGTTAATTTTGCACTTGTTAGCGCAACTAACCAAAAGCTTAAAGAAAAAGTGGATAGCGGAGAGTTTCGCAGTGATCTCTATTACCGCATTAATGGCTTAAGTGTCACGTTACCATCGCTTAGAGATCGCTCAGACTTACTTGCGCTTATCAAAGTGATCTTGCATATTGAACATGCTGGTGAAATTGAGATTACGGCAGAAGTTATGGCAATATTCGAAACACATGTATGGCCGGGTAATATACGTCAACTTCATAATGTGCTGCGAACAGCTTTAGCGCTTGCAGACGGGGCGCCAATTGATGCACAGCATCTGACTCAAGATTTTATGGATGAAATGAACTCATTTGACCAAAGTGGTACTGATGTAATAAGTACAGTACAATCAAAAGTCATTGCTTTAGAAGATTTAGCGGAAAGTGCAATCCGAAAGGCGATGTTGAGTCAATCAGGTAATATTTCTGCAGTGGCGCGTCAATTAGGGATTAGTCGAAATACGCTTTACCGTAAATTAAAACTTATAGGACTTATTTAAACTTTAATTCATCTTAAACTTAAATCTATAGGCTAAATATTTTTGAACTAAATATAAAATTGACTAGTCATACGTGCAGATGACGAAAGTTGTCGTTCCGTTTCTTTCCTCCCTGAACGGAAGCCTTAGACGATGAGGCACTCTTTGACCCCGATTTTCATCCCCTTGAATCGGGGTTTTTTTTGTCTTTATTAAGTTAAATCCAACCTTACAAGAATATGTAATTAATTGTAATGTAATTGTAATTAATTTGCAACAACTTAAGTTGAAAGCTTTTATATTTGGCTGTAATAACAAGTAAAAAATGTAATGTTAAAAAGTAGTAATAAAAAAGCCTCGCAGTTCAAAGCGAGGCTTTTTAGTGTTACTGATAACAATTGATATTGTAAGGCTATGTGATTACCTCAACCCACCATAAGGCGGCTTGGGGCAATCTTAAACACTACAATCCAAAACGCTACATCATACCGCCCATGCCACCCATACCGCCCATATCACCACCACCCATTGCAGG
>CAIYLB010000021.1 GCA_903926935.1 uncultured Pseudomonadota bacterium
ATGCCACAAATGTTTTATTCTTTTTAACATTAATCTCTCACCCAATCTTCTACTAATCTGCTTGGTTCGTGTGCTACTTCGGTTAGTGGTAATAGTGGCTTTCCGGAAAAATATCTTAGCGTCACTCTTGTAGTGTCAAAAATCACTATCCACAACACCACTACAAAAAACATAGTTAGATAAGCATCTAACTGCTGATTGAATATTAAGTGTGGTGCAACGGCTACCTTTTCTAACGGCAGCGTACCTTCCGCAAGTTTTGTTGCTAAATCGTTCGCGGCGGCAAAAAATCCGACACGAATATCTTCACTAAAAATCTTTTGCCAGGCAGCGGTGGTAGTTACGATTACTAACCATGCTAATGGCAAACCAGTAATCCAAACATATTTAACCTTGCCAGATTTAACCAAAATTCCAGTTCCAACACATAAGGCAATGGCAGCAAGCATTTGGTTCGCAATGCCGAATAAAGGCCATAAAATATTAACGCCACCATTTGGATCAATTACACCAATATATAAGAAATAACCCCAGCCTGCGACCACAAGACCACTGGTGAAAATGACAGATGGCATCCACGAAGTTTGTCCAATTTTAGGCCAAATATTGCCTAGCATGTCTTGTAACATGAATCGACCAACACGCGTACCAGCATCCAGCGTAGTCAGTATGAAAATAGCTTCAAACATAATGGCGAAGTGGTACCACAGCGCTAACATGCTCTTGCCAAAAGCATTACCAAAAATGCTTGCCATGCCGACTGCGAGGCTAGGTGCGCCACCGGTGCGAGCAAACAAACTACTTTCACCCATGTCTTTAGCTAATTGATTCATTTGTTCTACCGTCACAGCAAAGCCCCAGCTATTAATTTTAGCAATGGCATCTACCGCATCTTTTCCAACTACGCCAGCTGGGCTGTTGATGGCGAAAAACACACCGGGCTCAAGCACTGTAGCCGCAATCATCGCCATAATTGCAACAAAGCTTTCTAGTAGCATAGCCCCGTAGCCTATCATGCGAATATCACGTTCATTGGCTAATAATTTAGGTGTGGTGCCTGAAGCAATAAGTGCATGGAAACCTGAAATCGCGCCGCAGGCAATGGTAATAAATACAAACGGAAATAGCTTGCCGCCAAATATTGGCCCTGTGCCATCAGTAAATTGTGTGAGCGCTGGCATGTGTATATGCGGTTGTAAAATTAGGATGGCAACTGCTAGCAAGGTCACCGTGCCTAATTTCACAAAGGTAGATAAATAGTCACGTGGTGCCAGTAACAGCCATACAGGCATGACAGCCGCCGCAAAACCATAGGCAATTATTACCCATGCAAGGCTTAAACCGTCATGGTCAAATAGCCCACGTAAATTCTCGTTATGGTTAATCCAGCCACCGCCGACCACGGCTAGTAATAGTAAAATAACACCTAAAATAGATGCTTCTAGCACACGTCCTGGGCGAAAATTGCGCATATAAAAACCAACTAGCATGGCGATGGGGATTGTTGCCGCCACGGTAGAAGTTGCCCATGGGCTGTGTTTCATCGCATTCACAACGACTAATCCCAATACGGCGATCAAGATAATCATAATTAAAAACGTACCAATAAGCGCAGCAGCACCGCCTATAGGGCCGATTTCATCACGCGCCATTTGCCCCAAACTACGCGCATCGCGACGTGTTGAGAAAAATAGCGTCACCATATCTTGTACTGCACCGCCTAATACCGCTCCAATCAAAATCCATAACGTTCCGGGTAAATAGCCAAATTGTGCTGCTAGCGTAGGCCCGACTAAAGGCCCAGGCCCCGCAATGGCGGCAAAGTGATGGCCAAATACCACCCATTTATTAGTTGGAATAAAATCACGACCGTTTTCTAGTCGCTCAGCAGGAGTGGCACGTGTTTCATCTATCGTTAATACTGTGGCGGCAATCCAAGCCGCATAAAAACGATAAGCAATGGCATAAACGCACGCTGCAGCGGCAATAAACCATAAGGCGCTGATACTTTCTCCGCGATTTAGGGCAATAGCGCAAATAGCCGCTACGCCTAAAGTTACGACACAAAGCCAAATAATTGTTCTAATGTTCTTATGCATAATAGGCGCTAAAAAATAAGGGGTTTAATAATGGCAGTAAGTATAAATCAGAGCAGCACTTTTAACTTAAATCTAACGTAAATCTTATGTAAACCAGTGGCTTAAAATTAAGCGTCAAGCTTAGATTCAAATTTTAGATTTAAAGCTACGCAACGTAATGAACCTAACATGTTGTTAGTTGCCAATGATATTATAGTTATTCAATACAAAAGACCTTACACACATGCAATCTGCCAACAAAATAGCCTCCCAATCCCATCTTCAAGTACACGCAAAACCTCCAGCTAAAAAACTATCATCGCTGGCTAACTTGTGGCCATTTTTACGGCCTTACCAATCACGCGTATTTCTAGCATTTGTATTGTTGTGCTTAGGCTCTGCCACACTGCTATTGGTACCGCTGGCTTTTCGTGACTTAATCGACTTTGGTTTTATCGGCAAGGTAGCCTCTGCTGAAACACATAAAGGCTTAATGGGCGCATTAAGCTTAAATGGACATTTTTTAGTGATGTTTGCTCTTGCGGTATTTTGGGCCTTGATGATTGCTACTCGTTATTACACGGTAAGCTGGGTGGGCGAGCGTGCTACGGCCGATTTGCGTAGTGCTGTATATGCGCGAGTGATGACACAATCTCCACAGTTTTTTGAGACGACACAAACGGGTGAAGTGCTGTCTAGGCTAACCGGCGACACGACCTTAATTCAAACGGTAGTAGGCAGCTCAATTTCTATGGGTCTACGTAGTTTGTTTCAATTTATTGGTGGCATGGTGATGCTGGCAGTGACTAATTTATATTTATTCTCACTGAATATTGGCTTGATGTTATTGCTAATCTTGCCCATTATTATTATTGGTCGCTCAGTGAAGAAGCTCTCTCGTGAATCACAAGACCGCATTGCTGATAGCTCGGCGATGGCTGGCGAGATACTTAATGCTATGCCTACCGTGCAGTCTTACACACAAGAGCAACGCGAAATAGCACGCTTTAGCAAAAGTGCCGATGTGAGCTTCAGTGCCGCATTAAAAAGAGTACGTGTGCGGGCAATGCTCACTATGATTATGGTAACAGCGATATTAGGCACTATTATTTTTGTGCTATGGATAGGCGCACGTCAAGTTAGCGCTGGCACTATGACCGGTGGTGAACTCGCATCATTTGTACTGTATGCGCTGATGGTGGCTGGCGCAGTGGGCACCATGGCTGAGGTTTGGGGTGATGTGATGCGAGCAGCCGGCGCGACCGAACGCTTACTTGAACTATTACACGCAGATGCGGCGATTAAAGAGCCGGCCGATGCACAAAAGCTGATTAACCCAACCCATGCATCAATTGAGTTTAATAACGTCATATTTTATTACCCATCAAGGCCTCAAGTCGCCGCGCTAGATCAGGTGTCGCTCAGCATTGCTGCAGGTGAAACTGTAGCGTTAGTCGGTCCTTCTGGTGCCGGTAAAACGACATTATTCCAATGTTTACTTAGATTCTATGAAGCGAATGCTGGGCAGATTAGTATTAATGGTCAAAATATAGACTCACTAAGTTTGCATGACTTGCGTGGCAATATAGCTACAGTGCCGCAAGACGCGGTAATCTTTTCTGCCAACGCACTGGAGAATATTCGCTACGGCAAGCCAGGCGCGACAGATGATGAAGTAATTGCCGCAGCAAAGGCCGCGCAGGTAGACGAGTTTGTGCAAAAACTCCCCGATGGCTATCAAACATTTTTAGGCGAACGCGGAACCAGATTGTCTGGCGGTCAGCGCCAGCGTATCGCCATAGCCCGGGCCATACTTAAAGATGCGCCTATCTTGTTGCTAGATGAAGCTACTAGTGCGCTAGATGCAGAATCTGAAATTCTAGTGCAGCAAGGCTTAAACGCTGCAATGCAGGGACGCACTACTATAATGATCGCACATCGCTTAAGCACAGTGCAAAAAGCAAATCGAATTATTGTGCTGGAAAATGGAAAAATAGTCGAAATCGGCAGCCCAGCACAGTTGCGTGAACAAGGCGGTTTGTATGCTAGGTTGGCGGCTTTACAGTTAGCTTAAATAGCCACTATTTTTATTTAAGCTAATGCGCTATACCTAGTTTGAATTTTTGCATAATAGGCATGCACCATAATGGCATGGTACATATGCAGTTAAATAGATGAACAACAAAAAATCCACCAACTCAAAGAGATTAGTGGATTCAAAGTTTAGACTTTGTTAATCTATTACATGTAAAAATAATGTAATAGGTTATTCAGTCAGTTTTAGTACGCCAATAAGACGTTTATAACAAAGAACTATTTAAGTTTAGTTTCTTTATATAAAACATGCTTACGAACAACTGGATCAAATTTCTTGATTTCCATTTTGCCTGGCATTGTACGTTTGTTTTTAGTAGTGGTATAGAAATGACCTGTACCAGCACTTGATTCTAGTTTAATTTTTTCACGCATGACTCAAATTCCTTATATAGCTAAATAAATTTAGCTTAGATTTTTTGGCCGTCAGCACGCATACCAGCAAGCACGGCATCAATACCGTTTTTGTCGATAGTACGTAAAGCAGCGTTAGTAATGCGCATGCTTACCCAGCGGTTTTCGCTCTCAACCCAAAATTTGCGGTTTTGCAAATTAGGTAAAAAACGGCGTTTTGTTCTGTTATTTGCGTGAGAAACATTGTTACCCACCATTGGCTTTTTGCCAGTTACCATACATACACGTGCCATGGTTAATCTCCAAACTTCTGCTTTTTTCGAAAGACCGCAATTATAGTACTAAAGCTAATATTATCTCAAGGTAAATATGAATAATATTTACGCTTTATTAGCTAAACAGTGCGCTTTATGTAAATTAAAGCAATATCTGTCTAATATTGTGTACTAAATGCGACAAATTTAATGCTTGCCAGTACTACCAAAGCCACCTTCACCACGTTCGCTGGCATCAAAATCATCGACTACATGAAACTCCGCTTGCACCACTGGCACAATCACAAGCTGCGCGATGCGTTCCATAGGATTAAGCTCAAAAGCAGTATTGCTGCGGTTCCAGCATGACACCATTAGTTGGCCTTGATAATCTGAATCGATCAAGCCGACCAAATTGCCCAGCACAATACCATGCTTATGGCCCAAACCAGAGCGTGGCAAAATGATAGCGGCATAATAGATATTATCTAAGTGTATCGCTATGCCGGTAGGGATTAGCGTGGTTTCACCGGCTTGCAGAGTGATAGGTGCATCTATGCAAGCGCGTAAATCTAGCCCAGCTGAGCCTGGGGTGGCATAGGCTGGCATTTGCTCACGTAGGCGATCATCCAGTACTTTTAAATCGACGATAATTTTCATAACATTCTCACTAATATTTATAAATTAATTTGCAGTGTATATTCAGATTAGCATTAAACACTACCTTATCAATAAAATCTTAGAACTGATAACTGGCATTAGCGCCAATCAAGAAGTTGCGGCCAGGAGCTGGCTCAAAGAAGCGTGAGTTTGAGTCGTTGACAATGACAGAGCCTACATAATTGCGATCGAATAGGTTATTCACTCGAACAAATTCTGAAAGACCCCAGCCGTTAATTTTCTGATTAAAGCCAGCGCGAATATTTGCGGCTACAAAAGAATTCGCTAATCCTGAAGCATCATTTAAGTCGGTTGCATAATATTTACTGCGCCAATTTGCCTCAACTGCAGTACTAAATCCAATTGGTTGATAGCTCCATTGAACTTCGCCATATAGTGAATTTTTGGATATTCCGGGAATTTGGTTGCCACTATTAATGATTTGAGTCGTTGTTATAGCTGGTGAGCCTGCAGTCACATGTTTTGTATAACTATTCGAAATTGTTGCATCAAGGTAAGTGTAGGAAAGGTAAGTTTTTAAGCTATTTGTCCAGTTAGTATCTAAAGACATTTCAAATCCATTGCGCTCAGTTTCTGGGATGTTTTGATACGCAACCTTGCCACCAGAATTGTTAGCCGCGGCAATTTCGTTGGTAACTTTAGTTGTAAAAATCGCAATATTTAGACGAGAGTTGTCGGCAATAAAGGCTTTCGCACCAATTTCATACGTCATACTTTCTGCAGGTTTTAGAGTAAGTGTAGATTTACTTGTGTTCACTGTACCATTCGTATTTAGGCTGTATGATATTTCCGCAAACGTTGGGGTTTCAAAGCCTTGCCCAGCATTTGCATAAAGATTAATAGCTGGTGTTGCGTGGAAAACTACGCCTAAAGTAGGTGTAGTTTTTGAGTAAGAAACGCTACCAGAATTAGAGCTTGGACCTAAAGGGAATAATTTGTCTTGAATATTAAAGTTCACTTTGTTGTGGCGCAAGCCGCCAGTAGCTTCCCAGTCACTTCCTAACTGTAAGTTGGCTTGCACATAAGGATCTAGGTTGTAAACTGAATCATCTTCGTTGCGAGAGGCAACTGTTGTTGGTGTGCCGTAGTTATTGTCAAATGATTTTCTATTTTCGTTGGACTTGTCATAGTCAAGGCCACCAGTAACTTTTAATTTTTGGCCTGCAACATTTGTGCTGTAGTTATAACGTAAATTAATACCCCCAAAATCGCGATCTAAATCAACCACACCAAGCGGATTGAACGATTGAAGTTGTTGTACTTTTCGTGTGCCGTAGTAAGTGATGACTTTGAAGCTGTTATTTTCGTTAATTTCTTCGTCTAACACTAACCCTGCTTGATTGTAGTTGATA
>CAIYLB010000022.1 GCA_903926935.1 uncultured Pseudomonadota bacterium
CTAACATTACTGTAATCAGCGCTTCTTCAGCTTTGCGCCAAGGCGTGCGCTTGCTTGATAAAAACAAGTTTTTAGCTAGCAGCTGACTAATAGTGGAGCCGCCCGCCACAATTTTGCCTTTTTTAAGATTCTTTTCGTAGGCTTTTTGTATGCCTTCCCAATCAAAACCTTCATGATCAATAAATTTAGCATCTTCGGAAGCAATCACGGCGCGCTTCAAATTAATTGAAATTTTGGAATAATCTACCCATTTATGCTTAAGCTCGGCATCTGGAATTTTTTCTTGAATGATATCTAGGCGGTCTTCCATAAAAGCGCTGCTGGATGGATTGAATTTTATCCACCAGCAGATATGTAGAAATATCCACAGTTGGTAAATAAAAATCACCATGAAAAATAATACCAGGCCGCGCGTAAAGTAGCCGCTAAAATTTAATGGGCTTGCATTATGAGTGCGATTAAATAGCCAGTTTTTCATAGATTTATAGTTGATTTAAATTTAAGCCGATTTAGCTTAAGGCGCGAATTTGTTGCATTACGCTATGTGTATCTGGGCGTACCGCACGCCATAGGTAAAATGCTTCAGCCGCTTGTTCTACCAGCATACCTAAACCGTCAGCGACTTGCGCGCCGCTTGCGCTGGCTTGTTGCATAAATGGCGTTTCTCGGCCATACATCATGTCGTAAGCTAGGCAATCTTTAGCAAAAATGGTGTTTGGAATTGGCAAAGCAGTGTCAGTAAGACCGGTGGATGTACTGTTAATCACTAAATCAAAGGCGATATCACCTAAGTTCTGGTAGGGTTGGGCCATACAAGTTGTGTCACTTGGGTGCGCTAATGTTTGACTGGCTTCAATCAAACCTAAAACAATTTTGGCTGCTTCTTGTGCCTTAGATAAAGTGCGATTTGAAATAACAATCAGGCTAGGATTAGCATTGAGCAAAGACTGCAAAATGCCAAACGCTGCGCCGCCACTACCCAGTAATAGCACTTTTTTGTGGCGAATATCGAATTTTAAATTATGCGCTATATCATTCATTAGTCCGATGCCGTCAGTATTGTCGCCAATAATACTGCCATCTTCGCCAAAACTGATGGTGTTAATGGCGCCTGCAGTGAGCGCTAATGGATTGACCACGCCATGCTGAGACACAAACTTTAATGCTTCAAATTTAAAGGGTACGGTGACATTCACCCCTTTGTAATTTTTTTTAATTAGCTCAAGAATTGTCGCCTCAAATCCATCAAGCGGCGCCAATATTCGTTCGTAGCTAACATCTTGCCCAGTTTGAGTAGCAAAGGCTAGGTGAATGAATGGTGATTTGCTGTGAGCGATTGGATTGCCAATCACGGCATACTTATCAGTCATTAGTTTAGTTGGTCCAAGGCAAGCCGGCATGCTTCCAGCCATTGAGCATGGTGCGTTGGTTCAAACTATTGGCTTCACCTTCAAAGCCTTCTAGCATATTATAAGCTTGCGTATAGCCCAAACTTGCCGCAACGGCTGCTGCATTATGCGAGCGGCCACCAGTACGGCACATAAAAATAAGCGTTTTACTGGTAGCTACTTTTTCAGACAGTTCTTTAGCAAAATCTTGATTTTGTGCCATACCATGATAAAACGCCCACTCTATATTAAGCGCGCTTGGTACACGACCCACCAATGCTAGTTCAGCCTGAGTACGCACATCAATCAGTAAAAACTCCGGATTTTTTTGTAGTAGCTCACAAGCTTCTTGTGGGGTCACTGCGCCTGCATAGGGTAAGCCATTTTCTGCGCCACGATTTTGTGCTAACTGTAAAATTTGCTGTTGCTCATTCATACATCTACCTCAGTAATTTGGCTTTATGATTGTGGTTGCTACATTTGTAAATTCAGCTCAGCATTTTAAACGCTTAAGATTAAAACTAGTGAAATTTTAATATCAGAAAATTGGTTAATTTTTTGCACTATAAAAGTGCTAAATAATTAGACGAAGCACTTTTATGGTGCGTTATATTCACGCAGATTTTAATACTTCAGTAAAAAAGCGCTAGTTTGGTCTTTTCAGGATGGCACGTTTCCTGCTAATCTATCGTGTTGAGTACTTTAATAGTTTTACCCTAATTAACACCACACTAGGAGATCTTGATGTCAGTGGCTAATGTAATGAAAATGGTAGAAGAAAACGACATTAAATTTGTTGA
>CAIYLB010000023.1 GCA_903926935.1 uncultured Pseudomonadota bacterium
ATGATTGATGTTGCGTCGCAAGGCGTAATTGCAAGCGGACTGCTCAATTAATTTCTAATTAGTATGTCATTTTTCTAGGGTATATCTTACATCCATGTCTTTAAGCATCGATTTGCATGCACATTCTAATATTTCTGATGGGCTATTAGCGCCCTCAGCGCTGGTCGAGCATGCGTTTAATCACAATATTAAACTGTTGGCCTTAACTGACCATGACGATACTAGCGGTTTAGCGATTGCCGAGATTGAAACTGCACGATTAGGCATGCAATTAATCAAAGGCGTGGAAATATCCGTCACCTGGAAAAAACGCACAATTCATATTGTTGGGCTAAAGATAAATCCAGAGTATCCACCGTTAAAAGAAGGCTTGGCGGCCATTCGTGCTGGTAGACATGTTCGGGCTATTGGTATGGCCGCAGGTTTAGATAAAGTCGGCATTATGGGTAGCTTAGAAGGCGCTTATGAATATGCGCAAGAAGGCATTATCAGCCGCACGCATTTTGCACGGTTTTTGGTTAATACAGGCGTAGCCAAAGATAATAAAGCAGTTTTTAAAAACTACTTGGTCAAAGGTAAGCCTGGATTTTTTGAGCATCAATGGGCAAGTTTAGAAGAAGCCGTTAGTTGGATTGTAGGCAGTGGTGGTGTGGCGGTAATTGCGCACCCAGGGCGCTATGATTTAGGCCGCACCAATATGTTATTACTGTTAGAAGAGTTTCGCGCTGTTGGTGGTGATGCCATCGAGGTGGTTACTGGTAGCCATACCGCAGATCAATATCTAGAGTTTGCAAAATATGCACAGTTATTTGGCCTCAAATCTTCGCAAGGCTCAGACTATCACGGCAAAGGCATCAGCTTTATGGAAATGGGCCGCCTGCCTGCCTTGCCGAGTAATTGTGTGCCGGTTTGGCAAGATTGGCCAGAGGCGGAGTTTGCTAAAAGTCCATTTGCTCAAAACCAGATTCCTGAAAAGCTGCTTTTAGAAACAGTTTCAGACTAAAAACTCATAAAGAGAAAATTAAGCTACCCGTATGTCGCAATTTTTTAATGTTAATCCAGACAACCCGCAGGCGCGACTCATCGCGCAAACCGCAGATATTTTGCGTAAAGGCGGTGTGATTGCTTATCCTACAGATTCTGGCTATGCGCTGGGCTGCATGTTGGGTAATGGCGATGCCCAGACCAGAATTCGCCAAATTCGCGGTGTTGATGATAAGCATTTATTCACCTTAATTTGTCGAAACTTAAGTGAGTTGGGTAATTATGCGATTGTCAGCAATAGCCAGTTTCGTTTACTTAAAGCCAATACACCGGGTGCCTATACTTTTATTTTAAATGCCACGCGTGAAGTGCCGCGTAAGTTACAACACCCCAAGCGGAGCACCGTAGGCTTGCGTGTGCCGCAACATATTATTGTTCAAGCGATATTAGAGGCCATTGATGCGCCATTGCTGAGCATGACGCTGACAATACCCAATGAAGACTATGCATTAAGCGAAGCTTGGCAGATACGCGATCAGCTAGAACATCAAGTAGATTTGGTAATTGATGCTGGCGATTGTGTGGCAGGCGCTACCTCTGTGATTGATTTGACCGGTGATGCACCAACACTAATACGTGAAGGTTTGGGTGATTTAGCACCTTTTGGCCTTTAGCAAATAACATTTATAAACCAAGTAAATAAATATTTAATTAATTTAAAGAGTCCCTAATGGAATTATCGCTCATACAAAAAATAGCCATTTATGCACTGCCTGTGCTTTTTGCCATTACCGTGCATGAGGCTGCGCATGGTTATGCGGCCAAGTATTTTGGTGATATGACTGCCTATAAAGCTGGTCGCATCAGTCTAAACCCAATTAGGCATATTGATCTTTTTGGTACGATTATTTTGCCAGCCTTAACCTTGGCGCTAGGTGGAATTTTGTTTGGTTGGGCTAAGCCTGTGCCGGTGGATTTTAGTCGCTTACGCAATCCTAAAAAAGATATGTTGTGGGTCGCTGCTGCTGGTCCAGCCTCCAATTTTGTGATGGCTATCATTTGGGTATTTGTGTTTAAGTTTTCAATGAGCGCGCCAGAATCTATCGCTTATCCGTTGGCGATGATGGCAAAAGCCGGCATCAGCATTAACATTGTGTTGATGGTGTTAAATTTACTACCATTACCACCATTAGATGGCGGACGCATTGCTGTGAGTTTATTACCCATGCAATACGCGATGAAATTTGCACAGCTAGAGCGCTACGGATTCATTATTTTAATCGCACTGATGTTTTCTGGCGTACTCAGCCAAATTTTAAACCCGCTAATCAATGTGGTTTATGCGCTAATATATAACTTATTCGGCTAAGCTTGTTTGTATAATAACAACACTATTTAACTCAAGTATTACATTTAAGGTTTTATCACATGGCAATCGAACGTGTTTTATCAGGCATGCGTCCTACCGGTAATTTGCATTTAGGGCATTACAACGGCGTATTAAAAAACTGGATTAAGCTACAGCACGAGCATGAATGCTTGTTCTTTGTGGCCGATTGGCACGCACTAACCACGCATTACGATACACCGGAAATCATAGAAGAAAGCGTGTGGGAGATGGTCATTGATTGGCTAGCTGCCGGTGTAGATCCGGCAAACTCAACGATTTTCATTCAATCTCGGGTGCCGGAACATGCTGAATTACATACTTTATTAAGCATGATTACGCCGCTTAGCTGGTTAGAGCGTGTGCCGACTTATAAAGATCAGCAAGAAAAACTTGCCAGTAAAGATCTATCAACTTACGGATTTTTGGGTTACCCGTTACTTCAAAGTGCGGATATTTTGATTTATAAAGCCACCCAAGTACCAGTCGGCGAAGATCAAATTCCGCATATTGAATTTACCCGTGAAATCGCCAGACGTTTTAATCATATTTACGGCAAAGAAAAAGGCTTTGAAGAAAAAGCTGAAGCCGCGATTAAAAAATTAGGCAATAAACGTGGTGCTTTATATCAAGAAATGCGTAACGCCTATCAACAAAGCGGCGATGCCGAAGCATTAGATTCAGCACGTGCGATGATAGAAGAGCAGCAAGGTATGAGTATGGGCGATAAAGAGCGCTTGCTTGGCTATTTAGAAGGTGGCGGCAAAATGATTTTGGTAGAGCCAGATTACAAGCTTACGCCAGCTTCAAAAATGCCAGGTTTAGATGGTCAGAAAATGTCTAAATCTTACAACAACACCATTTCTATGCGTGAAGATGTAGATTCAGTCGCTAAAAAGATCAAAACTATGCCAACTGATCCAGCGCGCGTACGCCGGACTGATCCAGGTGATCCGGCAAAATGTCCAGTTTGGCAATTACACCAAATATATTCAAATCAAGCCACGCAAGACTGGGCGCAAGCCGGTTGTAAAAGTGCAGGTATTGGCTGTATAGAGTGTAAAGGCCCGGTAATTGAAGGTGTATTAGCTGAGCTAAAACCA
This sequence comes from uncultured Pseudomonadota bacterium, assembly GCA_903926935.1. Classification (GTDB taxonomy): domain Bacteria; phylum Pseudomonadota; class Gammaproteobacteria; order Burkholderiales; family Methylophilaceae; genus Methylotenera. The sequence continues at coordinate 3,475 of CAIYLB010000023.1, forward strand.
ATTCAAGAACGCGCCGCACAATATGCTGAAGACCCGACATTAGTCAAAAATATCGTCGCAGAAGGTTGTGAAAAAGCCCGTAAATTGGCTAGAGAAACCATGCGCGATGTGCGTGAAGTAATGGGTTTAAATTACTCGTAATGACGGCTATGGAATGGTGTTAGCTTGAATCACTGGTTTGCCATTGCTATCGCAATTGTGGCAGAAGTGATTGCCACCACGGCATTAAAAGCTTCTGATGAATTTACCCACTTGTTGCCGTCATTGATTGCAGCGCTAGGTTATGGCGTAGCCTTTTATTTCATGACTATCAGCATGCGCGTGTTTCCGGTGGGTATTATGTATGCCATTTGGTCCGGCCTAGGAATAGTGTTGATATCGACGCTAGGTTGGCTGGTATATAGGCAAACCTTGGATATTCCGGCCATGTTAGGAATGGGATTTATTATTGCTGGTGTAGTCATTATTAATGTTTTTTCGAAATCGATAGGGCATTAACTCGTATGCTAACGCAGCTTACTTTAGATGCGCGTATTCACGGTGAGGTTTTTACTCAATTGCCGCATGACCTGTACATTCCACCGGATGCACTAGAGGTTTATTTAGATACTTTTGAAGGCCCGTTAGATTTATTGCTGTATTTAATTCGCAAACATAATCTCAACATTCTCGATATTCCTATGGCCGATTTAACGCGGCAATATATGGCGTATGTCGAAAAGATGCAGGACATCAAACTGGAATTGGCGGGAGATTATTTACTGATGTCTGCCATGCTAATCGAAATTAAATCACGATTTTTATTGCCTAAACCTGCTGATGTTGAATCTGAAGAGGATCCTAGAGCTGAGCTAGTCAGACGCTTAATGGAGTATGAGGCCATTAAATTAGCGGCACAAAAAATAGATGAAATGCCCAAAGTTGGCGAAGATATCAGTATTGCTAACGCTTATTATGAAAAAATTAGTGAAGTGAAGCCGCCGGAATTTAGCTTAGATGATTTAGCCGAAGCTTGGCGCAATGTGCTTAAGCGTGCCAGCCACTTTCAGCATCACCAAGTGGGGAAAGCCGAGCTTTCTGTACGTGAGCATATGAGTATAATTTTACGCCGCCTAAAAACCGATAATCTGCTGGAGTTTTCAGAACTATTCGATGTGGTGCAAGACGGCATTGCTAAGTTAGTGGTATGTTTTTTAGCAATATTAGAGCTAGCGCGAGAAGGTTTATTAAGGATTACCCAGCAAGCCGCTTTTTCACCTATTTATGTGCAATTGAATGTGTAGTCATGATAATGTTGTTTCAATGGCATATTTATAAAAGCTTATTTTAACGGTTTATTTTAAATGACACAGCCAGAAAACACGCTGCAAACCAAACAAGTGCTTGAAGTCGCCTTGCTTACCAGCACCCAACCACTAAGTTTGGATGACATGATCAAACTTTTTTCAGGTCGTATGGAACGCAGCACTTTGCGCATGTTGTTAGATGAACTCAAGCAAGATTGGGAGGCACGGACGATGGAATTGGTGCAAGTTGCCAGCGGTTATCGTTTTCAAGCACGGCCTGAATATGCGGCATTTTTAGCGCGATTGAATCCTGAAAAGCAGTCTAAATATTCGCGTGCAGTGATGGAAACTTTAGCGATTATCGCCTATCGCCAACCAGTGACAAGAGGCGACATTGAAGAAATTCGCGGTGTTGCGGTTAACCCCAATGTGATGCGTCAACTGCTAGAGCGCGATTGGGTAGATATTGTCGGCCAGCGTGAAGTGCCGGGGCGACCTTCGCTATACGCGACGACCAAACACTTTTTAGATGATCTTAATTTACGCTCATTAGCTGACTTGCCGGCGATGGAAGTGTTTATTTCGCAGGAAAC
>CAIYLB010000024.1 GCA_903926935.1 uncultured Pseudomonadota bacterium
CAGTGCACGATAGACACATTCAGCTTCACGCAACTGATTTTTTGCCTCAAACACCGCAGCTGCTTTTAGCCCGCTTTGTGGCGTTACGTCAGATGTAATTTCAAAGGTTGCACTTGGCAGATTGGATAGATTTGGTAAATTAGACAGCACTACAACCTCTAGCAAGGCAAGCTGTTTTTGGTGCTGTATCTTTAGTAACATAAGGCGCTCGCTATTGACTGCTTTTGGCGGTTTTTTCTCACTTTCTTCATCAAGCGAATCGGGAAACTCGGCAAAAATATCGCTCACCAACGATGAGCGCCACAGCCAGATCAATACAGCCACATCGGTCATTATGATCACAACAGTAAAAAACAACTCCTCTGCATTTGGTGTACTTAGCTCATAGAGATTAAGATAAATAAAGCTGCACAAACTTAACAGATAAGAGATGGCTAAAATACTTTTACCATTTAGCCAGATCCAGCGCATCAACCATAAAGCATTGGGGATACGGTGTCCGATAGCAATCAGTACCAGTAATGCCGGCAGATCGCATCCTATAAAAAGCATGTGCGCCTGCAATGTCACCCAAGACATTTGGACTGTCTCCAGTGGCATTAGCATGGTTGCCGCAATCAGAAAGAAATGGCGTACGCCATAAATCATTGCAAACCACAAAAGTGGTGAAATCTTGAGACCTAACTGGTCATCGTAATGGTGTTCAGAATATTTAAGCATGGGATAACGTATATTTTTTCCTAAATACTTGCCGTATGAATTAAAAAAACAAAGCATTACACCTTTGACCATATTGTAGCGCACTACTTATGCTGCAGTCATTCTTGGTTCCAAGAATGACTTCAAATGGTGCAGTAAATGACTAAAGAAAAATGATCAGTGAATTCAACAGCAACATACGGTTGTGGCAAAAGTTTGCACAAGCCTTATTGTAATAGCAGTCAAGGTCGCTCGGGATTACAATATGCAGAGTAGAATCAGTAAACAGAACCGAAAAATAAATCCGCTAACCCAAGCAATTAATAGGAGAAACACCATGACAATTTCCATGTATCAGGCTTCGGTTCCACCGATGATTAAAACATTGTCCAACTTACGTAATTTGCTTGAAAAAGCCACAGCCCATGCCGAAGCCAAGAAGATAGATCCTGCAGTGCTAATCAACTCACGCCTCTACCCTGATATGTTTCCACTATCACGTCAGATTCAAATCGCAACCGATATGGCAAAAGGTGCTGCTTCACGACTTGCCGGCCTGGAAGCACCAAGTTATGAAGACAACGAAGCTACGTTTCCTGAATTAATCGCACGGTTAGATAAAACCATTGCTCTACTGGAAAGCTTTAAACCACAGGATATTGATGGCACAGAAGATCGCACGATTACACTACACATGCGAGATAGAACGCTGACGTTCAAAGGTTTACCTTACCTGATAGACTATGTGCTGCCTAATGTCTATTTCCATACAACAACTGCCTTTGCGATTCTGCGTCACAATGGGGTTGAAATTGGTAAAAAGGATTTTCTTGGTTAGGAAGGCTGAGTTAAACGCAGTACGTGCATGACTAGCTGTAGAAAAATCATTAAAGTCGATGGGTGGATAAGTCTTTTCAGTCTCGGTAATATACGAAATGACAGAGGCCAAGATCACCCACCCACGACACACTGGCTACATTTTTGTCAATGATGATTTTCCAAGCTTGGTGAATTAATAAATTCTTCAACAA
>CAIYLB010000025.1 GCA_903926935.1 uncultured Pseudomonadota bacterium
AACGGCCAGCAAATGCGGTACGATAGTCCAATCTACAATGGTACGTAATTCTGTAAGGCTACGAGTTTTTGAAGTTAAACCAACGCCTAATACCGTACTTGCCGAAGAGGTTAGTGGCGTGATGTTAGGCGTGATGCCTTGCGGTAAGCGATTGCTAAGCGTGGCCAAGCGCTCCGCCACTACCTGTCTATTTCTATAGATGTCAGTATCTTCATTAAAAATGACGGTGACTATAGACAAGCCCGGAATGGACTGTGAGCGTAAACTGATGATGCCCACCGTACCGGCAATGCTGGTTTCAATCGGCTGGCTGACTAGACTTTCAACCAATTCTGCCGACATTCCAGCAGATTCAGTTTGAATGATAATTTGTGTGGGTGAGAACTCAGGAAAAACATCTAAATTACTGTGCGTAAGGCTGTGAATGCCATAAAGCACCACCAGCGTGGCTAAGCCAATAATTACGCCACTAAAGCGTATAGAAAAACGAACTAAAGCTGACATCATTAGGCTTTAATCCTCGTTCTCGTTAGTAATCTGTGACTTAAATTCTTCAGATAGCAATAGTTGAGCGCCATTTGTGACGACTTGGTCACCAGCGCTTAAATCAGCTTTTGTGCTGGCCTGATAAAACCAGCCGTTATCAACTTCAATGTTAGTATTTATTGGTAGACGGCTAAATTGGTCTTTGCCGGTTTTTCTATACGCCCATGGTTTTCCTGCATACCAAACAACCGCAGTCGCCGGAATAACCACGCCAGTCTGCTTGCTGGCGTTACTTAAGCTATTTATTTTCACTTGCATACCAGCACGTAAAATGTTTGTGTTGGCGTGGTAAAAGTATGTTTTACCTTGAATGGTCGCATTACTCATGGGCGATTTTGACAAATAAATTGCCCGAACAGAGTTTAACGATGCTGTCGTTGGCGCTACCATTACGTAGCTGTTTTCGATGGGTTCAGCCGCATCGAATGGTAAGGTGATTTGAATCAACACGTCTTTATAATCGATCAAACTTTGTAATAGACTACTCGGAGTTTTTTCTGTTGCCAGTTTTGTGAGCGTATCGCCCCAAGCTTGGCGCATAGTATCGGCTATATTTTTAGCGCTCGACTCTGCGGCAAAAATTTTGGCTTCATCCGATTTCGTGTCTGCCTGCGCGGTTGCCAGCACTTTATCCGAGACGTTTTTGTCATCCGAATTTAGTTCACGTAAACGTGCAAGTTCAAGTTTATTGTGCGCTAAAGAAGTGCTTATTACCAAGCTATCAGCCTTTGCAGCAAGATAGCGCGAACGCAATTCTATCAAATTATTAATTGCAATCACGTTGCCGTAACTACTAATGCCGCCTTGGTGAGTGCTTGTTTTTAAACCGCTGGTGGTAATGTCACTTTGCGCCTGCGTTGCTGGGCTAATATGAATGGTTGCTAAACCTTCTTTGCTGCTGACACGATTTTGTGCCTCAATATTGTCTTCAGAGACTTGCGTTGATGCCTCATATTCATCTTTGCCATAGTATACCAATACCCAAAAAAGCATGACGATAAGAAAGGCTTGTATGCCTATGATTATGGCTAATTTGCGATTCATTGTTGATGAACTCCCATCCAGCTTTCAAAAAATGCCAGTAATTTATGCTGGCAATGATTATTGTTTATTCTTTAGTTTTATTATTTGGTTTTATTATTTGGTTTTTTGAAGCTTAAATCTTCAAGGTTGCTGATATTTTTTGGATTGTTTTCGCTAGTATTCTTGATGGCCGATAATGGTTTTTGCAACGCGTTTTCAAGCTGATTCTGCGCAGTTTTTAATTGAAACTGCAATAGTGCAACGCTTTTATCGGCATTAATATTCTCTAATTCATTAAATGCTAATTCCAGTCGATCAATTTCACCCGCCTTAAATTTTCTTTCTGAACGCTGAGTGTTTAATTGCTGTTGTTCACGCAATTTTTGCTGGTTATCCAGTGCTTGTTTAGCCAACATAAGCTCCATATTCGCTGTGTCGGCCTGCGCAATAGTTTTAGCCTGTAAGGCTTCAAATTGTGTTGCTTCAACTTCCCGTAACTGTGTGGCCTCGGCAATCGCCAATTTATTCTTATTTAAAATCGTCAGCAAACCAGATAAACCTAGCGACCAAATACTATCGCCGAATTCATAGGCGTAGCCCGGACTAATAACAAGATTCGGATATTGTTTTGCAATTTCTAGTTTCAATTTTGCTTCAGAAACGGCATATCGCTCTAGTGCAATTCGGATATCTAAGCGATTAAGTAGGGCGGTAGTTTGCAAATTGCCCGATGGCGGAAAGCCTACTTCTTTTTGGCTATCAGCATCAGGTACGAAATGCATGGCCTCAATTTTGGTTAATGGCAAACCAGTGCTACTGGCTAATTTAGAGCGTAACACTAAGCGACTATATTTTTTTGCGTTGAGTTCAGATGTGATGGTTTGTAATAGTAGTTTAGCCGTGCTTAATTCCACATTTGATGCGGCGCCTAGATCTACGCGCTTTTGATAAATGGCGACAATTTCCTTGCGGCGCGCTTCTTCGTTAGTTAGAAAGATAATTTGTTGTTGGTTAAATTGGTAGTCATTAAGCGATTGCACTACATCTTTGCGTAACTGCCATGCTGTCTGTGCGATTTCAAGCTTTGCCGCAATTGATAAATGTCGCGCATTTTCAATGCGAATATCGCGCTTATTGGCAGTTTCAATGGGAATATCAATGCTTAATCCAAATGCATAAGGACTGTTGTCGCCATTAGCTTGATTGCTATTAGCAAAGTGTCCATTTAAGCTAGGGATAGGTCTTTCTGCTGCACTAGCCTCAGCTTGTTCAGCTAAGCGCCATTGCGCCCTCGCCACATCTAAGCTAGGGTGAAAATAGAGTGCGCAGAAAGTCAGATCGTCTGCATCCCATTGCTGTAACGGTAAGTTTTTTTCTGGGTAACCATTGCTGAGTAAATATTGTTGAAAGCCAGCGCTCGCGGGATCTTTTTGCTGAAATCTCTCTACGCTGGCAATTTGATTGATAGGTTTAGCCGTGTATTGCTGAAAGCTACAAGCGGAAACTATTATTGCGATGCATGCGCCAAGTAGCGTCAGTGAGGTATTGCTAGCAATGTTTCTATGGTGATTATTCAAACTCTAAGCACTTTTTTTAATCTTGATGAAGTTGCCGCGACTATATATTGTGCTTATAGTTAGCTAATAATTTCAGCATTTACCGCACTTAAGGCATCCTGCAAGGACTCTTCACTTAAGCTATTAATCGTAGTGGCTAATAAATCTGCGGCTTCAATGGTTCTAATAGACAAATCATGACTATCCATTTCTGCAATGAGGCCAGCAGCAGCGCCTGTCACACGTAATAATGAATCACGCTCACGCATTAAAAGCTCTAACTCAGTGCGTAGCATGTTGATTTCATTTTGATTAATAGTGTTTTGCATTTTCTTAAACTTTGTATTTTAAATAATTAATTATCATTCTCGCACAATCACGACCTTTAACGATATAAATTCAAGCGCAAAGAATGCAGCATTACATTTTTTAGGATACTTCTTTGCATAAGCTTTCTTACCAATAGTCTTTATGCCACAAGCGCACCTATTAAAGCTGTGCTTGATTTTTGTTTATTTTGTCATGGTAAATAAATATTAATATTTTTGTTATTTTGTCTTCTCCAAAATGCTTTAGTTGCGCTACAATAGCGGCTTGCTAGAAACGGCAGTCGTTATTATGTCGTTAAACTTACCTGCGAGAGTGGCGGAATTGGTAGACGCACTGGATTTAGGTTCCAGCGCCGCAAGGCGTGAGAGTTCGAGTCTCTCCTTTCGCACCAAA
>CAIYLB010000026.1 GCA_903926935.1 uncultured Pseudomonadota bacterium
ACGTAGCACTTTGCGCATGTTGTTAGATGAACTCAAGCAAGATTGGGAGGCACGGACGATGGAATTGGTGCAAGTTGCCAGCGGTTATCGTTTTCAAGCGCGGCCTGAATATGCGACATTTTTAGCGCGATTGAATCCTGAAAAGCAGTCTAAGTATTCGCGTGCGGTGATGGAAACTTTAGCGATTATCGCCTATCGCCAACCCGTGACAAGAGGCGACATTGAAGAAATTCGCGGTGTTGCGGTTAACCCTAATGTGATGCGTCAATTGTTAGAACGCGATTGGGTAGATATTGTCGGCCAGCGTGAAGTGCCGGGGCGGCCTTCGCTATATGCGACAACCAAACACTTTTTAGATGATCTTAATTTACGCTCGTTGGCTGATTTGCCGGCGATGGAAGTGTTTATTTCACAGGAAACTCAACTGGATTTATAAGTGCATAGTGACTTAAGTGCAAGGCATGAAAGCAAAAAATCGACAGCAAACTCGATTCTTTAGTAAAACCATTTAATGTGCGGCGATTATCACTAACTGCGGTAAAATGCGCTATTACAATCAATAGTTTATCATTATGGCACGTCCCTTTAAAACCCAACGCGACCCACAAGCAACGCCACGCCGCGCAAAAACCAGTTTCACTAAATTAGCTGTTGATGAAAATGCCGTTGCAGAACCTACGCAAAGGCTACATAAGCTATTAGCGTTGGCTGGTTTGGGCTCACGTCGCGATATGGAAGCCCTAATCGCCAGTGGTCGGGTTACCGTCAACGGTGCGCCAGCGACTACGGGTCAAGCTGTTACGCAATTTGACGTGGTGCGTTTAGATAGCCGCATTCTTAAACTGCCATTTGTCGCAGAACTTCCGCAAGTGTTGATTTATCATAAACCAGAAGGTGAAATCGTTAGTCAAGACGACCCAGAAGGGCGCGCTAGCGTGTTTGATAAATTACCAAAAGTTAAAAATGCTAAATGGATAGCCATTGGTCGCTTAGATATGAATACCAGTGGCCTGTTAATTTTCACCACTTCCGGTGATTTAGCTAACCGTTTTATGCATCCACGTTATGAAGTTGAGCGTGAATATGCGGTACGTATTTTTGGCGAATTGACCGATGGTCAGATGACGCAGTTAACTGAAGGTATTGAGCTTGATGATGGCCCAGCTAATTTTGATAGCATTAAAGCGCAGGGCGGCGAGGGTGCAAATCATTGGTACCAAGTGATTCTGCGTGAAGGACGTAATCGTGAAGTGCGTCGCCTATTTGAAGCGTTTCAATTACCAGTAAGCCGTTTGATGCGCGTGCGTTTTGGCCCAGTAAATTTACCACCGCGCGTTAAACGTGGCACCATGTTAAAGCTAGAGCAAAAAGAAGTGGTTGGTCTGCTTGAATGGGCTGAATTGCCAGTGCCAAGCGCACCGCTTAGACAGCTTACACAACGCGAAAAGTTAAAAGCAACGACGGTATTTATGCCCAAAGTGCGTAGGCAACGCGTAAGTGCTTTAGACCGTCCGCCGCGTGATGCTGCCGATGGTTCAGCTAAACCATATCGCACTAAATCTGATGCTGCCAGAAATCCAGCGGCTAAAAAACCCGCGCCACGAAAAAATGAAAACCGTCGTGTTAGACAAACCAGCGATTTACCAGTGCCAGATGTCAAAAAGAAAAGCGATGGAAATAGAGGTCGCGGTTAGATAATCAGTTTGTTAAATATAATTAACAAGTTGTAGTTAACATAACAAAAAGGGTGTGCAAACAATAATTTGCACACCCTTTTTGTTTATATTGAAATGGATAAGTTTATTGCTTAGCCAGACGCCATAAAGAAGTCACTTCAGCTTTACGTGCAGCATGTAGCGGATCAGCCGCATCTAACGTTTTGCCGTGCCTAGCTTTGGTGTCGGTTCTATCTAACACTTTTAAACCTGCCGCTGCAATCCAGCCTAATAATTCTTCACGCGTTCTTAAGCCCAAGTGTTCCGCAAAGTCTGAAAGTACTAACCAGCCTTCGCCAGTGTCGTTTAAGTGAGCGCTTAAGCCATTTAAAAAGCCTTTAAGCATTTGGCTTTTTTCATCGTAAATCGCAGATTCTAAGGCTGAGCTTGGGTGTGCAGGTAGCCAAGGAGGATTACATACCACTAAATCTGCTTTGCCATATTCTGCTTTTGGATATAGATTGGCTTCAAGCAAAGTCACATTGTTTTTTAAGCCTAGCAGATTCACATTTTTGAGTGCGCAATCTAGAGCGCGGTGTGAGTTATCGGTAGCGATAATTTTTGTCACGCCACGATTAGCTAAAATTGCCGCTAACACACCTGTGCCGGTACCAATATCAAATGCTACATTACAAGGCACAGGCATCGGTGCAACGTCAACCAAGTCTAAATATTCACCGCGAATCGGCGAAAAAACACCGTAGCTAGGGTAAATTTTATTGTTGATGACTGGAATATCTACGCCATTTTTGCTCCACTCATAAGCGCCAACTAAACCCAAAATTTCACGTAATGAAACCACAATACCTTGCGTACTTTTACCGTAAGCATGTTCGCAAGCGGCTTTAACATCTGGTGCGCGGCGTAAGCTGATGTTGTAGCCCACGTTTAATTCAATGACTAACATGCCTAAAATACGGGCTTTTTGCGATTGGCCTTGGCGATGCAAATGAAATGATTGCAACATGGTTTCGCCAGTTTTCTTTGGTTTTTTACGCGGGCGATCTATTCTGCGAGAAAGTGCTTGCATGAGTAGTTTTGCATTTTGAAAATCACCGCGCCAAAGTAGAGCAGTACCTTCGCAACAAAGTTTGTAGGCATCATCAGCTTTGATGGTGTCGTCAGTAATTTGTACTTTTTTAGGTACAGGAGCATCGTTTTCAGAATGCCATATACTGGTTTTTGTTTTGCCAGCTTCTTGCCAGCTAATGGTTTGGCTGGATGTTGGGGTGATGTTCAAAATATGATTGCCTAAGGTAACTATTGATTTGGTGTAACTTTAAATAATAAAACTGTCATTTATAAAACTGTAATGGCTATATCGAATTTATTCTAACTGTGATTTAGTTAGTAAAAATACAAACTCATTGCCGGAAGAAACTTCTAACCAAGTAAAAGCAATGTTTGGATAAGCCGCCTCTAGGGCTTCGCGATTATGGCCGATTTCAACAATCAGTATGCCATCTTCGTTTAAATGCTTGGCCGCTTCGCGCAAGATAGTGTGCGTGTGGTCTAAACCAGCAACGCCGCTACCTAAAGCTAGTTGCGGCTCATTTTGGTATTCTGCAGGTAACGCTGCCATTGAAGGCGCATCCACATAAGGTGGATTGCTGATAATGACATCATAAGTCTTACCATTAAGCGCACTAAACATATCAGACTTAATGGCGGTAATTTGTTCTTCCAAGCCGTAGTTGGCAATATTAATATTCGCTACATCTATCGCATCTTGTGAAATATCAATCACATCGATTGCGGCGTTTGGGAAGGCGTTGGCAAGCAAAATGCCTAAACAACCACTGCCTGTGCAAAGGTCTGCTGCACTTTCTATCATTTCAGGGAATTCAATCCATGCGCTTAAGCTGTCGGTATTTAAGTCGCCATTACTCAAGTCGTTATTGAGCAATTCAGCAATAAATGAACGTGGAATAAGCACGCGCTCGTCCACGTAAAATTTAAGGCCATGCAGCCAAGCTTCATTAACTAAATAAGCGGTAGGCGTGTGCTTTGTAATACGCTGCTCAATAAAACCAGCAAGTTTGCTACGCTCATTGGTGGTGATTCTGGCATCCAAAAAATTATTAAGCGTATCCATAGGCAAATGTAATGCACTCATAATTAGCCAAACAGCTTCATCATAGGCGTTATCTGTGCCGTGGCCGTAAAATATATCAGAAGCTTCAAACCGGCTAACGGCGTAACGTATCCAGTCGCGGATGGTGAATAGCTCGGAGATTACAGTCTGATTATTTGGGTTGTTGGTTGTCATTGCTTGGTTTTTCTATAAAGATTTTCTGTAAAGTTTTTCTGTAAATTTTTTCTGTAAATTTTTTCTATGATTCTTATTAAATCTTGTACTTAGCCCAACAGTTTTTGCATCGTCAATTTGTAAGTTTCTTTAAGTGGCTCAATATCCGCCACGCCCACGCATTCATTTAATTTATGAATTGTTGCATTCAGTGGGCCAAATTCAATCACTTGCTTGCAAATGTCGGCAATAAATCGGCCATCAGACGTGCCGCCAGTGGTTGATAATTCAGGCGTAACGCCATAAGCTTGCTGAATCGCTTCGGTAATCGCTTCTACCAAGTTGCCACGCGGTGTGATGTAGGGCGGTGAATATTCCCACTCTAAATCATATTCCAGCGCATGTTTATTTAAAATGGCATAAGTGCGCTCTTTTAAATTGGCCTCAGTGCTGGCGGTGCAAAATCTAAAGTTGAATAAAATTTCCACTTCGCCCGGTACCACATTGGTTGCACCGGTGCCACCATTCATATTGCTAATTTGCCATGAGGTTGGCGGGAAATATTCATTGCCTGTGTCCCAAACGGTGTCGACCATGTCTTTAATAGCAGGGGCAACCATATGGATAGGATTTTTAACTAAATGCGGGTAGGCAATATGGCCTTGCACGCCTTTAACGATTAACTTGCCAGAAAGTGAACCACGGCGACCATTTTTAATCATATCGCCCACTACTTTATTGCTGGTCGGTTCGCCGACGATGCAATAATCAATCAATTCACCACGCGCTTTTAATGCTTCTACTACTTTAATAGTGCCATCAACGGCTACACCTTCTTCATCAGAAGTAATCAATAAGCCAATTGAACCGCTGTTATTTGGGCTTTCGGCGACAAATTCTTCAATACTGGTGATGAACGCTGCCAGCGAGGTTTTCATATCTGCCGCGCCGCGTGCGTAAAGCATGCCGTCTTTAATGGTAGGCTCAAATGGAGGCGTGTTCCATTTTTCTAGCGGGCCAGTCGGCACTACATCGGTATGGCCAGCAAAAACTAATAGTGGGCCAGTGGTGCCACGTCTAGCGTAAAGATTATCTACATTACCAAAACGCATACGCTCAATTTTGAACCCTAGCGGTTCTAAACGCGAGATCATCAATTCTTGGCAGCCAGCATCTTCCGGCGTGTTAGAACGGCGCGTGAGTAAATCAATCGCCAGACTTAAAGTTTTGCTAGGAGTATTTGAGTTGTTTGTCATGTTTATTTTGCAGTATTTTTATATTAGTTCTTTATACTATTTCTTTCAGTAGTTCTTGATATCTTGCTTCAGTAAATCCCAAGCATACGATTTTGCCATCTTTCACCAACACTGGCCGCTTGATCACTGAGGATTTTTCTAACATTAAATTAAGCGCAGAGTGAGTATCAATCACCGCAGACTTTTCTGCCTCGGTTAAATTGCGCCAAGTCATGCCAGCGCGATTAACCAGTTTTTCCCAAGGCATTTGGCTTAGCCAGCCATCTAGTAAATCATGGCTGACACCGTTTTTCTTAAAGTCATGAAATGTATAAGCCACAGCATTATTGCTTAGCCAATCACGTGCTTTTTTAACGGTACTACAGTTTGGAATGCCGAATAGCTGCATGAATGTGATTTTAGCGATGATCGATTTAGACCATCTTTTTTAATAAAGTGGTATTTTAACAGTATTACAGTAAAGCGCCGAAATTATGCGCAATAAGCGACTGATAACTTTCAATTAAGTATTTGCCAAACAATGGCTTAACGCTTTTAAGTTTGAGACTTCATTGCTCAGGAATGTGCGCAGTAAAAACAAACACCCGCACAGGGCGGGTGTCAGGGCAGTGCTTTTAATTGGCTAATACTTTAAATTCTATTAACTAGTTTTTTGACGCTAAGCTAATTTCAAGCTTGTGCTAATTAACACTTAAATGCCACGTAATAATTCGTTAATGCCAACTTTACCACGGGTTTTTTCATCTACTTTTTTAACGATTACCGCGCAATAGAGGCTGTAAGTGCCGTCTTTAGAAGGTAGGTTGCCGGCAACGACTACTGAGCCAGCTGGCACGCGACCATAAGTGACAGTGCCTGTCTCGCGGTCGTAAATCTTAGTCGATTGACCAATGTAAACGCCCATAGAAATTACGCAGTTATCTTCAACAATAACGCCTTCAACCACTTCAGAGCGCGCACCGATAAAGCAATTGTCACCAATAATTGTTGGACCAGCCTGCACAGGCTCTAAAACGCCGCCAATGCCAACGCCACCAGATAGATGCACGTTTTTACCAATTTGCGCGCATGAACCAACCGTTGCCCAAGCATCAACCATCGTGCCTTCGCCTACATAAGCGCCAATGTTAACGAAAGAAGGTAACAGCACTGCATTTTTACCGATGAATGAACCGCGGCGAACCATAGCGCCAGGCACTACGCGCACACCGCCGGCTTTAAAGTCTTCCGCTGTGTAATCAGCAAATTTTGCTGGTACTTTATCAAAATACTGTGTGCAAGCACCGTCTAACAACACATTGTCGTCTAGGCGGAATGAAAGTAGTACCGCTTTTTTTAACCATTGATGTGTTTCCCAATCTTGCGTATCGCCAATGCGAGAGGCAACACGTAAATTGCCGGCATCAAGGTCAGCAATAACGCTGGCGACAGCCTGTTTAACTTCTGCGCTGGCATTCGCTGGGTTGATGTTAGCGCGGTCTTCAAAAGCGGCTTCAATGATGTTTTGACGTGGATCCATACAATTCTCTAGGTAAGTTTAGTAAAAGCGGTATTTTAACCTAAACCGCATACATCGTTGAGCTTTAAAACGACACTTGTGAACCAAGCTCAACTACACGATTTGGCGGTAATTTAAATTGGTTGGTAATGGTTTCAGCGCTTCTAAATAAGCCGATAAATATCTTTTTACGCCAAAAAGCCATTTCCTTTTTCTCGTTGGAGATAAGAATCTCTTTACCGACGAAAAATGAAGTATCCATCGCGTCTAATACCAATCCTTTAGGCGCGCAGAGTAATAAATCACGCGGTAAATCCGGTTCATCTTTAAAGCCGTAATTCACCGTAACTTTGTAAAACTCATGGGGCATTGCCACCACTTCGACACGCTCTTCAATTGAGGTATGTGGGTAGTCCAAAAACTTAACTGTCAGTATCACTACTTTTTCGTGCAATACTTTATTGTGTTTTAGGTTGTGCAACATCGCATGCGGAACCCCCTCTAAGTTTGGCGTCATAAATAACGCTGTGCCATAAACACGAGTAGGCGGATGCGCACCGATGGCTTCTATAAATGGATCGAGTGCCATCGCATCATTTTTAAGGTGTTGATAAAGTAGCGTGCGACCAGTTTTCCAAGTGAGCATTAAAGTGAAAATCACAATACCTATTACCAATGGTACCCAGCCGCCATCAGGTATTTTCAAAACGTTTGCGCTGAAGAATGACACGTCTACTACTAAAAAAATCGTCATTAATGAACCCGTGCGTAATTTGCTCCAGCCCCAAATGTTATGGAATACGATGCCAGCTAACAGCGTAGTAATCAACATATTCCCCGTGACTGCAATTCCGTAAGCCGCAGCCAAGTTTCCTGAAGATTTGAATGACAACACTAAGACCATTACGCCCAGCATTAAACCCCAGTTAACGCGGGGCATGTAAATTTGGCCTTCTTGGCTTTCAGACGTATGTTCTACGTGCATACGTGGCAAAAATCCAAGTTGCAAGGCTTGGCGTGATACTGAGAATGCGCCGGTAATGACCGCTTGTGAGGCAATAACGGCGGCAAGTGTGGCTAAAATAATGAGCGGGAATAGCATCCATTCTGGCGCGAGTAAGTAAAAAGGGTTTTTAATCGCTTCAGGGTTTTTTAAAATAAGCGCGCCTTGACCAAAGTAATTGAGTATCAATGCTGGTAAAACAAAGCCAAGCCAAGCTAAGCGAATCGGAAGGCGTCCGAAGTGGCCCATGTCTGCATATAATGCTTCAGCGCCAGTGACTGCAAGAACAACTGCGCCCAATGCAACAAACGCTATCCAAGGACTAATTGCAAAAAAATGAACGGCATAGATCGGGTTAAGCGCATGCAAAATAGTAGGATTTTGCAAGATGCTTTGGACGCCGAGTACGCCTAAAGTACCAAACCATAACAGCATGATAGGCCCAAAAAAAGCACCGACTAATGCGGTGCCTTTGCTTTGTGCCCAAAATAAAATGACTAGTACAATTAATGTAACTGGAATGATCAGCGGGTGCAACATCGGTGCGGCCAACTCTAAACCTTCAACCGCAGAAAGAACCGAAATAGCGGGAGTAATCATGCCATCTGCATAAAACATACAGGCACCTAAAATACCTAACAGCATAATGGTGTGTTGTTTTTTGATATTATCTGCCGCGTTGTGGCTGGCCAATGCGAGTAAAGCCATGATGCCGCCTTCGCCACGGTTATCTGCGCGCATAATAAATGCGACGTATTTAACCGAAACTACCATGATGAGCGCCCAAACAATCAGCGACAATATGCCAAACATATTCGCTTCAGTCAGTGGCACTGGGTGCGTGCCGGCTGAGAACACTTCTTTGATGGTGTATAAAGGACTTGTGCCGATGTCACCAAAAACTACACCAAGGGCGGCTAGAGTAAGGGCGGAGAGTTTAGTTTTACTGCCAGTAGGAGATGACATTAAAATCACAGCTAAATTTGATAAGACTCTATTATCAATCAACTTAGATACTTAACCAATAGATTTTTGACAAGATATCTTGTGGTTTAATTTTTTAAAGCTAAAGAATTTTTTATTCTGTGATTTTTAGCTGTGTAATAGCTTGATTGAGTGATGGATTGTAACTTAACCGCGCATGAAGCAGTGGTGCGCATTAGCCTAGGTTATTAGGCTGAATCACATACTAAGTGACTGGTGTTGTTCCAATTTGGAAATAATTACCTTCCCGCGTAAATTAAGGTTTTATTTTGCTGATTTTAGCTTCAGCTGAACCCATGCCAAATGTTAAGACAACCTCATCACCACTGTGTAATTGTTCACTAGCGCTAATAATTGTGCCTAGCTTATTTTGCACAAAGGCATAACCGCGAGTCAGTACTGCTTGCGGGTTCAGGTGTTGTAAGTTCTGACTTAAGCGCAATAAGTCATGCTGCTTTCTTTGTAATTGCTGATTAGCGCTGGCGTTTAAACGATAACCAATTTGTACCAATTGCGTTCTTTGCAGCTCAATTTGTTGTAGAGGCGAAATCAGCCTGCGTGCTAAGTAATCTAGCGCCTGACTACGTTGGTTAAGCAAATATTGCGTATTTCTGGTGAGTTGCTGTTTTAGCTGGTTAAGTGCATTCAGCATACCTACGCGTGATGGTGTAGCTAGTTCTGCCGCCGCTGTTGGTGTGGCGGCACGCATATCGGCGACAAAGTCACAAATGGTGAAATCAGTTTCATGACCGACGCCGCTAATGGTCGGTATTGAAGATTCCGCAATGGCACGGGCGACGATTTCTTCATTAAACTGCCATAAATCTTCTATGCTGCCACCACCACGGCAAATAATCAGCACATCGCATTCGGCACGTTCATTGGCGTTATTGATTGCATTGGCAATTAAGTTTGCCACGCCTTTGCCTTGAACAGGCGTCGGGTAAATCACAATTGGAATGCTAGGCATGCGGCGCTTGAGCGTGGTGAGCACATCTTTAAGCGCGGCGGCATCTGGTGAGGTAACTATGCCTATTTTTCTGGGGTGTGCCGGCAAGCGTTTTTTATAGGCGGCATCAAACAATCCTTCAAGCTGTAGCTTTGTTTTAAGTTTTTCGAACGCCTCAAATAATATGCCTAGTCCGGCACGCTGTAAAAATTCAATGGTGAGTTGAAAGTCGCCACGGGCTTCGTAAAGTGTGACCGTGCAGCGCGCTTCAACCTTATCACCTTCTTTTGGTGCCCAATCCAAATAACTGTTGCGACCTTTAAACATCACGCAACGCGCTTGTGCGCCACTGTCTTTAAGTGAAAAATACCAATGTCCGCTTGCTGCGCGAGTTAAGTTAGAAACCTCGCCTGATACCCAAAATAGCGGAAAGCTTTGGGTCAATACTTGATTGGCTAAACGATTTAACTCGCTTACAGTTAAAATTTTCTTATTGGCGAATAAAGTTGGTTCAGTCATCATGCGTTATCTATTACAATGTTTTCTTGAATTCAATTATAAGTGTAAATCGCTATGTTCCAAACTAAGATTAAAACTACAATTAAACAATTGCTGACTGGTAGAAGCGGCTATTTGTTAGCCTTTTTTGCTTGTTTTTCTTTGGTTGCCGCGGCTTTAGTCATTCAAACGCACTATCATTTAGAGCCTTGCCCGCTATGCATTTCGCAGCGCATCATTTTTATGAGCCTAGGACTTTTATTTTTAATCGCCGCATTTATTCCACCAGCTAATTTATTTAAGAAAATATTCACTTTACTACAAGTACTTACGTCAATGGGTGGCGCTGGCGTGGCAATTCGCCATTGGTATTTGCAAGCGCACCGTGAAAGTATCATTGCTGATTGCGGAGTAGGTTTTGATTACATGTTTGATAATTTTCCGCTAAAAAAAGCGCTGACTTTAGTGTTCCGTGGGACTGGCGATTGTGCGGCGATTGATTGGACTTTTATAGGCTTAAGTATTCCGCAATTAGCGCTCATTGCCTTTGCCGGTTTTGCCGCTTATGCCGTTTATTTAGTTAGAAAATAACTATTAGTTGTTAAAAAATAACTGTAAAAAATTAATTTAAAACAACGAATTTAAAATAACTAATTTAAAACAACACACTTTAAAACAGCGAATTTAAAAAGAATGAACTTTAAAACAATAGAAGATTTTATCGGTAACACGCCATTAGTAAAATTGCAGCGTATGGGCGGCAACAGTAGCAATACTATTTTGCTGAAACTTGAAGGTAATAACCCCGCTGGTTCAGTAAAAGATAGAGCCGCTTACAGCATGATTACGCGTGCAGAAGCGCGTGGCGACATTAAGCCTGGTGATACGCTGATAGAAGCGACCAGCGGTAATACCGGCATTGCGCTGGCAATGGTTGCGGCTATGCGCGGCTATAAAATGATATTAGTGATGCCGGAAAATCAAAGTATAGAACGCCGCCAAAGCATGAAAGCTTATGGTGCAGAACTAGTGCTTACACCAAAAGATGGCAGCATGGAGTTGGCGCGCGATGTGGCCTCTAAGCTGCAGGCTGAAGGCGAGGGCATAGTGCTGGATCAGTTCGGTAATATGGATAATCCGCTGGCACATTACGAAGGCACCGGTCCGGAAATTTGGCGTGACACGGCAGGGAAAGTCACGCATTTTGTGGCGAGTATGGGTACGACTGGCACAATTATGGGTGTTTCGCGCTACTTAAAAGAGCAAAACTCCAACATACAGATTGTTGGTGTACAGCCTGAAGAGGGCGCGCAGATTCCTGGTATTCGCAAGTGGCCTGAAGAGTATTTGCCTAAAATTTATGAGGCAAAACGTGTCGATGAATTAATCTACGTAGGCCAAGCCAATGCAGAAAAAACCATGCGTCGCTTGGCTACTGAAGAAGGTATTTTTGCCGGTGTTTCATCGGGTGGCGGTTTGTATGCGGCCTTGCAACTTTCTAAAAAGTTAGAAAATGCAGTCATCGTTTCAATAGTTTGTGATCGCGGTGATCGCTATTTATCTACCGGAGTTTATCCCGCCTAAATGTTGCGCCAATTCTGGAATTTTCTGGGTTTATGTTTAAGCTTAGTTATATGCTCAGTATTGGTTTGCCAAAATGCTTATGCTATTAGTGCGATACAAATTCAAATAGGCGAAGTTAGCGCGCCTGCTGGCCAGCTCAAAAATGCACAATTTCAGGTCGATTTAAAA
>CAIYLB010000027.1 GCA_903926935.1 uncultured Pseudomonadota bacterium
AGCATATTAGGCATCGGTAGTACCTTCAGTGCAAAGTTTCCCAAAGCTCGTGTGGTTAAAAAACCGGCAGCTGTTAAATGACCTTCGCAGTTAAAGGCATAGCTAATACCTTGTTGCTTTTAACGATGTCATCCTGTGCAAGTCCCAGTCTAACTCCGGTCGAATCCGCTGCACACAAAAATACCCCTGAGCGCCAAGACCGCAGCTCGATTAGTCAACTCATCAAGACTGATTTTGACCGCATGGCTGATGTAGAAGTCCGTGAAAATACCGAAAGTTTACGTGTATTAATGCTTAAACTTTACAAACGCAATCCCCATGAATTACAAAAGAGTACACCGGATAGCGCAGAAAAAATGGTAGCTTGGGTAATAGATGGTGAGCCACAACATCACTATAAATTCAGTGCTATGAATGACTTACAAGGCACAGAAGCTATTTTTTTAGCGTTCAAAAGTGAGTATACTGGTGACCGCGTACTTGCATTTATTGTCGGCATACAAACTATGCTAATGAAAGTACATGGCGGTAAAACAGATTTTTATTTTACTGACAGCATAGATCCACAATCTATGTACAACGTCGCGAGAAATATTGAAATAGCTGCGTGGAAGTTATCAAATACACGAGATGCGCTTGGTGTACTTTATTTATTATCAAATGAGAGTAACGATAAAGATAAAAACTTATCATTTGAGCGAGAGTTTGGCAAAATGATTGGTCGTACCGATTTGTATGCGATTGCATTGGCGGAAAAGTCTCAGCGGCTTATTTCACGGGTCATGCAGAACATTACCACTGCGCTATTTTTACCTTTTTAGTTCTGCCTTTTCAGGTCAGTCTTGCATTAGAAGTTATTAAACATAACCGCTAATGCAAGCGCAATATTAATATCCGGCAAAGCACTATAGCAAGACCTTCTCAATGCCGCCATTATTCACTCGCTCGACATATTCTTGCATCCAATTATCGCCAAGAATATGCTTCGCCATCTCAACCACAATATAATCTGCCTCAATGCCGGTATCTTCTCCATAGCGCGCTAAGCCTTGCAAGCAACTTGGGCATGAAGTAAGAATTTTCACTTTCTCTTCAGGCGCGCCAACAGTTAAGCCCATTTTGCCCATCCCTTTTTCTAACTCTTCCTGCTTACGCATTTTTACCTGCGTAGCAATATCCGGCCGAGCAACGGCAAATGTCCCGCTTTCACCACAGCAACGATCATTCAGTTGCACCTCTTGGCCCATGAGCTTATTCGTCACTTCCATCGGCTTATACGTTTTCATCGGGCTGTGGCATGGGTCGTGATACATATATTTCGTACCGGTAATGCCTTTCAACTTCATGTCTTTTTCCATTAGATATTCATGAATATCTAATAAACGACAACCTGGGAATATCTTTTCAAACTCGTATTTTTGTAGCTGATCCATACAAGTACCGCAAGACACAATAACTGTTTTAATATCCAGATAATTAAGCGTATTCGCCACCCGATGAAACAATACGCGATTATCGGTAGTAATCTCTTGGCCTTTATCGTGATTACCACTAGCCGTTTGCGGATAACCACAACATAAATAACCTGGTGGTAATACTGTAATTGCACCCACCTCATAAAGCATCGCTTGCGTGGCAAGACCAACGTTTGAAAACAAACGTTCAGAGCCACAGCCCGGAAAGTAAAACACCGCCTCTGAGTCCTCAGTCACTTTTTGTGGGTTACGGATAACAGGAATCATGCTGCTATCCTCTATGCCCAACAAGGCGCGTGAAGTTTTAGTCGGCATTTTCTTCGGCATCGGTCGATTAATAAAATGTACGATTTGCGCCTTGATTTCTGGCTTACCAACCGTGGCTGGCGGCCGGATTTTATCTTTTAGCAGGCCAAACTTTTTAGCCAGTGCATGGACAAAATTTTGTGCTTTATAGCCAAACCCTATCATTACGGTACGTAGTAGCTTAATAGTGGCAGGATCTTTTGCATTCAAAAAAGCCATGCCTGCTGCTGTTCCAGGGTTGAATTTCTTTTTACCCTGCTCACGTAAAAAATTACGCATCGCTACAGACACATCACCAAAATCAATATCCACTGGGCACGGATTTAAGCATTTATGACAAACCGTACAATGGTCAGCCACGTCATTAAACTCGTCAAAATGTTTAATAGAAATGCCTCGGCGCGTTTGCTCTTCGTACAAAAAGGCCTCAATTAATAAGGAGGTACCTAAAATCTTATTACGTGGGCTATACAATAAATTAGCACGCGGCACATGTGTAGTACACACTGGCTTACATTTACCACAGCGCAAACAGTCACTTATGGAATCTGCAATCTGGCCAATGGCAGATTGTTCCATAATGATAGACTCTTGCTCTAATAAACCAAAGCTTGGCGTGTAGGCATTTTTAAGGCCTGAACCAGCTAGTAATTTACCCTTATTAAAGTGTCCATTCGGATCAACTTTATTTTTGTACTTGGTAAACGCTTCAATGGTTGCCGTTTCCA
Organism: uncultured Pseudomonadota bacterium; assembly: GCA_903926935.1. Taxonomy (GTDB): domain Bacteria; phylum Pseudomonadota; class Gammaproteobacteria; order Burkholderiales; family Methylophilaceae; genus Methylotenera. The sequence continues at coordinate 2,510 of CAIYLB010000027.1, forward strand.
AAAATTCCATTTTTGTAATACCAATACCATGCTCACCTGAAATAACGCCGTCTAAGCCTTTGGCTAAAGCCATCACGCGGGCTACCGCCTCATGTGCAGCTTTCATCATTTCGTAATCGTCAGAATTAACTGGGATATTGGTGTGCACATTGCCGTCACCGGCGTGCATATGCAAGGCAATAAAGACCCGACCTTTAAGCACTGTTTTGTGAATTTCATCAGCACGATTTAAGATTTTTTGATATTCACGACCGGCAAAAATTTCTGCCATTGGACGTTTAAGCTCACGCTTCCATGAGATGCGTAAATCGTAAGATTGCACAGCACGAAATACGTTTTCGTACTGACTCAAAGTATTAGCAACCTCACCTAAGATTGATACTGGCGCATCCAGATTATTTAAAATCAAGCTCCATCGTGCGCGCAATTCGCTTACTAATTGCAAAGCCATCGCTTGCTTACTTTTAACCATTTCAGCATCCGCATTGCCATCTTCATCGGCTTGCAGCGGCAAATCACCCTGCATAAATTCTTGCATTGCATCAAGCAAATTGAGCTTATTTTTAATTGAAAGCTCAATATTAATGCGCTCAATACCGTCAGAATAATCACCCAAACGTGGCAATGGAATCACCACATCTTCATTGATTTTAAACGCATTAGTATGTTTTGCTATGGCCGCTGTACGCGCGCGATCTAACCAGAATTTTTTACGCGCTTCGGCAGAAACCGCAATAAAACCTTCACCATTACGGGCGTTACATAAACGCACAATATGAGAGGCCGCTTCACCCACGGCATTTTCATCATCAGAGGCAATATCAGCAATCAACACCATTTTTGGACGCTGTTGACGCGCCGCTTTAGTGGCGTAACCAACCGCTTTAATGTAACGCTCATCCATGTGCTCTAAACCTGCCATCAGCACCAGCGGATCTTTTTTAGCGGTCGCATCGAGATAATCTTTAATCTCAACAATAGCCGGAACGGCATGAGATACATTACCAAAAAATTCTAAAGCTACTGTGCGTACATGCTTAGGCATACGATGCAAAATAAAAGTAGCGCTGGTAATTAAGCCATCGCAACCTTCTTTTTGTATGCCGGGTAAACCTGATAAAAATTTATCAGTCACATCTTTACCTAAACCAACTTTGCGGAAACTAGGTCCAGCAATTTCTAAAATCTCAGGTTCCGCCAACAAGGTTTTCATGTCTTCTGCATAGCGGCTTACTTTAAAGCGCGCGATTGCAATATCATGAATTTTTCCTAGATTATGGTCTAAACGCTCCACTTCCAGCCATTCGGCATCTGGCGTCACCATGCGCCATGAAGCTAGATTATCTAAAGCCGTGCCCCAAAGCACGGCCTTTTTACCGCCTGCGTTCATAGAAACATTACCACCAATGCAACTAGCATCAGCACTGGTTGGATCACAAGCAAACTCTAAACCGGCATCAGTTGCAGCTTCCATCGCACGCCGTGTTACCACACCAGCGCCACATTCAATTGTAGCAACTTGGCGAGCAACCCCTGGCAAAGTGCGCATTTGCACACCACTATGTTGATCTAATTTTTCAGTATTAATGACCGCTGACATCGGTGTAAGTGGAATTGCGCCGCCAGTATAACCAGTACCGCCGCCCCGAGGAATGACAGTAAGTCCTAACTCAATACAAGCACGCACGAGTGCTGCGATTTCTTTTTCAGTATCAGGTGTTAACACCACAAATGGATATTCAACTCGCCAGTCGGTAGCATCAGTGACATGTGAAACACGCGCCAAACCATCAAACTGCACATTATCTTTGCGTGTAATTTTGGTTAATTTAGCCAGCGCTTTTTTACGTAAATTAGCCGTACTTTTAAAGTCATTCTCAAACTGCACAACGGCTTGGCGACCTGCCACCACTAGCTTCAACACTTTGACATTACCAGCGCTGCGTTCATCAATTGCCGCAATCCGATGCTGCAATGCATCCGCCAAGGCTTTACGGCGCTTAGGATTTTCTAGCAAATCATCTTGCAGATAAGGGTTGCGAGTAACTACCCATAAATCACCTAATACTTCAAATAGCATGCGCGCAGAGCGGCCTGTTTTGCGCTCACCACGCAATTCATTTAAAACATCCCAAATCTCTTCTCCAAGAAACCTAATGACAATTTCGCGGTCGGAGAAAGAAGTATAGTTATAAGGAATTTCGCGCAAGCGCGTAGCTGAAGATGGCTCAGCACTTAGAATATTACTAGGTAGAGGTGCGTTCATTTATGATTTGATAATAGCTTTGCTATAAATTCTAATTGTATCATGGTGTTGACCTGCAAATAAGCGTAAGAGTTTCATGGTTATTTATGCAATAGGTTTCATATAATCAACACTTACGGGTTTTATTAAGAAATCATACGGTTATATATTTTTAATGTAATTGGGAAGTTTTGTCTTGGTCTTACTAAACGAAAACTATAAACTAGTTAGATGAATAATTTATTAAAAAAACTATTATTACCAATTATTGTAATCACTGTCTTGGTTTTTTTAGGATTTCAATTAAGTAACAAATCATCAGCACCGGATGTGAAATTTACAACCATAGACGGTAAAGAAATTGCGATGGCTGACCTAAAAGGCAAAGTCGTGCTAATTAATTTCTGGGCAACTGACTGTCCAGGGTGTATTAAGGAAATGCCAGCGCTGGTCAAAACCTATAATGAATTCAGCAATAAAGGTTTTGAAGTCATTGCCGTAGCCATGCCATACGACCCACCGGCGCAAGTACTTAATTATGCTAAACAAAAAGCACTACCCTTTCCGGTCATGCATGATGGCTTATCTGAAATTACCGAGAAATTCGGCGGAATTAGCCTCACGCCAACGACCTACATTTTTGATAAACAAGGTCACTTATTGCGCCGCACTATTGGCAATATAGACTTTACTGATTTAAATATCTTACTCAATGAAGCATTAAATAATAAAAAGGTAGGCTCGTAAATGTTGTGGATAAAAGCGTTTCATATTATTTTTGTAACCAGTTGGTTTGCTGGATTATTTTACTTGCCAAGGCTGTTTGTAAACCATGCAATGGTAAGCGATAGTACTACCTCTGACAGACTTAAACTCATGGAACTGAAACTTTTTAGATTTATGTTTCCACTAGCACTGCTGGCAATCGCTTTTGGCTTGTGGTTGTGGCTAAGTTATGGCGTTTCAGGGCACTGGATGCATGCTAAATTAACGTTGGTTGCTATATTAGTCGTTTACCATTTTTATTGCGGCAAACTACTTAATGACTTTAAACAAGATAACAATAAACACAGTCACATTTGGTATCGTTGGTTTAATGAGCTGCCGGTAATCATACTTTGCTTGATTGTGATACTCGTTGAAGTGCAGCCGTTTTAATAATTAGCTCTGGATTAATAATTTAATAATGGATATTCTCAATTCCCAGTGGTTGCTTAACATGCTGGCCAAATCTAGCAAAACACCACAGGGTCGCATACTAAGTTTATTTGATATTTTAGCTGACTGGTTGCAAGCGCCCAGCTTGCAAATAGATAATCTGAACAAGACCGGCAATCAAGCACTGATTGATTTTATTAGCTTGCAAGCTAAGGACTTTCACGCTGAAAATCCGGCAGTTTTAGCCGAACATATCGTGCTTATTGCCAGAAATGCCATGCATCAAGAAATGAATGCACCCGGTTGCAATAGTTTAACGCATGCTAAAAAGGCAGCTAATGCGCTCATTTTGGCACAAACGCAAAGAAATTGGCTCTATACAAAAACCTTTACTTCAAAACCTTTGACATACTCCATTGCCGCCAGCATTTTGCTACTGACGGCTTCTATGGCAATCTGGCTAATAGATTTCACGCAGGCTAACCAGCTTCAATTAGCCCTAACTAAAAACCATATTACCCAAACTAATGCATTGATTGCCGCTAATCCGACACATATCAACAACAATATTAACGCTGGCGACGCTGCCGCCATGTATGCAAAGTTTGAGCAAATGCGAAATGGAACATGCCAATTTCCAGAGGCGATTCAAATTCCGGATAGGGATAAAGCGATTTATTTGATTAATGTAGTCGGTGGAAAACTACCGACAGATCTTCATGATTTAGCCATTGCCAATGCCTATTTAGAAAAAGTACGCTGTAATTTCACGCCCATGCTGATGGCGCATTCGAAGTAAGCTCACTCAGTGTAAACTCATTAAAAAATTTAACCCACTTGATCTGACGCAAAAAAATGCCCGCAAAATATATTTGAGCGGGCATTTTTTATATTACAGCTTAATCAGAAAATCACTTATATATAGATGTCTTAAAATTTAATTCTTAAGAAAGAACGAACCATCTCATTTAACTTAACAGACTATTCTTACTCTAATATTTTTTTCAA
>CAIYLB010000028.1 GCA_903926935.1 uncultured Pseudomonadota bacterium
AGTCATAAACAGCCAGCCTTAGCCAAGGCAGATTTAGAGTGTGCGGCCTTACTGATAGGCGAAGGCGAAGCGCCAGCTTGTAGCGTGCTGCGTTTATCCAGCAAACCGGCCGAAGTTGCCGAACAATTATATGACAGCTTGCATCGTTTAGACGCGCTAAAAAAAGACCGATTACTGGTTGAATTACCTCCGGCTAGCCCAGAGTGGGCCGCGGTATTGGACAGATTAAACCGCGCTGGTGGTGGCAATTCTGATGACAGTATTGATGATGCTTGCAAAGTTAATTAAAGAGTCCACTCCAGCTTTACTCACGAACAAAACATCGTAGCTCTGCTAGCCGCCAGTGCGTAAGCTGTCCGGTGTTACAATGGCGCCATGTCAAATTCCGCCGCCCAATATAAATCTCAACAAGTTCTGCACGATGTTTTCGGCTACTCGTCTTTCAGGGGTGAACAACAAGCCATCGTAGACCATGTTACCGCAGGTGGCGATGCCTTAGTGTTGATGCCCACCGGCGGTGGGAAATCACTCTGTTACCAACTACCGGCATTATTGCGTGAGGGTGTTGGTATTGTCGTTTCTCCGCTAATCGCGTTAATGCAAGACCAAGTCGACGCGCTAAAGCAACTGGGCGTGAGGGCAGCATTTTTGAATTCCAGCCAAGATGCTGAAGAAGCGCGGGAAATCACCGCACAGCTGATGCGTGGGCATTTACAGATTGTTTATGTCGCGCCAGAACGTTTGTTAATGAGTGGCTTTTTAACGCTATTAGAAGAAATAGAAGAAGGTGCTGGCATTGCACTTTTTGCCATTGATGAGGCACATTGCGTGTCGCAGTGGGGGCATGATTTTCGGCCAGAATACCGTAAACTTACCGTGTTACACGAGCGTTTCCCACATGTGCCACGCATTGCGCTAACAGCCACAGCCGATGCACCTACCCGCGCTGAAATTATCGAAAGGCTCAAGCTAGAAGAAGCGCGTCAGTTTGTTTCTAGCTTCGACCGCCCTAACATTCGCTACCGCGTAACGCAAAAAGCCAATGCACGCCAGCAGCTAGAATCCTTTTTAGAGCGTGAGCATGCTAACGATGCTGGCATCATTTATTGCTTATCACGTCGCAAGGTAGAAGAAACCGCCGAGTGGTTAAAGTCTCGCGGTTGGGATGCCCTGCCCTATCACGCCGGTTTAGATGCCAGCGTTCGCAACCAAAATCAGCGAAGATTTTTGCGTGAAGAAGGCGTAATCATGGTCGCAACGGTAGCATTTGGAATGGGCATAGACAAACCAAACGTAAGATTTGTCGCTCATTTGGATTTACCAAAGAGCATGGAAGGCTATTATCAAGAAACTGGTCGTGCTGGTCGCGATGGCCTGCCCGCCAACGCATGGATGACTTACGGACTTGGCGACGTCATCAGTATGCGTAAAATGCTGGATTCTGGTGATGCTCCAGAAGAACGTAAACAGGTCGAACGGCAAAAACTAGATGCGCTATTAGGTTTTTGCGAATCGACCAGCTGCCGCCATCAAACTTTATTACGCTATTTTGGTGAGGAACACCCAGGCCAATGCGAGCAATGCGATAACTGCGTTGAACCGGTTGATACATGGGATGCTACACAAGCCGCACAAATGGCGCTTTCATGCGTATACCGTACCGGACAAAGATTTGGCGTGGTGCATTTAATCGATGTATTACTCGGCAAAGCCACGCCAAAAATCGAACAATTTAATCACCAACAACTCAGCACATTTGGCATCGGCAAGGCACTTTCACAACAGCAATGGAGTAGCGTATATCGACAATTAGTGGCGGGGGGCTATCTCGAAAGTGATATTGAAGCTTATGGCGGCTTAAAACTAAGCGAGTCTGCACGCCCAGTGCTACGCAGTGAAAGTGAAGTATGGTTACGCCGCGATGCCGAAGTGGTGAAACAGAAAATCAGTAAAGCTGGTCGAGGTGCTAATGCAAAAGAAATCTATAGTGCGGTTAGCGAAGATCCGCTTTGGTTTATTCTAAAAGCAAAACGTACCGAACTCGCCCGCGAACAAGGCGTGCCGCCCTACGTTATATTCCACGACAGCACGCTACTGGAAATTCTCAACCGCCGACCAAGCAATATCGACGAAATGAGTCAGATTAGTGGCGTGGGTCAGGCCAAGCTAGATCGTTACGGAGATGCATTTTTACAGGTATTGGAAGCCGCCGCCAGTGGGATTGGCTAGATGAGGCTTAGCTAAATTAGGCTAGTCTGCATTAATTTTATGATATCCGATTAATCGTTCTACCTCGTTACGACTACCCATTATTACAGGTACGCGCTGGTGCAAGCCGCTAGGCTGTATGTCCAGAATGCGTTGCAATCCAGTACTAGCGGCCCCGCCAGCTTGCTCGACAATCAAACTCATCGGATTCGCCTCATACATTAATCGCAACTTACCCGCTTTAGTGGGTTGTTTCATATCAAGCGGGTACATAAAAATGCCACCACGCACTAATATTCGATGCACTTCTGCAACCATTGAGGCCACCCAGCGCATATTAAAATCTTCACCACGTATGCCATCAGCACCCAATAAACATTCATCAACATAACGTTGCACAGGTTCTTGCCAGAATCGATAATTAGACATATTGATGGAAAATTCTTGTGTATCAGGAGTTATTTGCATATTAGGGTGGGTTAGATAAAACTCACCTACTTTGGCGTCAAGCGTAAAGCCATTGACCCCTTTGCCCGTGGTAAATACCAGCATGGTTGATGTGCCATATAAAGCATAACCCGCACAAACCTGAGCGGTTCCAGCCTGCAAAAAGTCTGCTAAAGTAGGCTGCTTACTCGCACTTTTTAAAATAGAAAAGATAGTACCTACAGATATATTAACATTCACATTTGATGAGCCATCCAGCGGATCAAAAACCAATAGATAATCACCATTTTGTCTATAGTTTAAGGGGACCTCAATAATTTCAGCCACTTCTTCAGACGCCATAGCAGCCACGTAACCACTTCGCTGATTGGTTGCAATGAAAATATCGTGAGTAATCATGTCCAGCGCTTTTTGTACTTCGCCCTGAACATTTTCCGAGTCTAGGCTACCCATGTTGCCATTCAGCGCGCCAGCCTCAATAGCCACGGCTATTTCTTTGCACGCAGCAGCAACATCGGCCAACATGGGCGCAAGCGCTTCTTTATGCTCACATTGAAGGTGATCTATTAAAAACTCGGTAATTGTGTATAGCGGCGTCATATTACGTTCCAAATTGTGCAATCTATTTTTAGCATGAATAGTGCTTTAATAACTAAGCCTTTTTAGCTTAATTATAACCGCTGAAAACCTACGATACCGAATCATTTAGCTTTTCAGACAGGAAGTGAAGTAATTACATAAATCTACTACAGGAGCCAAAATAGTAGACAAATAGGGCCCGCTTAAGTTAAAGTAACATTAGGTTTTTTATCAAATGAACTCAAGCGGCTAATTAAATATTATTAATGGCTATGAAGCTTGTTTTTAGAAAAAAGTAACAACTTTAAGGCTTCAAATGCGGACAAAATTAATCATAGCAATCGCGGGTTTACTCACCTTATCATTGCTCTCAGGCTGTGCAACCAACGCAAACAAAGACCCACTTGAGGGACTGAATCGCGGTATTTATAAATTTAATGACGTCGCTGATAAGGCCATTATTAAACCGGTAGCAACTGCATATAAAGCGGTCGCCCCAACGCCTATACGTAAAGGTATTAATAACTTTTTTAGTAATTTAAATTCAATCACTACTGTTTTCAATGATTTATTACAGTTCAAATTTACTAGCGCGTTTACAGATGCAGGCCGTTTTGTCATTAATAGTACCTTTGGTATAGCCGGTATTTTTGATGTGGCCTCTATGGATAAAATAGCCATTCACAAAGAAGACTTTGGTCAAACGCTAGGTTTTTGGGGAGTTGGCAATGGCGCTTACCTTGTTTTACCTTTTCTGGGCCCATCTAGTCTGCGTGATGTTACAGGCCTAGTGTTTGATACAAGTACCACTGACCCAGTGAGTTACGTACACAATATTGGTGAAGTTAGGATGTATAACCAAATTCGTATCGCGCAATTCATAGACAAGCGTACAGAATTGCTGGCTGCCTCTGACTTAGTGGACGAAGCTTCTTTAGATCCATACGCATTTATGCGCGACGCTTACTTACAAAGACGTGCAAATCTAATTCAAGATGGCTATGTGACTCAAGATTTTAATAAAGATGATTTCAATGACGAGAGCCCTGCACCAGCCAAATAAGTCATTAATAAAGTAATGACTGCTCATTAAATCTACAAAAAAGCTCCAGAAATGGAGCTTTTTTTGTGTGACAGCAATTCTGCTTCTAATTCACAAGGAGCTAATCAAGGTCAATCGATAAGTTCGCTCCCATACTGATCCTAAACTTTAGATCTAGCGCAGCAGAGTATATGGGATAAATCCCATTATTCACACGCCACGGTCATGCGCTCAATTAGAATCGAGCCGACTTGTTTTGAGCCTTGCACCAACACATCATTGCCAATCGCAACAATCATTTTCAGCATATCAGCCATATTGCTGGCAATGGTGATTTCTTCTACCGCATGCACAATCACGCCATTTTCAACCCAAAAGCCAGCAGCGCCTCGCGAATAATCGCCTGTTACCATATTAATGCCGCTACCCAACAACTCGGTAACGAATAAGCCTGTGCCCATTTTGTTTAACAAACCAGCAAAATCATCAGCGCCAGATTGTACGATTAAGTTATGGTTGCCGCCTGCGTTACCTGTCGTTTGCATACCTAATTTTCGTGCTGAATAACTCCCCAGTATATAGCCTTGCAACACGCCATCTTTAACTAATTGACGCGCATGCGTTGCCACGCCTTCATTATCAAACGGGCTACTTGCTAAACCTTTTTTGAGATGTGGCTCTTCAACAATATTTAATAGCGGGCTGGCAATTTGCTTGCCTAAACTATCGAGTAAAAATGATGACTTACGGTATAAACTACCACCAGAAATCGCACTGATTAACGATGAAATAAGACCGCTGGCCAGCGTTGCCTCAAATAAAACTGGCACTTGGCAGGTTTTAATTTTTCTTGAATTTAACCGACGGACTGTGCGTTCACCGGCAATTCTGCCGATCTCGGCCGCCACTTGCAAATCTGCGGCTGAGCGCGCCGTACTGTACCAATAATCACGCTGCATATTGTCATCGGCCTCAGCAATCACTGAGCAACTAATACCATGTCTTGAACTTGGATAACCGCCAGTAAAACCGTGACTATTGCTGTAAGCAAAGTAACCAGTACCAGTTGAAACGCTAGCGCCTTCAGAATTAGTGATGCGTGCATCCACATGTAAAGCAGCCGCTTCACATTCCTTCGCGATTTCAATGGCTTCGTCTACCGAAATATCCCAAGGATGATGCAGGTCTAAATCCAAAATATCCGTAGCCATTAATTTGGCATCAGCTAATCCGCAAAATTCATCTTTAGCAGTATATTTAGCAATATTGCAAGCCGCAGCAACCGTATCCTTTAGCGCTTGCGGACTTAAATCAGAGGTACTGGCGTGGCCTTTTTGCTGGCCAAAATAGACAGTGACCGACATGCCTTTATCACGGTTATATTCGATGTTCTCCGTTTCACCCATTCGTACCGAAACATTCTGTCCAATACTTAAACTCAGCTCGGCTTCTGCTGCGCTTGCGCCTTGTAACTTAGCCACTTTAAGCACGTCTTCTGACATTTGCTTGATTTCGTCTAAGGAATAACTAAACCCTGAATCTGCCATTAATTTTCATCTTTCAATTGTTATGCCGACAACGGCCGAGTGTTTTAAAACAAACGAGCCTAAAATTATCTACTAAAAAATGCTATCATACCGCAGCATGAAACCTAAAAAGACAACTACTCGCATTGATTTCAGTCATGATGCTAATTTAGCCTCAACATTAAACGCTGAAGAACCCATTAGCAAGACTCAACTTAAAGCTGAGGCCGATGCGCAACAGGCATTAGGTGTACGCTTATCTGAGCTACCAAAAGATAAACTTCTCAAATTAGAATTGCCAGATACGGTATTAACGGCAGTACTCGATACTAAAAAAATTACTGCCAACGGCGCTATTAGACGCCACCGCCAATACTTAGGTCGTTTGATGCGTGAAATCGATAATGCACCTATTTTAGAGCAACTCGCACGCTGGGATGGCAAACATACTGCCGAAAATGCTTATTTTCATGGTTTAGAGCGCTGGCGTGACCGCATGATTGCTGACACCAATGTGTTAGCTGAGTTTATTGCACTATATCCACTGACCGATATTCAGCAATTACGAACTTTAGTACGTAACGCGCAAAAAGAACTCTCTGCTGAAAAGCCACCTAAGAGTAGCCGTGAAATTTTCAAGTTGCTGCGTGAAGTGACTGAAGCTGCGCAAAAAGAATCACCTAGCGATGCAGGCAATCTTGATACCAACGAAGAAATTAACGATTAGTAAACTGGTTTTAATCGGCATTATTTCAAGAACGTCCTTAAATAATGTAATGAGCTAACTTCTTTAAAAAACTTCAAACTGCGTGCGATGATGAATAAATTACTAATAACCAGCCTAAGCTTACTCATCCCAACAATAGCCACTGCAGCAGACAATTTGGCAATGCATTCAACCATCATGAACCTCACTCATCACTGGCTTGGCATTGCTTCTGTCCTGATATTTTTTCTCGCTTATCTGGCGGTGATGGCAGAGGAGTTCACGCACCTACAAAAATCTAAACCAGTGATGTTGGCTGCAGGCATAATTTGGGCGATGATTGCTTGGTATTATCAAACGCAAGGACTGCCAGATATCACGGCACAGGCACTGCGCCACAACCTGTTGGAATACGCTGAGCTTATGCTGTTTTTAATTGTTGCCATGACTTACATTAACACAATGGATGAACGCAATGTTTTTGAAGCGCTGCGGACTTGGCTGATTAGGAAAGGATTGGGTTACCGTGCGCTGTTTTGGGTGACAGGTACATTAGCGTTTTTCATTTCTCCCGTTGCCGACAACATGACAACAGCCTTATTGATGTCCGCCGTTGTGATGGCGGTAGGCGGAAGTAATAAGCAGTTTGTTCTACTTTCTTGCATCAACTTAGTAATTGCGGCGAATGCTGGTGGTGCCTACAGCCCATTTGGAGACATTACAACCCTTATGGTTTGGCAGAAAAATATTCATGCGACTAATGGCCTAGTAGATTTCTGGGTATTCTTTAGCTTATTTATACCCGCTTTAATTAACTGGCTTGTGCCCGCTGCGTTTATGCACTTTAGCATTCCTAACGATAAACCCAAAGGACGTAGCGAACAAATCCCTATGCGGCGTGGTGCATTGCAGATTGTGGCTTTATTCTTACTTACCATTATGATGGCAGTGTTATTCCACAGCTTTTTAAATCTCCCTCCTGTCATGGGTATGCTAACAGGCCTGAGTTTATTGATGTTCATGGGCTATTATTTAAACCTTAAAGGTGAGAATACGCATATTAAGGGTAAAAACTTAGATGAAATTGGCAGTTTGGTGCCTTTTAACATTTATCGCAAAGTAGCCCAAGCTGAATGGGATACGCTGTTCTTTTTTTATGGTGTTGTGATGTGTGTAGGTGGCCTAGGATTTCTTGGCTATCTAACGTTAATCTCTCAAACGCTATATGGCGGCTTAGGGGCAAGCAACGCAAATATTAGTATCGGTTTAATTTCTGCTATCGTTGACAATATCCCAGTGATGTTTGCCGTCCTTACAATGATGCCAGATATGTCAATTGGGCAGTGGATGTTAGTCACATTAACTGCAGGCGTTGGCGGCTCATTACTATCTATAGGCTCGGCTGCTGGGGTTGCTTTGATGGGTCAAGCACGTGGCACTTATACGTTCTTTGGTCATCTTAAATGGACGCCAGTGATCGCGCTTGGCTATATAGCTAGCATTGAAACGCACTTATTACTCAATAAACATTTATTCTAAAAAAACCTGCAGAACAAAGACGTTTAAACTATTTGACCTTTGCAAGAAGTAATCCTGCCCTAAAAACTTATAAATTTTTCATCCCCGCGCAGGGTATCCAGTTAAGTGAATAATTTAAATGGATTTCAGCCTGTGCGGGAATGAAGATGAGAGCGGTCACTTTTCAATAAGAGAAGCGGCACTTAACTACAAAATTTATATGTTTTAGGTTCAAGAAATCACGTTGTAAATATCCAAACTGCCGCTCGATAACTTTAGCGCTGGTTTAATGCGACAGTTGTTTTAGTCACTGTATCATTATGCAAAAATTCTACTGTCACCACTTGGCCAGCATAACGTTTAACCGCGACAAATAAATCATCCGCTTTAGCTAAATCAACATCACCTATTTTAAGTAAGTTATCACCTTTTACCACACCAGCCTTAGCCGCTGGAGACTCATGTATTACGGCAATGATCTTTAAACCGCGGTCGCCTGTGGCTTGTGCATCTTCGTTACTTTCCGCTTTAACTAACTTAATCACATGCACACCGAGTAAAGGCATAGGCAATTTAGCCCAAAAGCTCGCGTAATATTGATATTGAATAGGTTCTTCAACCAAATCTTTAGCATCAATTTCACCGCCGCTTTTGGCCGCTTCTTTGATCAACTCCAACTTGCCGTGCGGCGTTTTGGTTGATCCATATTTACTATAAATAAGCACGGTATCGGCTTTAATATTTTTGCCGTGTTGCAAGGCCCAATCTGCGGGCGCCGTCGCACCATCAAAGCCTGATGAACCCATCATATCGTAGCCTTTTTCCAGCATACTAATGTTGTCATCCTCTTTATGATTACTTACAAAAATCTTGGTATCTGGACTTGCATCCAGTGATTTCAGATGGTAACCATTTTGTTCTTTATAATTTTTAGCATACAAGTTAACTTCAGCGACATTCGCTTCAGCGGCATGCAATTGTGTAGCGATCAGCACAGTACCTAAGCTGAGCAAACCCAAGAGCATTAATGCTGTGGGGATTTTTTTAGTGGTCAGTATTTGTGCATCACTTGCATTTTTGTTTTTAGAATAATGTGTATTAGGCACCATGAAAAATTCCTTTAATGTCGGTAATGGTATTATTAAGGCTTACATTTAATTACGACAAACGAATGACAAAAGAATTCACTAAAATTGGTTTAGTTTCAATTAGCGATCGTGCAAGTAGCGGTGTTTATGAAGATTTAGGCATTCCAACCCTAAAAAATTGGCTGGATAAAGCGCTTATAAGTCCTGCGCAATATGTTGCCCGTTTGATTGCTGATGAACAATCTGACATTGAAGCGGCCCTGATAGATTTAGTCGACCATGAAGGCTGTGATTTAATTTTAACCACCGGCGGAACAGGCCCAGCTTTGCGTGACGTTACGCCAGAAGCCACGTTAGCCATAGCCGATAAGGAAATGCCCGGCTTTGGTGAGCAAATGCGCCAAATTAGTTTAAACTTTGTGCCAACAGCTATTTTATCTAGACAAGTCGCAGTAATACGCAGGCAATGTTTAATCATCAACTTACCAGGCCAACCGAAAGCCATTGCGCAGACACTTGAAGGCTTAAAAGATGACGCTGGCATCGTGAAAGTTCACGGTATATTTGCCGCAGTACCTTATTGCTTAGACTTATTAGCCACAGCAGAACGGGCGATGCCATACCTTGAAACCAATGAAACGATCGTACTAGCCTTCAGACCAAAATCTGCCATTAAAACCACAGTCTAAAATTAAACACAAACCTGCATGTCAGAATTCAACTTAATCAAACGGCATTTCACCCGCCCTACCCGCCATACTAATCTTGGCGTAGGCGATGATGCGGCTTTAATCAGCATCAGCGCAGGCATGGAGTTGGCGATATCTGCCGACATGCTAGTTGCAGGCACACACTTTTTTGCAGATGCGGATCCTTATCACATAGGCTGGAAATCGCTGGCGGTTAATGTGTCGGATATGGCCGCCATGGGCGCAAAGCCAAAGTGGGCAACACTGGCGATTGCATTACCAAACAACGATACACAGTGGCTTAGTGAATTTTCACGTGGTTTTTTTGCTTGCGCGACCGAGTTTGATATTGATTTAATCGGCGGCGACACCACGTGTGGGCCGTTAAATATTTGTGTACAAATAATGGGCGAAGTGCCAAGTGAAAAAGCGATTAAACGCAGTGGCGCAAAAGCTTCTGATGACATTTGGGTCAGTGGTTTATTGGGTAATGCCGCTTTAGCTTTAGCACACATGCAAAAAAAATTAACCCTAACAGCCCAGGCTTTTTCCGCCTGCGCTCCAGCCTTACACTGCCCGCAAGCAAGAGTCACTTTAGGCCTTGCATTACATGGCATCGCCAATAGCGCAATAGATATTTCGGATGGATTATTAGCCGACCTAGGGCATATTTTACAAGCTTCAAACGTAGGCGCGACAATTCAGCTAAACCAGATTCCGCATTCTGAATATTGCGATACTTCGACTTTGCAGAACCAAGAAATCATTAAGCTATTATTGGCAGGTGGTGACGATTACGAACTATGTTTTACTGCGCCCGCTGAAAAACGTGCAGAAATTCTAGCGCTCAGCCAGAAATTGGCCTTATCATTAAGCTGCATAGGCCAGATTACTAATGACACTGGTGTTGTTGTGCATGGTTTAAATGATGAAATTTTGGATATTAAGGAAACTGGTTTTGACCACTTCAACTAAGTCACCCAAGAAAACCATGGTAGCCAGCGCTAACACACCAAATCTTCGATTTTTATTACAACATCCGGCGCATCTATTTGGCCTTGGGTTTGGTAGCGGCCTCGCCAAGAAAGCCCCAGGCACGTTTGGCACCATGGTTGGTTTGCCGTTATTCTGGCTAATTTCTATTTACACCATGCCTGCG
>CAIYLB010000029.1 GCA_903926935.1 uncultured Pseudomonadota bacterium
CACTATAACCCTGGTTCAGCACTAAATTAACGCACTCTTGCTTGAACTCTATTGTAAATACTCTTTTTGCTTGATTCATTTAACACCTCGTTAGTTGATTATAATCTCTAAAAAAGTGTCTCGTTTTATTAGACCATTACATCTTGGTGCTTTGCTTCCTTGTGACTGCCAGTAGTCTATTAGGTGATGCATAGCGTCATTTGGGTTAGGAGCTACAACGTTTCTCTCCACCTTATTGGTCTGGAGGTCTACGAAGCTACCTTTGTCTATGTGCCTAGATGACCATAACAAGGCTGCGCGCTCAGTCTCTGAAGGCTTATTGCTTGGGGACAGCATTGCACGTGCTTCTGAGAACTCTTGGTCATACTTGAGTTGCGTAAGGTTAGCTCTACTGTTAGCTACTCTAATGTCCTTAGTCTCAAGGGATAATGAAAACTCTACTTTTCCAAAGTGACTTACTAAGTCTGATGGATACCTTGCTCGGTAGTAATAGATAGCACCACGTCTGACGACATTCGTTTGCTTCTTCATGGATAAACATAAGCTCCATTAGTGCTTTACAGTGCAGTTGAGTTGCAGTGTGTAGCATTAGTGTGTAACACTTGGAGTGATAAGTAGATGTGAAAAAGAAAAAAGCCTTAATAAACAGACTATTCAATTTTATGGTGCGCCCGACAGGAGTCGAACCTGTGACCTTCGGCTTCGGAAGCCGACACTCTATCCAGCTGAGCTACGAGCGCAATAATTCGTGCATTATAGCAAAGTGTGACATTTCATGTCTTGTTACCTTGTACGTTACGTTAATTGAAAGTATAGGTATAATAGTTTTATAACAAATTATTTATGGGGATTTACTGTAATGAGTTCTAAAGATAAAGAATACAAGGGTTCTACATTTTGGCAATTGATTCTTGTGATACCTGGTAGCATTTTAGCATTTACATTAATTATTGCTTTAATTGCTAAATCTTTTGGTGTTATTGGTGCGCCTGATGTGGCTGAGCCAGCCGCAGCTGTTGCGCAGGTTGAAGCTAATATCAAACCAGTTGCAGCGGTTGAAGTGGCTAGTGCGGACGCTGGCCCTCACGCAGATAAAAGTGGTGCTGAAGTGGTTCAAGCAGTATGTTCAATGTGCCATGCAGCAGGTTTGATGAATGCACCAAAAATTGGCGATAAAGATGCTTGGAAACCGCGTATTGCGCAAGGTTACGATACCTTGATTAGCCATGCGATTAATGGTATTCGCAGCATGCCGGCTAAAGGTGGTAACCCAGCTTTAACGGATGGCGAAATTGCTAACGCAGTGGCTGAAATGGCTAATGCTGGCGGTGCTAACTTTAAACCAAAACCTGCTGCGGAAGTGGTTGCGGCAGCAGTGCCAGCTAAATAGATCAATAGAAAGTAAGTGCGGCAGATGCTGCCAAAGGCTGAGACACAATAGTGCTGGTTTTTAATTAGCATTTAACTGCAGGCTATGTTTAAGGCAGTTTAATTAAATAAAATAAAAAAGCCACTTAGTTAGATAAGTGGCTTTTTTATGGGTGATAGGGTTTTAATGGCCATTTACGCGATTGGTGATATTCAAGGTTGTTATCATGCTTTTCAGGCATTGTTAACGCGTATTCAGTTTAACCCTAAATCAGATAAGCTTTGGTTAGTGGGTGATTTAATCAACCGTGGTAGTGGCTCATTAGAAGTGCTACGCTGGTGCTATCAGCATAATGATAGCTTAGAGGTGGTATTGGGTAACCATGATCTTCATGCTTTGGTGGTGGCGCACGGCTTTGTTCAGGCACATAAAGGCGATACTCTCGATGCTTTGCTAGCTGCAGAAGATAGCGCTATTTTGCTTGATTGGTTACGCCATCAGCACTTAATGGTGCAACAAGATAATTTCTTGATGGTGCATGCAGGTTTATTGCCACAATGGACAACTGAGCAGGCGATGGCCTATGCCGCCGAGGTTGAAGCAGCCTTGCAGGGTGATCATTATCTGGAATTTTTGTTGCACATGTATGGTGATCAGCCGAATCGCTGGTCTGATAGTTTAGTGGGCTTAGATAGGTTACGCTTGATTACTAATGCAATGACTAGATTACGTGTATGTACCGAGCAAGGTGAAATGGATTTTGCCTTTAAAGGTGAGTTGCAAGATATTCCTAATGGATTAATGCCTTGGTTTGATGTGCCAAGCAGGGCGACGCAAAAGTCGGAAGTAATTTTTGGACATTGGTCAGCGTTGGGCTTGCAGCATAGAAACAACGTATATTCATTAGATACTGGTTGCTTATGGGGTGGTCAGTTGACCGCCATGAATATCCATACAAAAGCAATCACTCAGGTTGCGTCCAACCCGTTAGATCAGCAATTAAAGCCTAAGCTTTTTAAATGAGCGCTTATCGCTATAAATCTAACGTATTGCGAATCAATTTTTCTATATGTTGCGTTAATGCGCGCCGATCCTTATCTTGCTCGGCTAGCTCGCTAATAATAATCGGCACTAAAAAATGCAGCTCAACAACTGGATGCTTTTGAGATAATATAGATAACATAGACTCGTGCATCGTTGTTTCGCCCGCATACGCCACCCCAATATTAGCGCCTCCGCTTGGTGTCGGGTAACGAATTGCGACTGGTCTAATAGTGGCGTTAGATTGAATAGCTGCTTGGATAAGGCTGCTCTTAAAACGTTTAATTTCTGTGCCATCAGTGGTTGTGCCTTCTGGGAAAAAACACAAATTGTCTCCAGCTGATAAACTATGTGCAACGGTATTTACGATACGTCCTGCATCTTGGCGCTTGTCGCGATCAATAAAAAGTGCATTGGCTTTGTAGGTTAAATAGCCTATCACTGGCCAACTCCGTATTTCATATTTTGCAACAAATCTTAGCGCAATTAAGCTATTAAGCGCATGAATATCTGTCCACGAAATATGATTAGCGACAAACATGGTGGTGTTTAATTGATCTTTTTCTTGCGGAATATGCCCGTAAGAAATAACACGAATGTTAAACGCAATCAGCAAGTGCGAGCTCCACCATTTAATGATGCTCTGTTTTAGCGGTTTGCTCGCAAGCGGTAATATTGCTGATGCAATGATGACTCCGGCTAGTGTATGCGTCGCAATTCGCCCAATTCTAAAGTACCTAGTAATTCTGTTGGTCGTTATCAGTTCGGTGGTAATAGTATCTGTATTTAATGATTGCAAAGTAATTGTGCGATTTTCGCATACCCTTTATTTTAGAAAGTGTGCAGCATATCTTGGGTTTATTCTAGATAAAGGTAACATTACCAGCATATCGGCCGTGTTGAAATAGGGATCCCATGCTGGCGCGCCACAAATATAAGCACCAAGGCGTAAATAACCTTTAATTAATGGCGGGCAGGCGACTTGCATGTCGGTGCGTAAGGATTTAATAGGCAGAGGGTTACGTGCAAATACGCGATATTCAATCGGCGATAAATAATCATCTTGGAGTTTTTGATATAAACTAGCTGCGGCGTGACCACCGTCAGACATGCTAACGCTGCCACAACCTATCATGTACTCGTAGTTGTTGATTTGCATATATTTGGCAAGACCAGCCCATAACATCGTAATGGTACCGCCGTTTCGATAGTTCTGGTGTACGCAAGCGCGGCCTACTTCTACAGTACGATCAAACAAATGTGCTAGTCGGCTTAAGTCAAACTCGCCAGCAGAATAATAACCGCCTGCCTCATTGGCTTTTTCAGGGCTGAGAATTCGATAAGTGCCGATCACTTGGCTGGTGTCACTATCTCGTACAATTAAATGATCACAAAATTGGTCAAATCCATCAACATCTAGCCCGTCAGTACCGGAAACCTGAGCGCCCATTTCTTCCGCAAATACTTTATAACGCAGACGTTGCGCTTCTTCAATTTCGGCCTGCGTGCGCGCTAGGCTTATGCAAAGGCGTCTTTGTAGCGATTCCTGTAAGGCAATTTGCTTACGGCTATATTCATTTGTATTTTCAAGCAAAGTCAAATCTTTACCAGCCATTTAATTTCCCCTTTAATATTAAGGAGACTTTAATGAATTGAGGTTAAAAATTAATGACAGTAAGATTACCGTTTGTTGACATTTAACTTATGTTGATTAAATTAATCGATAAGTTGAAATCACATTATATTTGTGCGATTCCAACTTAGGTTGTCAGACTGGAATAGATTGTTAATCGCCTATTTATACATTTGCAGTGAATTTATACTCAATTTAAAATTAATGAGATACGCGTGTTGTTCCGCCGCCTTCAATTAGACGTACTCTGTCGCCAGCTCTAAATTGCTCGTCAGCTTCTTGCACAATAGACACTAATGCGCCTCCATCTATTTTTACTGTGATTTCAAAAGCGTCTTTACGTGTAAGGCCTTCTTCTGCTGCAGAACCAGCTAGACCACCAACTACCGCGCCAAGTACGGCTGCAATTGTACTGCCATTGCCATGCCCAATTGAACTGCCAGCGATGCCACCAATAGCGCCGCCAGCAATGGTACCGATCGGTGTTTTAGTGCCTTCTAGTTTTACCGAGCGTACACTTTCAACGACGCCTGTTCTAACCGTTTGTACTTTACGTGCATCATCGCGACTGTAAACGCTGCCTGAGTTTGATGTTGCACAGGCACCAAGTATTAAGCTTAAAAGCCCAGCTACCAATAATTGTGTTGTTTTCATCTGATTATTCCTTTATTTAAAGAATTTAAAGTTGTTTGAACTAGTTTATAAAATACTTTATTCTAGCTAATATTTAGTGCTTATCTTGCTCAGCAATAGTAGTTTCATTGACTAATGCTTGCGTATAAATGGCTTCAATTTCCTCACGTGTAGGCTTGTGATTTTGTCCGCCGCGGCTTTCAATTTTAATTGCTCCCATCGTTGAAGCTAAACGCCCACAAGTTTGCCAATCCCAACCTTTTGCCATGCCGTACATTAGACCAGCGCGATATGCGTCGCCACAACCGGTTGGATCAACAATGCTCATTGCCTTAACGCATGGAATATCAAAACGTTGACCATCTGCGTAGATCTGTGAGCCAGCGCCACCTAGAGTTACGATTAGCGCTTTAACTTTCAAGGCTAATTCATCCAACGATAGACCAGTTTTATCTTGAATGATTTGAGATTCGTAGTCATTTACTGCTAGGTAATCTGCCATCGTGATGAACTGTAACAGCTCATCGCCATTAAACATCGGTAAGCCTTGGCCTGGATCAAACAAAAATGGGATGCCAGATTCAAAGCATTCGCGCGCATGTTGAAACATGCCATCGCGACCATCCGGCGCAATAATTGCCAAAGTAACATTTTTGGCATCGTACACACTGTTTTGGTGAGACTCTATCATTGCGCCAGGATGAAAGGCGGTAATTTGGTTATCGTCAATGTCGGTGGTAATAAAAGCTTGAGCAGTAAAACTGTTGGGAATGGTTTTAATGTGTGCGGTGTTAAGTTTATGACCATCTAACCATTGCGTGTAAGTAGCGAAGTCTTCACCCACAGTAGCCATAATGAGTGGATTTCCATCAAGCAATTGTAGGTTATAGGCAATATTACCGGCAGTGCCGCCAAACTCCCGGCGCATTTCTGGTACGTAAAAAGCTACGCTAAGCGCGTGAATTTTGTCCGGTAAAATATGGTTTTTGAATTGATCTTGAAACACCATGATGGTGTCGAAAGCGAGGGAGCCGCAAATGAGTGTATGCATGTGAATAGGTTGAATTTAAAAAAACATTATCTTATTTAATGCCTAGTACAAGCAAGCAACTTAATATCTACTTACATTTGTTTAGATTATTTATCTAAAGGTTAAATTTAAAATCAATCAGCCAAAGCACCATCAATTAATATTTTGGACGCTTTTTTAGCATATTTCATGGCGCCCGAGCCGCGCTTCATCTGCTCGGCTTGTACTGCACCCTCAAACAGTAAAGATAGTTGCAAGGCCAAGCCTTCAGCATCTTTAATGTTGGCGTCAGCGGCTAAGCTACATATATATTGTCTAAATTCGCGAGATTGCTCTGAAGATAATTGGTGTACAGGGCTTTCCTCGTTTGGGAACTCAGCGGAAGCCTTGATAAATCCCATTCCGCGAAAACTGGGAGATGTAACCCATTCTTCAATAAATTCAAACAATTTTAGTAATTTTTCACTGGGTTTTTTTGAGCTGGTGTTCAGTTTTTCGCTAAGCCAGCTTTGAAAGTCATCATGACCTTTTTTAAGCACTTCAAGAATTAAATTTTCTTTGCTAGTAAAATATTTATAAAGCGTCATTTTTGTAGTGCCGGCTACAGCAACAATCGTATCTACACCAGTCGAATTAATACCCCTCGTTTGAAAAAGGTCTGTTGCTACTACCAATATTTTGCTTTTTAACGTAGACATTCAATTGACCGCTGACTTAATTTTTCTCATTCTATACTAAATAAAATAAGAAATATATATACAGACCTGTATATATGCTGTAAGATTTTATAAATGATGCAAATAAAAAATAATTTTTGTTTGAATACAAAGACTTTTTTTGTTTTATTTGTATCAATATTGTCTTATTAATTTTATATACAGAATTGTCTATTTTAGGAGAGTTACGATGAGTAAATTATTAGTTGTATTATCTTTACTTGCTTTTGGTTTTACTGCACAAGCAAATGCCGCTGAGTCCACTTCACTTTATGTGATTAAAACAGTCAGCATTAATGCTCCAGCTGCAAAAGTATGGGATAAGATTTCTAAATTTTCAGATTTAGGCGCTTGGCATCCAGCGATTGCTAAAACTGAAATTACATCAGGTGTCGATGGTAAAAAAGGTGCTAAGCGTACACTTACATTGCAAGACGGCGGTAAAATTAATGAACAGTTAACTGCCTATAATAGCAAAAATAAAATGATGAGTTACATCATCGTTGATGGTGTGTTGCCTGTAACCGCTTATGCATCAACATTACATGTATATACAAATGGCGCAGATAAATCTGTGGTGGTTTGGGAAGGTAGCTTTTTACCTAAAGCGCCGGCAGATGAAAAAACAGCATCTGACACGATGGGCGGTGTTTATGATGGTGGTTTAAATAATTTGAAAAAAATATTAGAGTAAGAATAGTCTGTTAAGTTAAATGAGATGGTTCGTTCTTTCTTAAGAATTAAATTTTAAGACATCTATATATAAGTGATTTGCTGATTAAGCTGTAATATAAAAAATGCCCGCTCAAATATATTTTGCGGGCATTTTTTTTACGTCAGATCAAGTGGGTTAAATTTTTTAATGAGTTTACACTGAGTGAGCTTACTTCGAATGAGCCATCAGCATGGGCGTGAAATTACAGCGTACTTTTTCTAAATAGGCATTGGCAATGGCTAAATCATGAAGATCTGTCGGTAGTTTTCCACCGACTACATTAATCAAATAAATCGCTTTATCC
>CAIYLB010000030.1 GCA_903926935.1 uncultured Pseudomonadota bacterium
CGATCTAAATCAACCACACCAAGCGGATTGAACGATTGAAGTTGTTGTACTTTTCGTGTGCCGTAGTAAGTGATGACTTTGAAGCTGTTATTTTCGTTAATTTCTTCGTCTAACACTAACCCTGCTTGATTGTAGTTGATAGTTTTACTCGAGTTATAAGTAACAGATGAAGGTGATATTCCTGTATTTCCAGTTCCACCACCTGCCATTCTTGGATTGTATGCAAGCTGCCCGAGTGTAAGGCCAAGCGGGTCTTGTGCTGTTTGGTAGTATGAATTGGCACTTAGTTTTAATTTTGTGCTGTCATTTACTTCCCAGACGATTTTTGCATTGGTTTGGTTTCTATCAGTTTTACTATGGTCACGATAACCATCGGTGCTAAACCAAGAGCTATCTACCAAATAACTAGCTGCACCTTCTTTTCCTGATATTTTTAGCTCTTCACGCGTTGTGCCATAGCTACCAGTAGCGAAGTTGGTTGAGACTGTTGGGCGACCTTTGCCTTCTTCAGTGAATGCCTGTAGAACCCCACCAGCACCATTACCATATAAAGCTGAGAATGGTCCTCGTAAAATTTCAATGCGGTCAGTTGAGCCGAGTGAAATGGTTGCAGCCTGTCCTTGGCCGTCGGGCATGGTTGCAGGAATGTCATCAATAATGATACGTATACCTTTAACACCAAATGGTGCTCTTGCACCAAAGCCGCGTGAGGATATTTGTAAATCCTGAGCATAATTTTGACGATTCGCTACTGAAATCCCTGGAACTCTTGCCAATGACTCAGAAAGATTGGTCTGAAGTTGTTGATCATGAATTTGAGCGCTATCGACAACGTCTATTGATGCGGGAACATCAAAGCTGTTTTGCTCAACACGTGTAGCAGTAACCACCACAGGCGCCGTGATTATTTTTTGCTCAGAAACCTCTGCAGCAATAACGTTTTGTGTGAGGCCGCATGCGCTTAATACTGCAATTGATAATAGTTTTCTTTTAAAGATATTGGATGATGACATGATGACCTGGCCTGTTTGAGTTATTTTTATAATTGAATTTTATGGCATTCTACGATAAAAAACATTGATCAACATCAGGATAACCATGATATTAAAAGGTTTTTTTAATGGCTGGTTCGAAACTTCGTGGTGGTACTTAGGCCTTGTTAAGCTAGAAATGCAGTTTGTTTTGCTAACTTAAAGCATGCCCGCAACATGCATTAACAAAAGTTTGGCAACTTCAGTTTTTGGCGCGCGTGCTAAGGGATGCGCGCCATTTTTGTCGAGCAACGTTACACTATTTTCATCGCTGCCTAAGGCTTCGTTGGCTAAATTAGCCACTAGCAGCGGTAATTTTTTTAGTTGACGTTTAGCTTCAGCGTATTCCAATAGATTTTCAGTTTCTGCCGCAAACCCTATGCAGAAGGGTGCATTTGGTAAACTGGCGACTTCAGCCAATATATCTTTATTTCGCGTCAGTTCTATTGTTAGCATAGACGATTTTTTTTTGATTTTTTCTGATTCTTGCGACACTGCGCGGTAATCTGCTACGGCGGCTACCGCAATAAAAATATCTTGTTTAATGATATTGTTCATCACTGCGTCATACATTTCATTGGCACTAATTGTGTCAATTTTTCTTATGCCAGAGGGTGCTGTCACTGAACTGGCGCCACTGATTAAAGTGACTTCTGCGCCCATATCAGCCGCAGCTTGGGCAATCGCATAACCCATTTTCCCGCTACTTAAATTGGTAATGGCGCGCACTGGGTCTAGCATTTCTAGCGTTGCACCGGCGGTAATTAGTATGCGTTTTCCGGCGAGTAATTTAGGCGTAAAGTGAGCGTTTACTAAGGCTAGCAGGCTTTCAGGTTCTAGCATTCTGCCTAAGCCAATTTCGCCACAAGCTTGCTCGCCGCTGTCTGGGCCTAAAATGCTGATGCCATCTGCTTTAAGTTGATTAATATTGCGTTGGGTTGCCGGGTTTTCCCACATTTGTTTGTTCATGGCTGGCGCTACCAATAGTGAGCAATCTCTAGCCAAACACAAAGTAGAGAGTAAATCATCCGCACGACCTTGCACCAGTTTAGCCATAAAGTCTGCACTGGCGGGGGCGACTAAAATCGCGTCCGCATGGCGACTTAGCTCGATATGTGGCATGCCGTTGCTAATGCTGCTATCCCACATGTCAATAAATACTGGTTTGCCAGATAAGGCTTGCATAGTGACTGGCGTAATAAATTGGCAGGCGGCGCTGGTCATTACCACCTGCACATCAAACCCAGCTTTAACTAATAGGCGCACTAGCTCTGCTGCCTTATATGCCGCGATGCCGCCGGTGATACCTAATACCAGTTTGCCGGCTATTTTTTTTTCAATTGTAGGTTGCATGGTGATATTCTAAACCATTTCATCCAAGCACGCAGATTGGTACTAAATACCTGCACTTAATAACGAAAGCCCTAACAAAAAAGGATTAATAATGGCAATTACAGATTGGCCTGCTGCAGAACGCCCACGTGAAAAATTGCTGGAACTGGGCGTAGAGGCATTATCCGACGCAGAGTTGCTCGCCATCTTTTTGCGAGTTGGGGTGACGGGTAAAAGTGCGGTAGATTTATCACGTGATTTGCTTACGCAATTTGGTAGTTTAAATGGTATTTTTGCCGCGCAACTGAGTGAATTAACTCAAGTGCATGGTATAGGCACGAGTAAATACGCACAGTTGCAAGCCATTTTTGAAATGAGCCGCCGTGCGCTTAGCGAAAAAATGCATGTGAAAGACATTCTCAGTTCGCCACAGCAAGTGCGCGATTATTTGTGTCTCAAATTAGGAAACCTGACGCGAGAAGTATTTGTGGTACTGTTTTTAGATGCACAAAATAGAGTGATTATCACGGAAGAAATGTTTAGTGGTACGCTCACGCAAACTAGCGTTTATCCGCGAGAAGTCGTCAAGCGAACGCTGCATCACAATGCCGCCAGTGTTATTTTTGCGCATAACCATCCTTCAGGCATTGCACAACAAAGCCAGGCCGATGAGATTATCACTAAGCAACTAAAACAGGCGCTTTCGCTAGTGGATGTGCGGGTGTTGGATCATTTTATTGTAGCTGGAAACACGACATTGTCGTTCTCTGAGCGTGGTTTGTTGTAAAATAATTCGGGGCTAATAGGAACAAATAATGATTATCGACAACACACTTTGGCTTAATTTGGCAGTAGCTTTAGGCATAGGCCTACTGATAGGCGCAGAGCGCGAGCGTAATAAAGCCGCTGAGAGCGAACGTTCTATTGCGGGTATTCGTACTTTTACCATCGCGTCTTTGCTTGGCGCAGTGAGTACGCTGGTCGACTTTTGGCTGTTAATCGCCTCACTATTTTGCGTGACTGTCTTTGCCGCCATTGCCTACTTTATCCGGCGCGAAGAGGACCCTGGACTCACTACGGAAATCACCCTGATATTTACCGTAATTTTGGGCGGTTTAGCCATGACTTTGCCCTCGCTTGCGGCTAGTCTTTCCGTAAGCGCCGCCATACTACTGGCCGCTAAAGAGCCGATTCACGGCTTTGTGCGCGGCGCCATTACCAAAGAAGAAATGATCGACTTTCTGATTCTAGCCGCCGCCACGCTGATAGTTTTGCCACTCGTACCCAATAAACTGCTCGGACCTTTTGATGCGATTAATCCCAGAAATCTTTGGCTTATTGTCATATTAGTTATGCTTATTAGTGCATTTGGTCACTTGGCATTGCGTTGGTTAGGCGGGCGCATTGGCTTACCGCTGGTTGGTTTGGTTTCAGGATTTATTTCCAGTATCGCCACCGTAGGCGCCATGGGTGAACGTTCTCGTGAAACGCCGACGCTGATTGGTTCCGCCGTTGCCGGTGCGGTATTATCCAGCCTTGCGACGGTTTTACAATTAGCCTTATTGTTAGCCGCCATTCATCCAGCCACTTTACATGCGCTTGCCGCGCCACTGATTTTTGCCGGTGTTTCTGTGGGGATTTATGGGCTAGTGGTCACGTTAAGTTCTTTTCACCGAAATGGCGCAGATCTCAATAAACCAACGCGATCATTTAGCGTGAAAACAGCACTTATTTTGGCTTTTCTAATCGCCATTGTGCTGGTGGCTTCTGCAGCATTAAAATCTTGGTTTGGTCAGGCTGGGCTGGTTTTTGCTTCTGGCTTGGCTGGTTTGGCAGATGTGCATGCGCCAACCATCGCCGTTGCTTCACTTGGCGCCGCGGGAAAAATAAGCGCACAAAGCGCGGTCATACCAATTTTGGTGGCATTTTCAGTTAATGCCGGATCAAAAGCAGTCGCAGCGATTGTGAGCGGTGGCAAGCCATTTGCACAGCAAGTGATCCCTAGTTTGGTATTGCAAGTTTCAGCGACTTGGTTTGCTTGGTGGTTGTTTTAGTTTTTGATAGAAGCGGGTGCTCTTTAGCGCATGTTTTTTTGAAGGTAGCTATTAAGTTGCCCTATTTGCAAGCATAACCGCGTTAAAAATTAACTTTTTAGCACGTGCGCTGCACATTTATGCTATTGGTTTTGCTCATAATCTGTAAAGAGCCCTACCAAAATAATCACGATGCCTACTGCTATATAGAATTTTCGCGCAGGGGTTCCAAAGCCAAGGACAAAAGGCAGCAAGACCAAAGCTGGACCGACGGCGCGTTCTACCCAGCCATGGACTGAAAAAGGAATCAGTTTTGCGATGCCAAGTGGAAAATCAGTGATGAGAGTCATGGTGAGATGAATGCATGCCAGCACATAGGCAGTTATGGCTGCTATGCCAGTTAATCCGATAAGGGTCGGTGCGACCAAAAGCAAGATAACTGTGACATAGTCAAGATATCCATGTTGCGTTGGTGAGATAATTTTCATGATACTGCTCCTAATATATGAAGGTTTTAATAATGACTACACGCAACAAATAAAATCACTAGCGCACAAATTTTTGAGTGTCATCTTTATCCAATATGCCTATACAAACTTAAATAGTCACCTATCAACTATACTTATTTGAACAGATAGGCACTTAATTCTGTTTTAATCATTGAAGCTTGCAAGCAAAGAAGCTTATACACTTTAAGATTAAGCGCTAAATTTTCCAAAATGACAAGATTAAAATAAAAATGTAGCGTTTGGATGCTCTTGGTTTTTCTTGTTTAGCGCGGACACCTAGCATTCGAGCCTTTAAGTAAAGTCAATCTAGCACTTTGGCGAATTATTTGTACTCAGCTAAGAGCAGGTGTATTATAACTTTTGTTATAACATTTACGTTTGGTGTACCTATATGCATACTTTAAAACTCACGAAAATTGGCAATTCTGTCGGCTTAATTTTGCCTAAAGAAGTACTGGCACGCTTGAAGTTGGAGAAAGGCGATACGGTGTTTTTAACCGATGCGCCGGGGGCTGTGACAATTACACCGCATAATCCTAATTTTAAAGAGCAACTTGATATTGGGCGCGAGTTTATGCGTGAATATCGTGACACTTTCAACGAGTTGGCAAAGTAAAGATGAGTCAATGGCGCTGTGTTGATAGGCAGCTTTTAATAATGCTGCACGATAAGAGTTTGGCTATGCATGGTGGAGCTTCTGGTGTGCGTGATGAGGGTTTGTTAGACTCGGCATTGAATAGTGCAACACATTTGGCGTTATATGAAAAACCAGATTTTGCAGCATTAGCCGCAACCTATGGCTTAGGCCTAGCAAAAAATCATGCTTTTGTAGATGGCAATAAGCGCGTAGCATTTCTTTCTGTGGGTTTGTTTTTAGGGCTAAATGGCTATAAATTAAGCGCTAGCCAAGTTGATGCAACATTAACAATACTCGCCCTAGCCGCTGGCGAGATTGATGAAGCTAATTTTGCTGGCTGGATTCGGCGGAATTCAGTCATTAGATAGGTAGGGTGAGCAACTCGTTGCCCACGCGGTTGCTTGAATGTGTGCTTGCCTCTTTAAAATTGCTTCGCGGCGAGGCGCCGCTCCTACGGCAGATTTCGTTGTTAATTAACCAAAAAAGCACATATTTATTTAGCTTGTTCAGCCTAGCTAGTCTAAAATTACACTTTTATTTCACTATTAATTAATTACTAATTAAATTACGGATTTTACTTATGCCAGTTTATCGTTCACGCACTACTACTCATGGTCGCAATATGGCGGGAGCTCGCGCTTTATGGCGTGCGACTGGCATGAAAGATGGCGATTTTGATAAGCCGATTATTGCAGTTTGTAACTCGTTTACGCAGTTTGTGCCGGGACACGTGCATTTAAAAGACCTAGGTCAATTAGTGGCACGTGAAATTGAACGTGCAGGCGGCGTTGCTAAAGAATTTAACACGATTGCAGTGGACGACGGTATTGCGATGGGTCACGGCGGTATGTTGTATAGCTTGCCTAGCCGCGATTTAATTGCCGATAGCGTGGAATATATGGTGAACGCGCATTGTGCCGATGCGATGGTGTGTATTTCAAATTGCGACAAAATTACACCTGGCATGTTAATGGCGGCTTTGCGTTTGAATATTCCCGTGGTGTTTGTGTCTGGTGGCCCGATGGAAGCCGGTAAAGTAAACTGGCAAGGTGAAGAGCTGAAGCTAGATTTAGTCGATGCGATGGTGGCGGCGGCGGATAGTAAAGTCAGCGATGAAAAAGCTGAGGCGATTGAGCGTTCAGCTTGTCCAACTTGTGGGTCATGTTCTGGCATGTTTACTGCAAACTCTATGAACTGCCTAACTGAGGCGCTGGGTTTGAGCTTGCCGGGTAATGGTTCAGCGTTGGCCACACATGGCGCGCGTAAAGAATTGTTCTTAAAAGCGGGTCGTTTGATTGTAGAAATTGCAAAACGCCATTACGAGCAAGACGATTATTCGGTATTGCCGCGTAATGTAGCCAATATTAAAGCCTTTGAAAACGCGATGGCGCTGGATGTTTCTATGGGTGGTTCAACTAATACCGTATTACATTTACTGGCTGCAGCGCATGAGGCGGAAATTGATTTCACCATGAGTGATATTGATCGCATCTCACGCAAAGTGCCTTGTTTAAGTAAAGTCGCACCGGCGACATCAAAATATCATATGGAAGATGTTCATCATGCCGGTGGTGTAATGGGTATTTTGGGTGAATTGGATCGTGCCGGTGTATTGCACCGTGATACGCCAACCGTGCATAGCGCGACGATGGGCGATGCTTTAGATAAGTGGGATATTATGGTGACGCAGGATGAAGAGGTTAAAAAATTCTTCCGCGCCGCGCCGGGTGGCATTAAAACGACGATTGCGTTTTCACAAAGTATGCTTTACCCAACTTTAGATGACGACCGTGCCGAAGGTTGTATTCGCGATAAAGCGCATGCTTACTCACAAGATGGCGGGCTGGCCGTGTTGTACGGCAATATTGCGCTAGATGGCTGTATTGTTAAAACAGCGGGCGTGGATGACAGTATTCTTAAATTTACTGGCCGTGCGCGTATTTTTGAATCTCAAGACGCTACCGTTGAAGCGATTCTAGCTGATGAAATTGTGGCTGGTGATGTCGTGGTCATTCGCTATGAAGGCCCACGTGGTGGTCCTGGCATGCAAGAAATGTTGTACCCAACTTCCTATTTAAAGTCTAAAGATTTAGGCAAAGTGTGCGCACTACTGACAGATGGTCGATTTTCTGGCGGCACTTCAGGCTTAAGCATTGGTCATGCCTCACCAGAAGCGGCTGAGGGCGGCGCGATTGGTTTGGTAGAAGAGGGCGATACGATTGAAATTGATATTCCAAACCGTACCATTCATTTGGCTGTGAGTGATGAAGAATTGTCGCATCGTCGTGCAAAAATGGAAGATAAAGGTAAGTATGCTTGGAAACCGGTTGGCCGTATTCGCGCAGTTTCACCGGCTTTGCGGGCTTACGCAGCAATGAGTACCAGTGCGGCGCGTGGTGCGGTGCGTGATGTTTCTCAGATAGAAAAATAGTACGTATATTATTCGTCGCTTAATTTTCTAACCAGTTTCGAACTAGCTAAAAAGTAAATCAATATGACACATGCAAGTTTACATCCCCAACCGATTATTGCTAATAGCATGCAGACTAACGATGTGCGGCTTGTTAAAGATGTTAATGGTTTAGAATACCTTGAAATTAATAACCGTCACGCAAGCGCTAAAATTGCACTACAGGGCGCGCATGTCATGCACTGGCAACCAAAAGCGGCAACAGAGCCAGTGTTTTGGCTTTCAAGTAATGCGCGTTATGTGGAAGCACGTTCAATTCGTGGTGGTGTGCCCATCTGCTGGCCTTGGTTTGGTGCGCATCCTACCGATAGTAGTTATTGTCCACATGGTTTTGCAAGGGTTATTCCTTGGCGGTTGGTTAAAAGCTATAAATTGCCGAACGGCACCACTCGATTATTCCTAGAAATGACGCAAACCGAAGTGACTGCAAAGCAGCTTTCTTATCCGTTTCAATTGACCTTGGAAATTACTGTAGGTAATTATCTGCGTTTAGAAATGACTACTAAAAATCTGGCTAACCACCCATTTATGATAGGTGAGGCTTTTCATACCTATTTTAATGTAAGTGATGTTAAAAATACCCACGTGACTGGCCTGGAGAATTTAGTCTATTCAGACAAGGTTGAAGGCTACTTGCGCAACGTACAACATGGCCCGCTAGAGTTCGATGGTGAGTTTGACCGGGTCTATATTAATAGCGATGAAGATTGCATTATCCGTGATAGCGGCTTTAAACGTGCGATTCGTGTTGCGAAATCAGGCAGCAATACCACGGTTATTTGGTCGCCAGGTGCTGAGAAAGTCGCGCAAATGTCTGATATGGGCGGGCCTGATGAGTGGCGAAAAATGCTCTGCGTAGAATCTGCTAATGCGATGGAAAACAGCGTGACTATTTTCCCAAATGAAACACACACAATGGTGACCGAATACTCTTTAGAATTGCTTTAGCAGCCAGTCAATGCATTTTGGTCGTGCAGGCATTTTATTGTAATATTTTGTCAGCGCAAGCAAAGTATTACATTGAAAAATAGCAGGTACTGCAGAAGGATGTCAACGGCTTACATTGCAGCGTCGTTATATTGATACCGAGCTTTCAATAATCTGTAAAATGCCTTGAGTAACTGCTAGTTTGAGACTTTTAACAGAACTTGCTGCGGAAGTTGGCGATTTAACCGATTTAGTTAACTTAACTAATTTTGACTTAAGCTTTGACTTGTTGCGATTTGTATTTGTCGGTATGATTAGAAGTCGTAGAAGATTGCAAAAGATTTAATTATAAGACGTAAATTTAAGGAGATAGCATGAAAGCATTATTGTTAGCAATTGCAGCAGCTGGTTCTATGTTAGCAGCAACTCAAGCCGGTGCAGTAGACGCAGCAGCCGCTCAAGCATTAGCACAAAAAAGTGGCTGTTTAGCTTGTCACAGTGTAGAGAAAAAAGTATTAGGCCCAGCATACAAAGATGTTGCAGCTAAATACAAAGGCGATAAAACTGCTGAAGCACGGTTAGTCGCTAAAGTTAAAGCCGGCGGCAGTGGTGTTTGGGGTCCTATGCCTATGCCTCCAATGGGCGCACAAGTTAAAGAAGCTGATATTAAAACAGTGGTAGAGTGGGTATTAAGCCTTTAATTTATTAGATTTTTAGTTAAAAAATTTAGTCAAAGAAGCCAGTCATTAATGACTGGCTTTTTTTATGGATAATACTTTCTTTACCTATTGGATTAGGCCAAATAAATATAAGAATATGGCAATTATTGCAATTGGGGCAATAAAGTTATTGGTTATTCGCCATAATTTAAAGGCTTTGAGTTGTAAGTCTAACTCTTCTTGTGCATGGACTTTTTTCATAAAATAACCTGCGAAAATAGCCATTAGTAAGCCGCCTAGCGGCAATAAAATAGTGGACGTAAGCTTATCTAGCGTTTCGAAAATATTTAGGCCGAATATTATTTTAATGTCTTTCCATTCATTAAAAGATAGTGCTACCGTAACACCGAGCAACCAGACGGCCAAGCCCAAAAGTCCAGCAGCAGTGTGGCGTTTAATTTTAGTGTTTTCTACTATCCAAGCAATTGCTGGTTCGACCAGAGAAATAGACGATGTCCACGCAGCAAATGCGACTAGTGTAAAAAACAGCATGCCGATGATATTGCCTGCTGGCATATGGCCAAAAGCAATTGGCAAAGTTTGAAATATCAGCCCAGGCCCTGCATTAGGTGCTAAATGATTGGCAAATACTAATGCGTAAATAGCTAGACCAACCAACAGGCCCAACATGGTATCTGCCAATGCAATGTAAATAGTAGTGCGAGCAATGGAAACATTGCGCTGTAAGTACGAGCCATAAACCATAACTGCCCCCATGCCCAAGCTTAGCGAGAAGAAGGCATGCCCTAATGCAGACAGCGTGACTACTGGTGTAATTTTAGAAAAATCTGGCTTAAACATAAATTGGAATGCCGCGTGCATATCACCCACTGACATGCTGTAGCCCAGCAGTATCAGCAAAATAGCAAATAACGAGGGAATCAAAATGTTATTGGCTTTTTCCAACCCAGAGTTCACGCCACGCGCCACAACACCCATCGTCATTAACATAAATACTGTATGCCAGAAGACTAAGGTTAATGGCGACGCTAACAGTGCAGCAAAATTAGCACTAGATTGGAGTGCGCTAATTTTAATGAAGCTGCCAGCGGCAGCTTGCCAGATATAGGCGAGTACCCAGCCACCAATCACGCTGTAAAAGCCTAGTATTAGCAAGCCGGTCAGCATGCCCATGCCACCCAGATATTGCCAAAGTGTAGATTTGTTTGCTTCAACGGCCAGCGCATGCATGCCATCTAATGGGTTCTTTTGCGCGCGTCGGCCTAGCAGAATTTCCGTCATCATCAACGGAATGCCGACTAACAAAATACACAGTACAAACACCAAAACAAAAGCGCTGCCACCGTTTACGCCTATCATGTAAGGCAATTTCCAAATATTGCCCAAGCCAATAGCAGAGCCAGCTGTGGCTAATATAAAGCTCCAGTGGCTATTCCAATGACTACGTTTTGAATGATTGTTCAAAGTCTTAAGTGGCTAGGGGTTGGGCGCGGAGCCCAATACTTTTGAGGATGATGGCCGAATATAAACCACTGCCAACTAATAGCGTTAACAGCAGTGAATCGGGCAACCGAGCTAGCTCCCAAAGCGGCAATTAATGCTTGGATAGAATACATGCTATTGGCACCAATGGTTGATATTAGCTAGATTATAGACAGAACTCGCAATTATGTGTGAACACCGTATAAGTAAGCATTAGCTTTGTGCGTGCTTAACTAGCTTTTATACATTTCTTTTAGTACTGCAATCATATAGCTATGATCCAGTACGCCGGCACTTTCACGAATACTGTGCATGGCCCACATCGGAGAACCGACATCAACGCTAGCCACACCTAAGTTGGATGCTACGATAGGCCCGATGGTGCTACCGCAGCCTAAATCTGTGCGATGGGCATATTGTTGATAAGGTACGTTTGCACGTTCGCATAGTGTGATAAAACGTGCTGCAGAATCGGCATTAGTCGCGTAGCGCTGGTTCGCATTGGTTTTAATAACAGGACCTTTATTCACCAGCGCATGATGCTCAGGCTCATAGGCTGCAGCATGGTTAGGATGATAGGCATGCGCCATATCTGCGCTAATAAAAAAACTTTGCGCCATGGCTTGCAAGCGCGCTTCTTCGCTTAATTGCAGGCTGATAGCAACGCGGCTAACTACATCGGCTAAAAAACTACCGCTGGCGCCAGTTGCACTTTCACTTCCCACTTCTTCATGATCGAATAAAGCGCAGATACAGGTAGAGAGCTGATTTTCTGTGGCCAGTAAAGCAGTTAAAGCGGCATGGCAAGAGGCCAAATTATCCAACTGACTATCAGCAATAAATTCTTGATTTGCCCCCCAAAATACACCTTTTTGCGTATCAAATATATTGAGTTCGAAATTTATAATATCTTTCACCTCGACCACTAGTGCTTCTGCAATACGCTTTAAAAATTGCTGATCAGCGGCTATGCCAGCCTCAGTTTCGCCAAAAATAAGTGGTAAGCCAGTTTGTTTATTTAATAGCAAACCTTTGTCATTCACTTCGCGATTCATGTGTATGGCAAGGTTGGGTAATCGCATTAGCGCATTATCAAATTTGACTAAGCGTGCTTCAAAGCCTGTTGCAGTTCGCACATTCACCCGCCCTGCGATGCTTAAGTCACGGTCAGTAAATGTCGCTAAAATTGGCCCACCATAAACTTCTACGCCAATTCTTACTAGGCCATCACTACCATAAGCCGCATTCGGTTTGAGTCGTAAACTGGGTGAATCGGTATGTGCGCCTATCATGCGAAAGCCGCTATCGGTCAGGTTTTGGCTACCCACTTTAAACGCGATGATAGAAGCGCCACCGCGAATCACATAATAGCTGTTGCCGGGCTTTAATTGCCAAGCTTGAGTTTCGTGTAAAGATATAAAACCTAGGCTAATTAAGCGTTGCTCAACGGTATTAACTGCATGCCAAGGACTAGGGCTGGCATCAATGAAGTTGAGTAAGTCCTGTGCTTGGGCTTTTACTTGTGTTTCAGGGAGCGTTTTTTTCATTTATTCTATGCACCTAATTAAACGCTAGCTAGCCAGTCTTTATCAATCAAAAACTCAGAATAAAGTTTAGATTCTGGGCTGTTGGCGTCAGGCTTCCAGTCGTAACGCCATTTAACTACTGGCGGCATAGACATTAGAATGGACTCAGTGCGGCCATTCGACTGCAAGCCAAATAGTGTGCCACGGTCATATACCAAGTTAAATTCCACATAGCGACCACGTCTGTAGGCTTGAAAATCGCGTTCATTTTCCGTATATGGCGACTCTTTACGGCGTTGTACTATTGGTAAATAAGCTTGTAAAAAGCTATCACCCACGGCGCGTTGTAGTTCAAAACTGCGCTCAAAACCTAATTCATTAAAGTCATCAAAAAAGATACCGCCAATGCCGCGTGGTTCTTTGCGATGTTTTAGATAAAAATATTCGTCACAATGTTTCTTGAATTCTGGGTAATACGCGGCATCAAATGTATCTAAAGCGCTTTTATTGGTGCGATGGAAATGCACGCAATCATCAGCAAAGCCATAATAAGGCGTGAGATCCATGCCACCGCCAAACCACCAAATAGGGGTCTCGCCTTCTTTTTCTGCTACAAAAAAACGAATGTTCATGTGTACCGTAGGCACATAAGGATTACGCGGATGCAACACCAGCGAAACACCCATTGCTTCCCAGCTACGCCCAGCTGCTTCAGGGTGCGCTATGGTTGCTGCTGGCGGTAATTTACTACCTAACACATGTGAAAAGCCTACACCGGCACGTTCAAAAACATTACCTTCTTCTAACAAACAAGACGTGCCACCGCCACCTTCTGGTCGATTCCAGCTGTCATGCAAAAAATTTTTACCATCGACTAATTCTAAGGATTCAACAATCCGAGCTTGCAAGTCTTGAAGATAATGTAGAACTGATTGGGTATCCATAGACTTAACTTTTAATGGCGCGGTAGCCAATGTCTGTGCGATATTGTGCGCCATCGAATTTAATTTCATCAACTATTTTATAGGCTTGTTGTTGGGCAAATTTCACGGTTTCGCCTAAAGCTGTCACGCATAATACGCGACCGCCACCAGTCAATACTTTGCCATCAATTAATGCCGTACCGGCATGAAAAACATGTGCGTCTTCTAAATGTTTAGGCAAGCCAGTAATTTCATCGCCCAATCTTGGGGTGTCAGGATAATTAGCTGAAGCCATTACCACGCCTAGCGCGGTACGCCTATCCCATAAAGCTTCCGCTTGGTCTAGTGTGCCATTTACTGCATGCTCGGCAAGCCCCACGAAGTCAGATTTTAAACGCATCATAATCGGTTGCGTTTCAGGGTCACCCATACGGCAATTAAACTCTAGCGTCTTGATGCCTCCATCAGGAGAAATCATCAAGCCCGCGTATAAGAACCCGGTGTATGGCATGCCATCTTTGGCCATGCCTTCAACCGTTGGGCGAATAATTTCACGCATCACTTTGGCGTGGATTTCCGGCGTAACCACAGGTGCAGGTGAATATGCACCCATGCCGCCTGTATTGGGTCCTTGGTCGTGATCCTGCAAGCGTTTATGGTCTTGGCTAGTGGCCAGCGCCAATATGTTTTTGCCGTCTACCATTACAATAAAACTAGCTTCTTCACCAGTTAGAAATTCTTCAATCACCACTCTTGCACCGGCACTGCCGAGTTTGTTGTCTGATAGCATTGCGTCAATCGCGGCATGCGCTTCATCATCCGACATCGCCACTACCACGCCTTTGCCGGCTGCTAAGCCATCGGCTTTGATCACAATTGGCGCGCCTTGTTGTTTTACATAAGCATGCGCCTCAGCGGCATCAGTAAATGTGGCATACGCAGCAGTTGGAATGTTGTGGCGCACCATGAACGCTTTGGCGAAATCCTTAGAGCCTTCTAATTGCGCTGCGGCTTGGGTTGGGCCAAAAATTTTAAGATTAGCCGCATGGAATGCATCTACCACGCCAGCCGCAAGTGGTGCTTCTGGCCCTACGATAGTGATATGTATTTGCTCGTCTTGTGCAAACTTTACTAAATCTGCAACGCTAGAAATAGGCACATTGATCATATCAGGATCTGTCGCAGTGCCTGCATTGCCAGGCGCTACATAAACGCGGCTAACTTCTTTATTCTGGGCAATTTTCCATGCAAGCGCATGTTCACGACCACCACCACCTATGACTAATATTTTCATTGCTCTATTTTCCGATTTTCTATCGCTTAATGGGTGCTTCTATTAATTCAACATTCTAAGCTAGACAAGGCGCACATAACAAATTAAGACGCAGCATATGGTTGATATGTAAGGACTAATTTTTTATGAGCAACGCGGTATAGCGACGAAAATTTAATTAATAGAGGCGGCCTAATGTCTAAAATGACGAATACCAGTTACTACCATCACCAAACCATGCTCATCAGCGGCGGCAATTACCTCTTCATCACGCATGCTACCACCCGGATGAATGACACAGCTTGCGCCAGCTTCTGCTAGTACGTCGATACCATCGCGGAAAGGGAAGAATGCGTCAGATGCGACGACTGAATCTTTAAGTGTTAACCCGGCATTTTGCGCCTTAATGGCGGCAATTTTGGTGCTGTCTACACGGCTCATTTGGCCTGCGCCCACGCCTAGTGTCATGCCGTTACCGCAGAAGACAATTGCGTTTGACTTCACATATTTCGCCACGCGCCAAGCAAATAACAAATCTGCCATTTGTTGCGGTGTCGGTTGTTTTTTAGTCACAATTTTTAAGTCAGACTGGCTGATTTCATGGTTGTCAGCGGTTTGAATCAATAAGCCTGAACCTACACGTTTGGTTTCATGTGAGTTGCGGCCCTGCTCCCAATCGCTAGCACCGCCTTTAGGTAGGGCAATTTTAAGCACACGTACATTGGCTTTAGCAGTAAAAATTGCCAAGGCTTCCGCCGTGTAATCAGGCGCAATTAACACTTCTACAAATTGCTTAGAAACAGCTTCAGCCGTTGCTTTATCAACCGTGGTATTAAAGGCAATAATGCCGCCAAAAGCACTGCTAGGATCAGTTTTAAAGGCTTTTGTGTACGCTTCAAGAGCCGTAGTACCCAAAGCCACTCCGCATGGATTCGCATGTTTGACAATCACGCACGAAGTGGTGTCAAAAGACTTTACTGTTTCCCATGCGGCATCAGCATCGGCAATATTGTTATAGCTTAATTCCTTACCTTGCAATTGCTCAGCCGTGACTAATGAGCCTGGTGCTGGGTTTAAATCGCGATAGAAAGCTGCTTTTTGATGCGGATTTTCACCATAACGTAAATCTTGTACTTTAATAAAGTTGCTATTACTTTGGGCAGGAAACTGTTGAGAAACCGCTTGATTGCTCGCCATGCTGGCGGTGTAATCAATGGCAGATAAATAGTTGCTAATGGCGGCATCATATTGCGCGACGCGATTAAATGCGGCAACAGACAATGCAAACGTTGTGGCCTCAGTCACCGCACCGCCAGTGCTTTGTAGCTCGCTGATTAAGTCTGCATATTGGCTGGCATCGGTTAATACTACGACATCTTTCCAGTTTTTGGCGGCTGAGCGCACCATAGCTGGGCCGCCAATATCAATATTTTCAATTGCATCTTCTAGCGTACAGTTTGGTTTTGCTACGGTCGCTTCAAATGGGTAAAGGTTCACTACTACCATGTCGATATTTGGAATACCAGCCGCTTTCATTGCCGCTACGTGTTCAGGTAAATCGCGACGGCCTAAAATGCCGCCGTGCACTTTTGGGTGCAAAGTTTTAACACGGCCATCTAGCATTTCAGTAAAGCCAGTGTAATCGCTAACTTCAATCACTGGAATATTGTTGTCGCGGAATAGCTTAGCGGTGCCGCCGGTGGATAATATTTCTACATTTAGCTGAGTAAGTGCCTGCGCTAATTCTAAAATACCTGATTTGTCAGAAACGCTGATTAGCGCACGTTTAATAGTTGCCATAAATTTATTCCATAATGCAAATGATAACTGCGTTGACTTCGTCTTCAGCGTTTTGCCGTACTATTCGTACTGTCTTCAACGCTTCAGTCCTTGCCGCCTTGTTCTCCTTTGATTATGAAATAAATGAACATTAAATAATCAAAGAAATGATTTTTACTCAATGTTGTATTGCTGAATTTTTTTACGCAAGGTGTTGCGATTTAAGCCTAAAATTTCTGCTGCTTTGCTTTGGTTGCCAGCCGCGTGTTGCATGACATATTCAAGCAAAGGTTTTTCTATGCAACTCAATACCATGTCATATATCGCATGTGGCGATTCGCCATCTAAGTCTTTAAAGTATTGATCTAGCGAAGATTTTACGCTATTTGCGAGCTCACATTTATTCATTAGGCGACCTTAAAGGATAGGCTGGTTTCAATTAGGCCGGCTGTTTCAGCGTTCTCATTGACCTCATATTGCAAGCGATTATCGCGGCTTTGCAAGTGATCAAAAAACTCATCAATGGCAGCTAGTTGCAGCGGTATTGTTTGCAGGGTATTCATATTGTGGCGAAAATTAGCGGAATCTTTTAAACCTTTGGTGTACCAAGAAATATGCTTACGCGCCATGCGCATGCCTGTTAACTCGCCATAAAAATCATATAAATCATGTAAGTGCGTTAACATTACTTCGCGAATTTCAGTCACTTCTGGCGGTGGTAAATGCTCACCAGTCTTAATAAAGTGTTCCATTTCACGGAATATCCAAGGTCGACCTTGTGCGGCGCGGCCTATCATCACCGCGTCTGCACCGGTATATTCCAGCACAAATTTCGCTTTTTCTGGTGTAGTAATATCGCCGTTGGCAATCAGTGGGATTTTAATTGCCTGTTTTACGGCGGCAATCGTATCGTACTCAGCATCGCCAGTGTATAAGCAGGCGCGTGTGCGGCCATGCATGGCCAATGCTTGAATGCCTAAATCTTCAGCCATTTTGGCAATTTGTACGGCGTTACGGTTATTTTTATCCCAGCCAGTGCGAATTTTTAAAGTCACTGGCACATTCACCGCGCCGACGACCGCACGCAGAATTTGCGCAACCAGAGGCTCATCTTTAAGTAAAGCCGAGCCTGCCATGACATTGCAAATTTTCTTAGCAGGGCAACCCATATTAATGTCAATAATTTGCGCGCCGTTATCCACATTATGCCGCGCAGCATCAGCCATCATTTGTGGATCAGCCCCAGCAATTTGCACGGAAATAGGGTCAACTTCACCCTCATGATTGGCACGGCGCAAGGTTTTTTCGCTGCCATAAAGCAATGAATTTGAGGTCACCATTTCTGAAACAGCTAATCCTGCGCCCATCTTTTTGCAAAGCTGACGGAAAGGTCTGTCGGTTACGCCGGCCATGGGAGCAACGATCAGGTTGTTTTTTAGAATGTGTGAGCCGATTTGCACTGTTTTATATTCTTATATTTGAGTATTTAACGCAAGACTGCCTATTTTATACGCAAATGACATGGCAGAAAACTTAAATCTCCATAAAAGTTAAAGTTTGTGTAATCATTTAAGTCGTCAATTAAATTCGCCAAAAGAAAGCATTATTTTGAACGTCAAAACGTCACCATCTACCACACACATTGCCTTTGCCAGTTTTATCGGCACCGCCATCGAATTTTACGATTTTTACATCTATGCCATGGCTTCGGCATTGGTGATTGGGCAAGTGTTCTTCCCCTCTGGTGACAATGCGGCACAAGCCTTAAATGCCTTTCTTACCTTTGGTATAGCCTTCGTTGCACGGCCTTTGGGGGCGATTATTTTTGGTCATTATGGCGATAAAATTGGCCGAAAAGCCACCTTAGCTGCGTCATTGCTGATGATGGGTTTATCCACTTTACTCATCGGTTTTTTGCCTGGTTACGACACTTTAGGCACGTGGGCAGCGGTATTTTTGTGCGTACTCAGATTCGGCCAAGGCTTAGGTTTAGGCGGCGAATGGGGCGGCGCTGCATTATTGGCCACTGAAAGCGCGCCTGCCGGTAAGAGAGGTTGGTTTGGTATGTTTCCACAAATGGGACCCTCTATTGGCTTTTTACTCGCCACTTTAAGTTTTTTAGCTTTAACTCTGTATTTGAGCGAAGCGGAATTTAAGAGTTGGGGTTGGCGTGTTCCATTTTTTGCCAGCGCATTGCTCGTGCTAGTCGGTTTATATGTGCGATTTAAACTAGCAGAAACGCCAGCCTTTGCCAAAGCATTAGCGCAGCATCACACGCATAAAACTCCGATTAAAGCATTGTTGAAAGGCCATCTTCGCCCGGTTTTATTAGGCGCACTGGCCATGGCCATATGCTACAACCTGTTTTACACTGCGACGGTATTTTGCTTAAGCTATGGCACCAAAACGCTACATATTCCACGCGCTGATTTTTTACAAATGCTCTGTGTAGCGGTAATTTTTATGGCTGTTATCACGCCAATATCCGCCAGTATGAGTGATAAATTTGGCCGCCGGCCAGTATTAATGACCGGTTGTTTTCTGGCTGTATTAGTCGGTTTCGCACTCAACCCACTCATGGCGACTGGTTCATTGTTTCAAATTACCTTGTTTTTATCGTTAGCTTTATTATTAATGGGCGCAACATTTGCCCCTATGGGCGCATTTTTGCCTGAGCAGTTTCCAACAGAAGTCCGTTACACCGGCGCAGGTTTAGCTTATAACTTAGGTGGCATTTTTGGCGCTTCTACCGCGCCATTTGTGTCGCAATTATTGGTCGATAGCGGCGGCTTAGTTTGGGTGGGTTATTACGTTTCGGCCATGGCGGCGGTTAGTTTAATGGCAATGTTTTTTATGCAAGACTATGCACAAGTAGCAAAAGATTTATAGCTTTTTGATTAAAAAAACAAAACCTTCTTCATTCGTCGTTTCTTCCATCAATTCGCAAGGATTATTGGTTATGAACGTCCTTATATTTCTAATGGTACCTTCTTTACTGGTGATGAGTTTTAGGATTTGGCCGACCAGCATGGTGTCTAAAGTGTTTTTAGTGAGTATGGTTGGTAAGGGGCAGTCTTCTTGTGTTGCATCAAGAACTACATCGTGAATTATCATTATAAATCATCCTATCGTATGCCAATGTAACTTGTGTTTTACCAATAACTAAATTGAATCACCAAAAAATAAGCTAAAGATCAATCACGTGGATTTTTATTGTAACCCAATCAGCTGTGACTAGATTCAATTATAATCAGATGAATGCGGGGACCTAGTATTTAGACTAGACTTTAAAGTTGATTTATCTTAACTTTACACTTGGTGCGGTAGCCTTTTCTAAATCAAGCAACCATGTAATGGCTTGCAAAGGTTCTTCGCCACACATTTCCAGACTTGGTGCTATTGATAAGCACACGGAGGGTCGCTCCGGTTTGCCAAATAGCATACATTTATTCTCTAAGCTTAATTGAATGCAGCGCACCCCAGACATTTTCCCCATCGGCATACCAGGAATCGATGACGAAATGGACGGCGCGATGCAACAGGCGCCACAGTTTGGTCTGCAATCCATAAAGCTAGCAATCATCCCAAGTAAAACCTAGCGCGGTGACGCCGGCTTTTATATCAGCAATGGCTGGCAATACTGCATTTTCTTCGCCTTTAACACCCAATTCAATTTTTCTTTTTTTGCCAAGTGTAGGTAGGCTAAATAACTTGGTGTTAGGGTGTTTTTCAACTATTACATTCATGAAATCAATCAGCTGACTTTCGCCTGCATGGTAAACATTAATGGCTTTTTCAATCAATATTATCTGATTAAATAGGTGGCTGTAATGCGTGTCCAACACCCATTCCATCATAGGCCAAGCCATTTGCGGAAAACCTGGCATAAAGTAATGGGTATTTATAAAAAAGCCTGCACAACGATTGACTGGGTTAGGAATGAGCGCGGCACCTAGTGGAAAATCTGCCATCAACACTCGTTTAGGATAAGCCCCTTCGCCAAATTGCGCCTCGATTTCTGCCACCGCACCAGCATGTCGCGTAAGCGGAACGTCTAAAGCTGCTGCTGCTGCCTGCCGGGTAAAATCATCCGGTGTAGCACCAATGCCGCCGAAGGAAAATACAATGTCAGCGCTTGTTAAGCTACGCTTAAAGCTTGCCGCTAATCTTACTGAGTCGTCACCTAAATATTCGGCCCAAGCTAGTGATAACCC
This sequence comes from uncultured Pseudomonadota bacterium, assembly GCA_903926935.1. Classification (GTDB taxonomy): domain Bacteria; phylum Pseudomonadota; class Gammaproteobacteria; order Burkholderiales; family Methylophilaceae; genus Methylotenera. Next base: position 20,817 of record CAIYLB010000030.1, read on the forward strand.
ACGGACTTTTAGTGTTTGAATCGCGTTACTGAGATGTTTATCTTCTCGTTTCCCTGAGAGAATTTCGTCACCGATGATATAAATGCCAATTTTATTCATGTTAAATAGTCTTAAGGTAGCCAAATAATTAAAGCACTAACTGCTGCCTAAATTTTCTTCAATAAAAAACATATTCTATACGAATGAATTAAATAATGAATAGAGGTTCGGGGTAAATTAATGTGCACTTTCCCAATTATTCCCCACGCCCACTTCCGCCAGCAACGGCACATCCAGCTTAGCCACATGTTGCATTAATAGTGGCAATTGAGTTTTAACCAATTCAAGTTCATGATCTGGCACTTCTAGCACCAACTCATCGTGTACTTGCATGATGAGTTTTGATGAAAGCTTTTCTTCTCGCAACCATTTATCTACTGCAATCATGGCCAACTTAATCAAGTCGGCTGCGGTGCCTTGCATAGGTGCATTAATAGCGGCACGTTCTGCGCCGGCGCGCTTCATACCATTAGCGCTGTTGATTTCTGGTACCCATAATCGGCGGCCAAAATAGGTTTCTACATAACCTTTTTGCTTGGCGATTTCTCGGGTATTTTCCATGTATTTGCGCACACTGGGGTAGCGTGAAAAATAGCGTTCTATGTAGTTGGCGGCAGCGCTACGTTCAATATTCAGATTTTGTGCCAAGCCAAATGCACTCATGCCGTAAATTAAGCCAAAGTTGATAACTTTAGCGTAACGACGCTGCTCGTTATCGACGGCCTCGCGTTCTACGCCAAATACTTCGGCGGCAGTGGCGCGGTGAATATCTTCATTATTGGCAAAGGCTTGCAGCATGCCTTCATCCTGAGACAAGTGCGCCATGATACGTAATTCGATTTGTGAATAATCCGCCGATACAATATGGCTACCAATAGGTGCGATAAATGCTTCGCGAATACGTCGCCCTTCGGTTGAACGCACTGGGATATTTTGCAAGTTAGGATCTGAGCTGGCGAGCCTGCCAGTAATGGCCACTGCTTGATTGTAACTAGTATGAACACGGCCAGTCGCAGGGTTAATCATACGTGGCAGTTTGTCGGTATAGGTGGATTTTAGTTTAGCCAAGCCACGATATTCGAGCAATACTTTTGGCAATGGATAATCTAGCGCCAATTCTTGCAATACATCTTCATCGGTAGAAGGCGCGCCGCTAGGCGTTTTCTTAGTCGGTTTAATGCCAAGCTTGCCGAATAGAATTTCTTGCAATTGCTTAGGCGACGCTAAATTGAACGGTTGGCCTGCCAGCTCGTAGGCTTTATTTTCTAGGGCAACCAACTTCATGCCAATTTCATTGCTTTGGATGTTAAGCATGTCTCTATCTATCAGCACGCCATTGCGCTCAATGCTGAAAAGTACATTAGAACTAGGCATTTCAATGAGGCTATAAATATAGTCCAACTTGGCATCGGTGGCAATTTGCGGGTACATCACTTGATGTAGCTGCAGGGTAATGTCCGCATCTTCGGCGGCATACTCAGCGGCAACTTCTACTGTCACTTGGTTAAACGTGACTTGCTTAGCACCTTTGCCGGCCACTTCTTGAAATGTGATGGTTTTCAAGTCTAAATGGCGCATAGCAAGGTCATCCATACCATGCGTTTTGTGCGATTCGAATACGTAAGATTGTAGTAGCGTATCGTGCGCGATGCCTTTTAATACAATGCCGTGATTGGCCAGTACGTGTTGGTCATATTTGAAATTCTGCCCGACTTTTTTGATGGCAGGGTTTTCTAAAATAGGTTTTATTTTAGCTAAAGTTTCAGCAAAATTAAGCTGTTCAGGCGCATCAAAATAATCGTGTTTTAATGGTAAATAAGCGGCACTGCCAGCCTCTACGCTGAATGACATGCCAACAATTTTGGCTGTCATTGGGTCTAGCGAGGTGGTTTCGGTGTCAAAGCAGACGAGGTCAGCCGCACCTAATTTGGCTAACCAGCGGTCTAATGCATCATTCGTTAAAATCGTTTCGTAATTTCTGCTGGTGTTGGCTTGATAAGTCGGCTCAAATAAATCCCTCCGTGGTGAGTTTGTCGAACCATGGCCGTTGAGTTGCCCTTCGACAGGCTCACGGCGAATGGAAGTCGCCACGCCGAATAAATCTGATTGTGGCGCCGCTGTTGTAGCGCTAGACATTGCACTAGGAGGCGCGCTGTCTGGCATATTATCCAGCTCTTTACGCCAGCTTCTGAACTCAAAGCGATCAAATAATTCAGCCAGTTTTACTTTATCCTGCGGCTGCGGCGCAAGGCCAGATAAATTTTCCTGAATGCCAACATCGCAGCGTATGGTAATTAATTGACGCGCAGTAGGCAGCCAAGGCAAGGCTTTGCGTAAGTTCTCGCCAACTACACCTTTAATATTTTCTGCATTGGCGACAATATTGTCTAACGAACCATATTCTTTCAACCATTTCACTGCCGTTTTAGGGCCAACTTTTTCCACGCCAGGCACGTTGTCTGAAGTGTCGCCTACCAATACGAGATAATCCACCATCAGGCTAGGCGGTATGCCAAATTTACGCTCAACGCCAGCAATATCAAGCACGTCGTCTACTCGTCTGAAGGCATCGCGCATGGTATTCACCACGGTAATATGCGCGTTTACCAGTTGTGATATATCTTTATCGCCAGTAGAAATGATTACCCGCACGCCTTCACGTTCGGCTTGTTTTGCCAGCGCGCCGATAACATCGTCGGCCTCAACGCCTTCTATCATAATGAGTGGCCAACCCATCGCTTTTATGGCTTCATGCAGCGGCTCTATTTGTGGACGTAAGTCTTCTGGCATAGAAGCGCGATTGGCTTTATATTCAGCATAAATATCGTCCCTAAAAGTTTTGCCTTTGGCATCGAAAACACACGCGCTATAATCGCTAGGGTAATCTTTATGTAGGCGACGTAACATATTGAGCACGCCTTGAATCGCGCCTGTGGGTTCATTCTGACGATTTCTCAAGTCAGGCATGGCATGAAAGGCACGATACAGGTAGGATGATCCATCGACTAATAACAACGTTTTCATATTGGCTTTCAACTATTTTTGTAATTATAAAATTAGCGACTCTAAAACTGGACTTATAAAACATGTCTTATGCAAAAAAAATACCAAAAATCTCTGAACCAGATTTGCAGGGCAGGCATCAAAGTGGGCATGAGTCATGGCACGCATTTGAGATTATGGCAGAATTTGTCGATGCAACAGAGCGGCTTAAAGAAATCAGGCCTGCAGTTTCAATTTTTGGCAGTGCACGTATCAAGTCAGATAGTCCTTATTATCAAATGACCGAGCATATAGCACGACTATTATCTGATGCAGGATTTAGCGTTATTTCAGGGGGCGGTCCTGGCATTATGGAGGCGGCCAATAAGGGCGCTTTTGCCGGAAAGTCACCTAGCATAGGCTTAAATATTGAGCTGCCGCATGAACAAACGCGCAACCCGTATCAGGATCTGAGTCAGAGTTTTAAACATTTTTTTATGCGTAAGGTCATGTTCGTTAAATATGCTAGTGCATATGTGGTGATGCCGGGTGGTTTTGGCACTTTAGATGAAGTGATGGAAGCGATTACCTTGGTGCAAACCGGTAAAACCTTAAAAATACCGATTATTCTAGTGTGTGAACCTTTTTGGCGCGGCTTGCTTGATTGGATTAAAACCACGCTAGTGGCGGAAGGAATGATCGAAGCTGCTGATCTTGATTTGATTCAGGTGATTGACGATCCTGCGATGATAGTGGAAGCTATATTCAAGCATTACGAAACGCGTGGATTTAAATTATCTGCGGCAGAAGAGCGTGTTCAGGTTTATTTATAATGAATGGCGTTTTCTGACGGGTAATTTGTTAAAATAAATCACTCATTGAATATTTCAATTTATTTTTAAGAATAGGTAATTGGCTTATGCGTAAAATCTATCAAAAAATCGTTTTATTATTCGCCTTTTTGGCCATGCAAGTGCCCTTAGTCGCGCTTGCAGAATCACCTAAAGCGGTGATGCCACCAGCTGGGTTGCAAGCGCTGGAAGAAATCCCGCCACCGACGATTGTAGGCGAAGACCAGCTTACTAATGAGCCGCAAGTGACTATTGTGCAGAAAAAAGGTGAAACGGTAGAAGAGTATCGTATCAACGGTCAGCTTTATATGATGAAAGTTACGCCAGCGCACGGTATACCTTACTACATGCATAAGGAAGATCAAAGTGGCGGTTGGTTAATGGATGGGCCAAATCAGCCATTGAGCATTCCAAAATGGACGCTGTTTAGGTTTTAAATAAAATTAAAGAGGGCATTGGCCCTCTTTAATTTATTGGCACTAAAGCTAGTCAATAAATAGTGATAATTTAACTAATTAACATAAAAATAAAACCAATAATAGAACGCAGAATAAACCATTCGAAATAGTATTTTCTAGCCATCAACGTATTTAAATTTAATAGCCGCTAAACTTATGTCAGTATTTACCTCAGTCACTATTCCACAATTACAAGTATGGTTACAAGATTACGCAATAGGCGAACTTGTTGAGCTTAAAGGTATTTCATCGGGCATTACCAATACTAACTATTTTGTGACTACCAAGTCAGATTCGGCAGTTGAAAGTAAGTATGTACTCACGTTATTTGAACATAATGACATTGAAGAGCTGCCATATTTTATTGATTTGATGAGCCATTTAGCGGCACATGGCATTCCTTGCCCTCGTCCTGTGACAGATAAATCTGGCGTGAGTTTACACATGCTTAATGGCAAGCCTGCCGCCTTAATCACTTGCTTAAAAGGGCAGGATGTTGAAGCACCAAATGTCACACAGTGCGGCGCTGTGGGGCGCGTACTAGCGCAAATGCATCTGGCTAGTTTGTCGTTTGATGTGCAGCCACATCACCAGAATACACATAATCCACGCGGTGCTGAATGGCGTATTAAAACGGCTGCGCAGCTTATGCCACATCTGCCAGCCGCAGACCAACAGTTATTACAATATACCATGGCATTTCAAGCGGCACTCGATACCAGTCAGTTAGACATGGGTGTAATTCATGCCGATTTGTTCCGTGATAATGTATTGTTTGATGGTAATGAAATAGGCGGATTGATTGATTTTTATTACGCCTGCCATGACGTACTCGCGTACGATTTAGCTATCGCGGTAAACGACTGGTGTGTTAATACCGATGGTAGTTTAGATACGGCTAGATTAAATGCAATGCTAAGTGCTTATCAGGCGGTTAGGCCATTAAGTGCAGCTGAGCGTGATGCTTGGGCAGGTTTGTTGACGATCGCTGCATTGCGTTTTTGGCTGTCACGCTTATACGATCAAACTTTTCCGCAGGCCGGCGAATTAACGCATGCGAAAGATCCTGACCATTTCAAAAATATTTTACAACATAGAATTAAGCCTTAGCCTTCAATATTGGTTCTTAAAATATTGGATCTTAGGTTCTGGCATTAAACTGCGCCAAGCTTAAGCCTAGGCTAGTGATCTTAAAAAAGGAATTGTTACACGATGGCTATTTTGGAAACAAACGCTAAAACTGGAAAAAGCTGGATGAGCGAGAGTCTTGCTTTATTTAAAGCCGCGCCAAATAAATGGATACTACTGGCTTCTGTCTACGTGGCGGTATTTATGATGATTCCATCATTGCCTGGCTTTCAGTTGTTCTCTTTAATTACTATTTTAATTTGGCCAGTTTTCATGGTAATCGCCATCACCATGTATCGTAATGAAGATCAGCATGTTAAGCAAAATTTGAGTGAAATCATTCAGATGGTTAAGCCTAAAATACGACCGTTGATAGCACTTGGCGGCATATTCTTAACTTATGGTGTATTGGTTAGCCTGCTGCTGAATCGCGATATTGATGGCTTGATGGGCATGACCAAAAGTATAGACACAATGACGGACACACAAGTGGCTGCCATTTTTCAAAAAACATTACCCGTTATATTAAAGCTAACGCTTGCTTTGATTCCCATGATGATGGCGACATGGTTTTCTCCGATGCTGATTGCTTTTAATAACTACACGGTGGCTAAGGCGATTAAATCTAGCATTGCCGGTACTTTGCAATATATGTTGGCCTTATTGGTTGCATGGATTATGCTGACGGTTGGAATTTTTGCGGTATTGATTATTGCCGGCATCGTAATTGCGATGATGGGTAGTTTGGCGCCTACACTAGGCCAGTTACTCATGCCTATATTGTTATTCGGTTGCCTGCTGACCGCCACTGCGCTTATGTTGGCATTTCAATATGTAAGTTACCGTGATGTCTTTAGAGCCGCATAAACTGGCAGTTATTTAACTTGCCGCTTTTCCCCTAACTAAACGGGAAAAGCGGCGTTAAATTTTTGACCATAACTAATATTTTAGTAAACAAGCCACTTAAATCGGATTCAGTTTAGCAAACTCCATCGCTAGCCATTTTAAGCCTTCACGCCCAAAATTCACTTGCACGCGCATATCGCTGGCATTGCCTTCATAGCTCACGACCACACCTTCACCAAATTTAGCATGGGCCACTTGCTGACCAATTTTCCAAGGCATGGCATTTTTCTGTGTGCTACTTTGTTGCTTACTCATCATGGCCGGTAGTTCGTTGTAGTCTCGCCCGCCACCAGATCTAGCGACCGGCTTGCTATTGAGGCGCTTGAGTAAAACTTCTGGAATTTCATCTAAAAAGCGTGACGGAATGCCGTAACGTACTTTTCCGTGTAACATGCGGCTCTGTGCGTGACTCAAATATAAGCGTTGTCTAGCGCGCGTTACCGCTACGTACATGAGGCGACGCTCTTCTTCTAATGCCGTATTTTCAAATAAGCTTTGCTCGTGCGGGCATAAGCCTTCTTCTAAACCGCTAATAAATACCGCTTTAAATTCCAAGCCTTTTGATGCGTGTACTGTCATTAACTGTAAGGCATCGCGTCCTACGTCAGCTTGATGCTCACCGGCCTCTAAACTGGCGTGGCTTAAAAATTGGGTGAGTAAATCCTGTTCGGTTTCGCCATCTACGTTATTGTGATTACCAAATCCCTGGTTAGTAAATGCGACAGCCGCAGTGACTAGTTCTTCTAAGTTGGCAATGCGGTCTTCGCCTTCTTTATCAAGCTGGTAATGCGCTTTTAAGCCAGACGTCGTGGTGGCAAGTTCGGCTAACTCCGGCAAGGTAATGCCGTAAGCGCTATCTACCATGTGACGAATTAAAGCCACAAACCCTTCTATGCCTTTGCCGCCTAATTTGCCATTACCAACTTTATTAATAGCTGCTTGCCATAGGCTGCAGTTTTCTGCGCGAGCGCTTTCTTGCAGTTGTTCTAGACTACGAGCGCCTATGCCACGCGCAGGAAAGTTAATCACCCTCAATAACGCAGTATCGTCATTAGCATTGGCAATTAAGCGCATATAAGCCAGGGAATGTTTGATTTCTGCACGTTCAAAAAAGCGTAAGCCGCCGTAAACGCGATAAGGTAAATTGGCTGAAAATAATGCGTGCTCTAAAATGCGAGATTGCGCATTGCTACGATAGAGCAGAGCGATTTCACCTAAAGCAGTGCCTTCGCAGTGCAGCATTTTAATTTCATCGACAATAAATTGCGCCTCGTCGGTATCGTTATAAGCATCGTAGACGCGTACTGGTTCGCCTGCGCCAGCCGCTGTCCAAAGGTTTTTACCTAAACGATTGGTATTGTTAGCGATAATCGCATTCGCCGCATCTAAAATATTGCTGTGCGAGCGATAGTTTTCTTCAAGTTTAACAATATGCTGAATGTTGAAGTCTTTTTCAAAGTCTCGCATATTGCCCACACGCGCACCACGAAAACCATAAATAGATTGATCATCGTCACCCACCGCAAACATGCAATTAAGTTGCTGGCCATCTTTGTGGCCGGTGAGCAATTTTAGCCACAAATATTGCAGCCGGTTAGTATCCTGAAACTCATCTACCAATATGTATTTAAAGCGGCTTTGGTAATGCTGGCGTATGTTCGCATCGCGTTCTAGCAGTTCGTAACAACGCAGTAGTAACTCAGCAAAATCTGCCACACCATCGCGTTGACATTGCTTGTCGTATTCTTCAAAAATCTCACGCATTTTGGTTGAATGTGGATCATAAGCGTCAACGGCATGAGCGCGTAAGCCTTCATCTTTACAACCGTTAATGAATTGTTGCACCTGCTTAGGCGGAAACTTTTCATCATCCACATTCATCAACTTCATCAAACGTTTAATGGCTGATAATTGGTCGGCAATATCTAAGATCTGAAAGCTTGCAGGTAAGCCAGCTTCGCGATGATGGGCGCGCAATAAGCGATTACACAAGCCATGGAATGTACCAACCCACATGCCGCGCGTGTTGATAGGTAGCGACGAAGTGATGCGCGTTAACATTTCTTTTGCTGCTTTATTGGTAAAAGTAACGGCTAACAAACCGGTGGGCGATACTTGTCCAGTTTGAATCAACCATGCAATCCGTGCGGTAAGTACACGCGTTTTACCACTACCCGCACCTGCCAAAATCAGCGCAGATTGATGCGGCAATGTCACTGCTTCTAATTGTTTATTGTTAAGCCCAGCTAAAAGTGGATCTTGTGAAATGGTGTTGGTATTTTGCGTAGTCATAATGGCTATTCTAACACGACTACTTTATGGCTTTTTTGGTATGAGATGTGAATATATTATTTCGATAAATCATCAATAATTACGCTAAATAATAGATAAAAAAAGAGCCAACCTTTCGGCTGACTCTTCTTCACAGCATTTAAGATAATACCTTTAGTTAAGTGCTAGAACCCACTTCACGATAGTCTTGATATCATCATCTTTTACTTGAGGGCTATTGGCGGGCATAGGCATCTTGCCCCATACCCCACTGCCACCAGCTTTTACTTTGGCTATCAGGCGTGCTTCCGCAGTTTTGTCACCTTTATATTTCTTGGCGACATCTTTGTAGGCTGGTCCAAGAATTACCGCTTGTACGCTATGACAGTTTAAACAACCGCTTTTTTGTGCAAGTGCTTCTACAGGATCTGCTGCGTTAGCGGCTTGAATGCTCAACATTAACAAACTTACTGCGAACATTGATGTAAATGCAATTTTCATAAAAATGATACCTTTTACTATTTAAGTGAAATTACAAGCTAAACACTGTTAATGCGCCGCCGCCAGGGGCCGCGTTGTATTTAGTTAGATCTTTGTAACCACCAGCTGCACCAAGTCCGTCTGTGTCGTTAGTCATACCAAGGTTCATCGCAACGCCAGCCCAACCACCAATACCTGATAGTGTACCAACGAATTGTTTACCAGCATGGCCGTACGTGAATGCGTTACCAATCACGCCAGAACCTACTTGGAATTTCCAAAGTTCTTTACCTGATTGTGCATCTACCGCTTTAAACCAACGATCAAGCGTTCCGTAGAACACTAGGTTTGAAGCAGTTGTTAAAGCACCACCCCAAGCAGAGAATTTCTCTTTGTTGTACCAAACTTTTTTGTTGGTCATTGGATCATAAGCGCCGAAGCCACCTAAAACACCGTCAGGACCTGCAAACATCGTTAAAGAAGAGCCAACCCAAGGTTGACCAGCCACGTATTTAGACTCAACTGGCTCGTATGTCATACATACGTGGTTCAATGGAGAATACATTAAACCAGTTTTTGGTGAGTAAGCTGCTGGTTGTTGATCTTTAGTACCTAATGCAGCGGGGCAAATACCCTTTGCATTGTAGTCTTCGTGCGTTGAAGCACTGGCTAATTTAGCTGGAACGCCTGTTTTCAAATCAACACCAGTGGCCCAGTTAACAAATGGGTGCACTTTTTCAGCAGCAATCAATGTACCGTTGCCTGCATTCCAAGTGTACGCAAAACCGTTACGATCATGATGCCATGCGTATGTTTTACCGGCTTTGTCAAACAAGATGACTTCGTTAATACCATCATAATCCCACTCATCATGTGGTGTCATTTGCATGCCCCATTTAGCAACGCCTGTGTCTAAGTCACGAGCGAAAATAGTCATAGACCATTTGTTATCGCCAGGACGGACATCTGGGTTCCAAACTGAAGGATTACCTGTTCCGTAATACACTAAGTTTGTTTTTGGATCATACGGCCACCAGCCCCACACCGCGCCACCACCATTTTGCCAACCATCTTTAACTGCTTGTGGTTTCAACCATGTGCGAGTACCCAATTCTTTTTCGCCAATTTTAAGTTGGTCGTTAGGCAATGGTTTGAAAGAACCGCCCATTTTGTTACCACCATTTACATCTTGGTAAACAGATAATGCACTGTATTGTGGATTTTCTTTATTGAAATCAGCACCGATTAACATTTCAGCATCAGGACCTGTTGAGTATGCTTTCCATGCTAACGAACCGTCTTTTAGGTTGTAAGCAGCGATAAAGCAACGAACACCAAATTCACCTCCAGAACAACCAGTTAACACTTTATCTTTAATGACGTGTGGAGCATTGGTATTAGTAGCGCCAACTTTTGGGTTATTTACTAATACAGACCATACTTTAGCACCAGTTTTAGCGTCTATAGCAACTAGGTTACCATCATTTTGTTGGAGGTAAATTTTGCCGTCGCCGTAACCTAGACCGCGGTTTACGTTGTCGCAGCAAAGTACAGCTTGTACTGATGGATCTTGTTTCGGGAAATATGACCAAACGATTTTTTGGTTATCGTTTAAATCTAAAGCGTACACATTGTTTGGATACGCGGTATGAACGAACATCATATTACCAACAACAACAGGTGAACCTTCATGACCACGGTTTACACCAGTAGCGAAAGTCCATGCTGCTTTAAGGTTTTTAACGTTAGCTTTGTTTACTTGCGCTAAAGCACTGTAACCTTGGTTGTTTTGCTGTCCGCGTGGATGC
>CAIYLB010000031.1 GCA_903926935.1 uncultured Pseudomonadota bacterium
CAACGACTAAATGAAACTTTTTTAATTGCAATGAAACTTGTGCTAAAGTTAATAGACTTTTATTCTATGTATTAGTGACTTAGCGTTGTTGGAAACTAAGTATTACTACCTAAGAGTTATATATCTAAAATAAATTCGGATAATTATTTAATTATGTCTAAGCACTATCATTTTAAAGCTGGAAATTCACCGCTTTTAATCTCAATGCCGCACGCCGGCACCAGCATCCCAATGGAAATTGCCGCTCATATGACCAAAGAAGCCTTGCAAATGCCAGATGTTGATTGGCATCTTCCACTTTTATATGACATAGCTAAAAATTATGATGCAACAGTTTTATCAGCCGAGTACATGCGATATGTAATTGATTTAAATAGATCAGCTGAGGACACCTGCCTATACCCAGGACAAGATGTGACTGGGCTTTGTCCAATAGATACATTTGATAAACATCCAATTTACTTGGTCGGCAAGCAGCCGAGTGATTTAGAAATCAGATTCAGAGTGGAGCAATATTGGCGCCCTTATCATAATAAACTGGCGTCGGAGTTGAAACGCATTCACGCCTTACATGGCATTGCTTTATTGTGGGATGCACATTCGATTGCATCTCATGTGCCAAGGTTCTTTGATGGGAAATTACCAGACTTAAACTTCGGTACTGCTGACATGCAATCATGTGACGAGTCGTTAGAATCTGCCTTAAGAAATACTATGCAAAATTACCAAAATGGCTTTGGCAAAGATTTAGGCTCAGCACAGAAATATAGTTATGTATTTAATGGACGCTTCAAAGGTGGATATATCACTAGGCACTATGGTGTGCCTACGTTAAATATACACGCGCTACAAATGGAAATGAGTCAATGTATTTATATGCAAGAAAGTCCGCACTTTACTTATGAAGAATCACTGGCTCAGGTCGTCAAACCTTTACTCAGTGATTTACTTTCAACATGTTTGGCTTGGGCGCACAACTTCAATACGACAGCCAGACAAGATTAGAGCTTACCGTCTAAGCCCATTTGGTAATACTTATGTGTAATCTTATCTTGATTTTCAAGTAGCCAATCAATGTCAGGTTTATTGTTCATAGCTTTATGAATCGCTAAGGCGGTGGCTTTGCGATGAATATCAAACAATATTTTATGGTCGAGCTTATCATCTTTACTTACCATAGGATTAAGCCAAACAGACACAATAATGCCTAAATCATTCGCACGCTCTTTTGGAATATCACCGGCACGCACTGCATCTAACACGCCATTAGCAATGGCTGCTTGCACAGTACCCATTAATATATTGGTGTATTTACTATCTTTAACGGTTACTTTACTCACCATCAAAGTCACTGGACGCACCTGAATATCAGTATTCAATAAAGCAAAAACACGTGTATGACCAGCGACTTGATCACCAGTTAAGGTTGCAATTGCTGTTCCTACAGGTCCGTCTAACTCACCAATAATCACTTCTGGTTCAGCCGCTGTGCCCGGAGGTCCGCCAGCAACTAAAGCTTCACCGGTACGCATTACAATTCTTTCGTTCAAAATAATCTCCTAATCATTGAGTGGGTAAATTCATACTTAATATTCTTCAAAAAACTGAAACGAAAACTACCACTAATTTTATTTTACATTAACTATTATTCCTTTAGTTAAACTTTACTTGAAAAAGTAAGATAATTAATGGCAAAATACCATCCATACACTTAAACATTAATTAATGAGATGAATTTTTTACAAGTTTTAGCAACTCTCTTGTAATATTCACTTAAATATCATCTATAGGTATAGTCATGGCATCAAAAAATGAGATTGAAAGTGCAAAGGTAGAAACACCAAACAAGGCGCTAGGACGACATTTAGGGTCGACAATTAGAAAATTACGGCTAGATCATAATTTAACGATTGCGGCAGTTTCTGAGCGTGCGGGTATTAGCCGCGGGATGTTGAGTAAAATTGAAAACAGCTTAGCCGCCACAAGTTTAGAAACACTTGAGCAACTTGCCAACGCATTGGGCGTTACTTTATCTAAGCTGTTCCAAAGCTATAATTTGCCTAGAGGCGCAGCCCAGTTAGTTAAAAAAGACGAAGGCATGGAAGTCGTTCGACGTGGTACACGCGTCGGTCACACTTACCAATTACTAGCTTATGACCAAGGGCCCCATAAAACATTTGAGCCATTTTTGATCACTTTAGAAGATTCTGGTGAAGAGTTCCCCGCCTTCGAACATCCTGGAACGGAATTTATTCATATGCTAGAAGGCGTACTTGAGTATCGTGTTGGTGAAGAAACCTTTGTGCTTAACAGTGGCGATTCTCTTACTTTTCGGGGAGAAATTCCACATCGCCCGGAAAAGCTTATTAAAACTCCGGTTAAGTTTCTAGCCATTATCCATTACGATGATCCCAAGCAAGAAAACTTTGAAGAATAGCGACATAAAATTACAGGAGCAATCATGAAAATAGTCACTTACAATGAGGCTGTTGAAACAGACATTCCTGATTTAATCTATTTATTATCAGTGCTGTTTGGTATAGAAAAAGATTTTAAGCCAGACTTCAGTAGGCAAGAAAATGGACTTGCACTCATACTTAAGAATCATACTTTAGCCACAATACAAGTGGCTAGAAATTCTTCGGGAAAAGCGGTCGGCATGGTTAGCGCCCAATTGGTAATTTCCACCGCACAAGGCACGGCATCTGCATGGATAGAAGACATGGTAATTGATGCTGAATTTAGAGGCTGTGGTATTGGTAAGCAATTACTGCAGAAAACTTTAGATTGGGCTAAAAGCAAAGGCGCAACGCGCGCGCAGCTTTTGGTTGATATTGAAAATACCGAGGCATTAGGTTATTACCAGCATTTAAACTGGGAATCGACACAACTACAGGCACGTAGGGTGTTTTTCTAAGTTAACTTAATTAAGCACTTCGCACAAAAAAGAAAAGTCATTAAATATTCAAATTAATCACATCTGTAATGCTCTTTTGAATCATTACAGATGTGTTTTAAACAAGACAGCCAATAAGCATAAGTCTAATTAAAGTGGCGCACGTTGTCCGCAAAAAAAGCCAACCGCGTAATCTGGTGTATTAAATGTAATGCGGCTACCTGATGGAAAATAAAGTACATCGCCTACAGTGGCAGTCACTTTTTGACCAGTTTCATCTGAAATAATAAAAGTACCATCTACAATAATTTTCATTTCTTCGTAGTCATAGTCATAGACCAACTCATTGCCTTTTTCTAAGCGAATAAAACCAGCACAGATTGTTTTGTCTTTATCTGCAGAAACAAAGGTATCACCCAGCCAAGCAGGAACGCCAGGCACATTCATTGATGGTTGAGAATCTTTAATTGCCTGTTTTTTGTATTGAAACGGTTTAGTACTCATTACACTACTCCTTAGGGTTTGGATTAATCATGTACTATTAAATCGCGACTAGCTAAAATCCACAATTACACCTAAGGTGTACTCTCTAAGAAGGATATTTTAGTACCGACTAAGCCCTAGCTTTTACCCAAGATTCAACACGCGAATTTAGGCTTTAGCCAGCGCCCGATCTATGATATTCAAGGCTTCATCAAACACCTCATCTTGAATAGTCAGTGGGTATAAAAAACGAATAGCATTGCCATACACACCACAACTCAACAGAATCAAACCCTCGGCTAGTGCCGCTTGTTGCACACGTTTCACCGCATCCATAGAAGGCTTATCTGTCGCTGGATCAAAAAACTCGGCAGCGATCATAGAGCCTAAACCACGCACATCTTTGATGGATGGAATGCTGGCTTGTGCGTTTATCAGCCGATCTTTTAACTTTTCTCCCAAATAATTAGCACGTGCCACTAATTGTTCTTCTTCAATAATGTCTATCACCGCATGAGCCGCCGCAATAGCTAAAGGATTACCTGCGTAAGTACCGCCTAAACCACCAGGGGCTGGACCGTCCATCACCTCAGCTTTGCCACAAACGGCTGATAACGTCATGCCGCCCGCCAAGCTTTTTGCCATCACCATGACATCAGGAATCACATCATAATATTCAGCCGCAAAGAGCTTACCAGTTCGACCAAAACCGGTCTGCACTTCATCAAACACCAGCAAAATGCCATGCTCATCACACTCTTTACGCAGCGCGGTCATTAACGCTGGCGGCGCGGCATAAAAGCCACCCTCACCTTGCACTGGTTCTATCATAATAGCGGCAACGCGCTTGGGATCTATATCCGTTTTAAACAGTGTGTGTAGTGCATTGATTGAATCCTCTACTGTCACACCATGTAAATCTATTGGAAACGGTATATGGTAGACATCCGATGGAAACGGTCCAAAACCAACCTTGTATGGCACAACTTTGCCAGTC
>CAIYLB010000032.1 GCA_903926935.1 uncultured Pseudomonadota bacterium
GCAATGCGTTTAGATTCTACTAACGCTGCAACGGCCATGGCTTGTGGCTGCCAACTCTCAACGTAATCGCCTTTTTCTTGCACATGGCCGATAGGTTCACAAAAGTAGGTTTGAATTTCACCTTGGGCATTTTTCGCACGCACGGTTAATAAGGTAATTTCATAATCAAAATCAATCTGGCCTTCTACAATCACTACACCTTGATTCACCCGGCCGCCTGTAGCCGCATAATCCCAAGCTGTTTTGACTTCGCTGGCATTGGTAATTCGTGATTGACCTTTGCCAGAAGATGACATAGTCGGTTTAATAAAGCATGGATAGCCGATGCCGGCATCAATCGCAGCTTGTAAATCAGCTTCGCTTCTAGCGAAAGCATACGGTGAAGTGGGTAGATTAAGTTCTTCTGCTGCTAAGCGACGAATGCCCTCGCGGTTCATCGTCAATTGCACAGCTTTAACGGTAGGAATCACTGTAGCAATGCCGGCCGCTTCAATGTCAGCCAAAGTATTGGTGTTAAGCGCTTCAATTTCTGGCACAATTAAATGCGGTTTTTCTAGGGCAATTAAATCACGCAAGGCCTTATCGTCAGTCATATCAATGGTGTAAGCACGATGTGCAACTTGATGGCCAGGCGCATTCTTATAGCGATCAACGGCGATGACTTCAACGCCTAAGCGCTGTAGCGCAATAATCACTTCTTTGCCGAGTTCGCCGCTGCCGAGCAACATAACACGAGTGGCATTAGCGCTTAATGGGGTTCCAATTTGCATGATATTCCTTCAATTTTCAATTGGCTGAATAATACCATGCAGTGATTATGCCGTCATTGATGAATGACAAGTGTGCAGTGGTTTTTATAAAAATAGAATAGAACTGGTGCTGTATTAAGCATTAGATTTAAAACTAAAATTACAGCCTGCAATTAAAATCTTTAATCAACGGGCAATTTGATGTTTATCCATACGGTAGCGCATGGTCATGCGTGTAATGCCTAATTTACGCGCAGCTTCAGAGATATTGCCTTGCGATTCCGACAATATTTGCAATAAAATTGCTTTCTCAGCCGCCTCTAAAGTAGGCGCTAAATTCTGATTCACATGATTTTGCGTGGCATACTGCGTACTATTCTTGTCGCTTGGTAGCGCTAAATCCAGTTCGGTTATCAGGCTTTCATGGCACAACAACACTGCGCGGCTCACTTGATGCTTTAGCTCACGCACATTTCCTGGCCAAGCATAATGCTTAATCAAGGCCACGGCTTGTGCTGAAAATACAGTGCGAGCTAAACCATAGCGCTTAGCGGTTTGTGTTGCAAAATGACTGACAAGCAGTAACACATCCTCGCCACGCTCGCGCAATGGCGGCATGGCTATGCTCATCACATTTAATCGGTAGTAAAGGTCTTGCCTAAAAGTGCCAGATTGTGACATTGTATGTAAATCACGATTAGTCGCGGCTATAAATCTTGCGGGCACAGCACGCTCTTTGGTTGATCCCAACCTACGCACAACTCTACGCTCTAGCACATTAAGCAGCTTGGCCTGTAAAGCTAGAGGGAGTTCGCCGATTTCATCTAAAAAAAGTGTGCCGTCTTCTGCGGCCTCAATCAAACCTGGACGGGTAGTTAAAGCCCCCGTAAAAGCGCCCTTCTCGTGACCAAACAGCTCACTTTCCATTAAATCTGCCGGTAATGAAGCGCAGTCAATATGTACGAATGGCTTGTCGTTATAATGATTATTAGTCTGGCATGAAGTATGTAACAAGCGCGCGGCGACGTCTTTACCGGTACCAGTTTCACCGCTAATCAGCACTGTTGGCGCAACGGTATCGCTAGCCACCAGCTGAGAAATTCGCTTAATTTGCGCTTTTACGCTTTGCATGGCTGAACTCTCACCCAGCATTTCAACACCATCAATGGCATGTGCATTACGTTGGCGAGAATATCCCAAACTATTACTTTGCACGGCGGCAGCTTCAGCTTTTTGTACAGACAACAATAGCTCTTCAAGATCTATAGGCTTTTTCAGGTAATCAACCGCGCCTTGTTTAATGGCATTAACCGTGTCACTAATTTCACCATGTGCGGTCATTACAATTACTGCGGCATTTTTAGCCACGAACTCGGTCAACAAATCTAGGCCATTACCGTCAGGCAAACGCATATCTAATAGCACTATATCGGGTAAAAATTGCTTAGTAATCGCCCGCGCATCTTGCAAACTTTCTACATGTGCACACTCATAACCAGCCTTTTGCAAACGACGCATCACCGCGCGAGCAAACAACACTTCATCTTCAACGATCAATAGTTTTGATTGTTGTTTTGATTGTTGTTTTGATTGAAACCCAGACATGTTTTCAGCACTTTTTGTAATTAATTGCGAGAGTGGCAAATGGTAATTCCTCTGAAATAATACATCAAAACTGTAGAACTGGCACCTCACCACGAATCTGTATTAACTAATCAATCATCGTGGCTTGGTGCCGATCTTACATAAGGCATATTCATAAAAAATGCCGAATAAATCGGCATTTTAGTTTACTTAATCAGCCTCTACTGCTGCTGAGGTTTTTGGTTTGCCAAAGTCATAACGCAAACCAACCCAACCAGCACGTGGTGCGGCTGGCGCTAAGAAGGTTTGGTTTGCACCACCAGCACTTGCAAATGCGCCATTAGCATCAAAGCCACTGGTACCTAACATGGCACTGGTGTAATAATCGCGATCAAATACGTTATTTACTTTAGCAAATACTTGCCAGCCAGTATTGGCGACAGTGTAGCGCGTGTCTAGATTTAACACACCATAACCACTGATTTTTCCAGAGCCTAAATAATTGACCCCATCTGCCTGATGCTGATTATTTTCATTGCCACGCGCGTATTGATCAGAGAACAGAATAGCACTTGCACCAATCGTCCAAGCTGGGATGACACGATACTCGCCACGGAATTTTAGTTGATGCTTAGGAATGCCAGGAATATTGTCACCAGGATGCACGGTAATGTTATGTAGAACAGGATCACTAGAGGAATTTACGTCATTGGCAATATTAAAAGTGCTTTGATAAGTCGCTTGAATATAACTATAACCAGCTGACCAGCGGAAATCGCCGGTAACGCCGTTTAAACCAAAATCCATGCCTTGGCGGCGGGTCTTACCCACATTGCTAAAGTAGCCTGCACCACTGGTATTCGCTGCAATAAACTGCAAATCATCGTTATTAGTTGCGCGATAGGCTGAGATATTCCATTTAGCAACTTCACCAAACTTACCACGGATACCGCCTTCAAAGGTTTTTGCCACCACTTGCTTTAAAGTAGGTGGATCACCCGCCATAGAGTTAGGCAATAGACAAGGGTGATTTGGGTCAGAACAACCCATTTCAATAATAGACGGCGCACGGTTACCTTCATTGTAGCCGCCATAGACATTGAGTTCTGGAGCGACATTATAAGTAAGACCTACAGCAGGGTTGAAGCGCGTATAGGTATTAGCACC
>CAIYLB010000033.1 GCA_903926935.1 uncultured Pseudomonadota bacterium
ATCAGCCAGAAAAATGGCTTCATCTAAATCATGGGTAATAAACAAAATAGTGATGTCGATATTGCGCCATATTTCTAGCAAATGTGCCTGCATCTTCGCTCTAGATTGTGCATCCAACGCACCAAAAGGCTCATCCATCAACAGAATTCTTGGTTGATTGACCAAGGCACGCGCTATCGCCACGCGTTGTTTCATGCCGCCAGAAAGCTCGTGCGGATAAGCGTTGGAAAATTTCTCTAAACCCACTAATTCCAGCCATAAATCAGCTTCGCGAGCGGCTTCATTACTACCGATATCATTCATTTCCAAGCCAAACATCACATTCTTTTTGACACTTAACCAAGGGAATAAAGTATATCCTTGAAAAACCATGCCACGATCTCGACCTGGGCCGGTCACCGGTTTGCCATCGAGTAAAACATCACCAGAACTATGTGATTCTAAGCCAGCTAAAATACGAATCAGGGTAGATTTGCCACATCCTGACGGGCCAATCACACAAATAAATTCTCGTCTATGCGTTTTAAAGTTAATGCCTTTGAGTGCAGTGACTTCGCCTTTAGCAGTTTTATAAACCTTACCAAGACCCTTAACTTCTAAAATCACCTCGCGTGCTTTGAGGCGATCAAAACGACTTTTTACGGCTTCCGTTTGTGCCAAATAACTGACTTCGGTCTTACTAGCTTCTAGCTTACTAGCAATATTATTTTTTGAATCCACGTTTATATCCAAGTTCACATCCACAATCAGTCCTTTACACTTTATTGTCTGTTCTAGTCATTATTAGCCGATTATTCTTTATTCGCTGATCTATCCCAGGGGAACAGAGTCTTGCTTAGAGCGGCTAAAAGTAAATCTCCACCCAGCCCAATAATGCCGATAATAATGATTGCCGCATAAACATTATCAAAATGTTGATAACGCGCTTGTTGTGTAATAAACCAGGTAATTCCAGAAGATGTACCTATCAACTCGGCCACTATTAGATAAGTCCAAGCCCAACCTAGCAATATTCTTTGGTCGCGATATAACTCAGGCAATATGCCAGGAATAATCACATGAATGAGCAATTTAAACTTACTCGTACCCAGTGTTAGCGCCGCCTCTAACAAGGAATAATCTAATTTTCTGGTAGTGTTAGCAATGATAAGAATTTGTTGAAACAAAGTACCGATGACAATAATTGCAATTTTTGGCCCATCGTAAATACCTAAAATTGCAACCGCTAACGCACCAAAAGCTGGGGCTGGCAAATAGCGGAAAAACTCAATAAAAGGCTCAAATAATCTAGAAATTGCCGTATAAGTACCGCACAAAATACCCAGTGGCACACCAATTAAAGATGAAATTAAGAAGCCCCAAAATATAATCTGAATACTGTGCCAAAGACTCTCATGTAACCACATTCCATCACGTTGCTCGGGCGCATGGGTAAAGCCGGTATAAAGCGCTTTTGCAACCGCATCTGGCGCTGGTAAATAAATGGGATTGGCTGGCACACCTTGCGGCACGGTTTTATTGGCTGCTTGCATATTGACCAACTCGTCTTTAAATACAACTTTATCAACCAGCATATCAGCTTGAAAATAATCCACCGCACCTGGGTTACTGATCAGCACCATCGGGTGCCAAATAAACGGTACATAACTCACTGCGCACCAAACCATTAGCGGCAACAAGAATGAGCCTATGCCTAGTAACTTTCGCTTGTTAGGCGACAACTCTCTTCGTACCGCAAACCAAGAGGCAAGACTCATTCTAATTCCTTATAACAATTCATTATTGATAATGACTATACAAATTATTGCTTGATTAACTGAACAATTACTTCGCCGTGATAGAAGCATCAATGGCTTTGCTTAAATCCATTGGTTTTTTGTAGACACCGTATTTCACGTTAAAGTCATCGGCAATTTTGCTAGAACCATATAAAGATTTAAATCCTTTAGCTTTAACAAACACCTTTTTACCCTCTTCAAGTGTCAGCAACTTGGTGCCTTTTAATAACGGTAAATACGCTTCTGGCTTAACACCTACTCGTGCAGCCATGATTTTCACTGCATCCGCCTGCGTTTTCGGATCATTGATATAAGTGACGACTTTATCCCATACTTTAGCCATCTTGATCCAATCGGCTTTACGGCTAGATAAACTGACAGGACTTACCGTAAGAACGTCATAAATTAGACCAGGCTCATCGGCAGAAGTGTAAATTGGCTTTGCACCAGGCACTCGGTTCATCGCCTCACCAGAATTAGGTTGCCAAGCAGCAATTGCAGATAAATCACCAGAAGCTAAAGCCTGTGGTGTTTCATTGGTTTTTGTATTGACGATAGTGACGTCAGATTCTTTCATGCCAGATTTTTCTAAGCCATTCAGCAGCAATAGATGCTCAACAAAGCCAGTTTCCAGACCAATTTTTTTACCTTTTAAGTCTTTTAAACTCTTAATACCTGGTTTGGCAACGATCATGTCATTACCGTTTGAGTAATCCGTGATCAGTATCATCACATTCTTAGCGCCACCAGAACCTGTAACCAAGGCATCACCATTAGTGACTAATACGCTGTCAATCTTACCTGCGGCAAAAGCGTCCATAGAAGCGACATAATCAAACCACTCAAATTGGACATCAACGCCAGCCTCTTTAAACCAGCCTTTTTCAATGGCGACTTGCCATGCAACCCAGCCTGGCCAATCGCTATAACCCACTTTTAATGGAGTCGCTGCGTTAGATAATCCGCTAAAAAGTAAAGATGCAGTAAGTGCAGTGGCAGAGAATATTGTACGTACTGAAATACGTTTGAAAAAACTTGAACTGTTCATGAGTAGCTCCTTGGTTGGCAAAAGTCGAGAAGGCGGCATTTAATAACGCTTCCTCCCGGGCTTTTATCCCTCCGTGTAGCCAATCAACTGATGGCCGATAACTCTTGGACCAGCCACTTTTAAATTTAATAAAAGTCGGAACCCTAGTTATCTTTTTCATACTTAGCGGCTAGTTTTACAACTGCACCGCTTTCTCGTAATTATACAAGAGCAAAAACTACGCCAACTAATTTTAATTTAAAAAAATGTTAAATATCAATAAATTAACTATACAGAATAGTCGAGTTTTATTAACCATGATATTTATGCACCAAGTAAGCGCATTTTAATTAACTGCTGCACCATAATAAATTCGAAATAAATACAGAACAAATATAGTCTAAATTTTCAGAAAATTAAGGTTTAGGCTAGCCTTAATTCTTCTCGCTCGCGGGCTTCCAGCGCTTCAATAACAGTGCATTTGAAATTACACTAAAGCTACTTAAAGCCATTGCCGCACCCGCAATTACCGGGCTTAGCAAACCCATTGCCGCTAACGGAATACCGACTATGTTATATACAAACGCCCAAAATAGGTTCTGCCTGATTTTGGCATAAGTACGCCTTGAAATATCAATCGCATCGGCTACCAAGCTAGGATCGCCTCGCATCAGTGTGATGCCTGCGGCCTGCATGGCAACATCGGTTCCACTAGACATCGCAATACCAATATCAGCTGCGGCTAGCGCAGGCGCATCATTAATGCCGTCACCAACCATTGCGACTAAACTGCCAGTAGTTTTTAACTGCACTAAAATGTTGGCTTTATCTTCAGGCAATACTTGAGCGTAGATTTGAGTAATGCCTAACTGTTTGGCAACATGCGAGGCACTGCCTTGGTTATCACCTGAAATGAGCACCGTATTAATACCTTGCGCTTGCAGTTGCTTAATGGCGCTTAAAGCGCTTGGTTTTATGGTATCGCCAAAACCCAGCAAGCCAAGTAGCTCTGGCTTGCTTGCGTTCATGGCGAATGATCTGCAAAGCCATGAAACACTACGCCCTTCTGCCTCTAATATTGCAGCGCTAGCTTGCAGCGCTGAAAAATCAACGCCCAGCTCTTGCATTAAACGACTATTACCTAGATACAATATTTGGCCATTCACTACTCCGGTGACGCCCCTGCCCGGCAATGCTTGCATATTTAGCACGGACTGTAATGTCATGAATTTAGCCTGCGCTGCCTTAACTACGGCTTTTGCCAGTGGATGTTCGCTACCAGACTGCAAACTGGCGGCCAGCATTAATAATTCATCAGGGATTCCATCTGCCATCACTGTTGCTGATTCAAGCGCCACCAATTTAGGCTGTCCTTCTGTCAATGTGCCAGTTTTATCAAAAGCCACAGTTCTAATGGCATGCGCTAGTTCGAGTGCTTCCGCGTCTTTGATCAAAACACCATGTTGCGCGGCAACGCCGGTGCCAACCATAATAGCAGTTGGCGTAGCGAGGCCTAGCGCGCAAGGACAAGCAATAACAAGCACGGCAACCGCATTTAAAATAGCGATTTGCCAATCACCCTGCAACAAACCCCAAGCGAGCAATGTGACGAAAGCAATCACGATCACTACCGGTACAAAAATGGCGCTCACCTTATCCACTAGTCGTTGAATAGGCGCTTTTTTAGCCTGTGCCGACTCGACTAAACGCACGATACGGGCTAATACAGATTCCGCGCCAATCGCAGTAGTGTTTACATATAGTAAACCCTCACCATTTACTGATCCGCCGGTGACCATATCACCCATTTTTTTGAAAACAGGCAAATTTTCACCTGTGATTAACGATTCATCAACTTGGCTATCGCCTTGCTGAATTAGACCATCGACAGGAATAATTTCTCCAGGCCGCACAAGGACTATATCGCCTAACAAAACCGCAGCAATTGCCAACTGAATTTCTTTACCATTGCGTAGCACACAAGCTCGTTGTGGTCGTAATGCATTTAACGCCCGAATCGCATCAGTAGTTTGTTTTTTTGCGCGACTTTCTAGCCATTTACCAAGCAAAATAAGGGTAATAACGATAGTAGAAGATTCAAAATATAAATGCTGCATGCCTGCGTGAGGCTGATTTAACGCATTCAACGGTATAAATAAAAGAGTAACACTCAAACCATAGGCGGCAGATGTGCCGAGTGCGACCAGTAAGTCCATATTACCGGCACCAGCCTTGAGCGCGCTCCAACCTGCTTTATAAAAACGCCAGCCTAACCAAAATTGTACAGGTGTAGCTAAGGCTAATTGCAGCCATCCAGATAACTGTCCTTGCCAGCCCAAAAAATTGGCCAGCATCGCCATTACCAAAGGCAGTGACAATAGCGCAGAAAGCGCAACCGGCCACCAACTATAGACTGTAGAGAGCGATGGTTTAGCTTCTGAAATACCTGCAGCTAGAACCGTTTCAGCAATGTTTTTTTTTACTTCTTCAGCCTGATAACCGGCCGCAATTACCGCCTCTATTAATTGAGTGGCTGTGGCAGTATTAGTTACACTCTCAATATGTGCAGTTTCTAATGCTAAGTTAACCTCAGCAGACAATACGCCTGGCACTTTGGCTAGCGCTTTTTCTACCCGATTAGCGCAAGAAGCGCACGACATGCCATTAATCAGCAAGGTTAATTCGCTGTTTGGTTTATTGGTCAAAGATGTATTTTTAAAAGCGCTATTGGTCAAAGCTGTGCTCCTATTAAATGTAATTTAATTAAGCTAGGAATTTCTAATATGATTTAACGCCTGCTCTAATCTATCCACACCGATCACTTCTAAGCCTGCAATTTTTTGTTTAGGCATATTAGTTTTAGGCACAATAGCTTTAGTAAAACCAAGTTTAGCCGCCTCTTTTAGCCGTACAATTCCACCTTGTACTGGACGCACCTCACCCGCCAAACCAACTTCACCAAACACTATAAGTTTATTGTCTAATGGATTGTTTTTTAAAGAAGAAGTGATAGAAAGTAATACCGCTAAATCCACTGCTGGCTCAGCGATTTTCACACCACCGACCGCGTTAATGAATACATCTTGATCAAAGCAGGGAACACCAGCGTGCCTGTGCAAAACTGCCAGCAACATGGCTAAACGGTTTTGCTCTAAACCTACGCATAATCTCTTTGGATTAGGCGCATGGCTTTCGTCTACTAACGCCTGAATCTCAATCAATAGCGGTCGCGTGCCTTCCATCGTCACGGTGATACAACTGCCAGATACTTCACTTTCATGGTGCGATAAAAACAAAGCAGATGGATTCGCAACTTCGCGCAGACCTTTTTCTGTCATGGCAAATACGCCCAACTCATTGACTGCACCGAACCTATTTTTAAAAGCACGAATGAGCCGGAACGAAGAGTTTTGGTCGCCTTCAAAGTACAGTACGGTATCTACAATATGCTCTAGCACGCGCGGACCAGCGAGCGTGCCATCTTTAGTAACATGACCGACTAAAATTACAGTAATGCCTAATTGTTTAGCCATACGAGTCAGTTGCGCCGAACATTCACGCACTTGTGCCACCGAACCAGGTGCGGATTGCAATGCTTCGGAATAGACGGTCTGAATAGAATCAATCACCGCAATATTAGGTTTATGTGTTTGTAGCGTGGCTAATATTTTTTCTAGGTTGATTTCGGCCAGCAACTCAACTTTGCTGGCATCTAAACCTAAACGCTTTGCGCGCATGGCAATTTGTTGTGGCGATTCTTCACCACTCACATATATCGCCTGACAGCTTTTACCATTGATATTGCCGCCTAAATGGCACAACACTTGTAATAATAAGGTGGATTTCCCAATGCCAGGATCACCACCAATGAGCACTACGCCACCGTCCACCAAACCGCCACCTAAAACGCGGTCAAATTCAGCAATACCAGTCGGTTGACGTTCAATATCGGCCGCTTGTATGCTACTTAATTTTTGTAGTACGCTGCTTTGCGCTAATCCTTCAAATTTATTAGCGTAGCGATTGGTGCTGGCCGTTTCGGCGACGCTTTCAACCAAAGTGTTCCAAGCCATGCAACTTGGGCATTGACCTTGCCATTTAGGCTCACTGGCGCCGCATTCGGTACAACTGTAAATACTTTTAGCTTTTGCCATTAATTATGCAGACACATTTTTAAATGATTAAAATTTAATCAACAACTTAATAACTATCAGCCATGTGACCGCTACCGGCATAGTTTTCAAATCGCGTGTGTTGTCCCATAAAGGTTAGTCTGACTCGGCCGATAGGTCCATTACGTTGTTTTGCAATAATAATTTCAGCAGTGCCTTTGTCTGGGCTATCAGGGTTATATACTTCATCGCGATAGATAAAGAGAATCACATCGGCATCTTGCTCAATCGCGCCAGACTCACGTAAATCACTCATGACCGGCCGTTTATCAGGGCGCTGCTCTACGCTTCGATTTAACTGTGAAAGTGCCACCACTGGGCAATCCAGCTCTTTGGCCAAGGCTTTAAGTGAACGAGAAATCTCAGAAATCTCAGTCGCACGATTTTCACCTTGGCGGCCTGCCGGTGCTGACATCAATTGCAAATAGTCGATGACGATTAAGCCTAACTTACCGCATTGACGATGTAAACGACGCGCTCTGGCACGCACATCAAACGAGCTTAAACCTGCGCCTTCATCAATAAAAATAGGCGCTTCGTTAAGTTTTCCTAAAGCAGTAGTGAGCTTTTCCCAGTCTTCGTCTTCAAGTTTACCAGTTCGCATTCTGTGCTGGTCTAATCGCCCTACTGAGCCTATCATCCGCATTGCAAGCTGTGTGCCGGCCATCTCCATAGAGAATACGGCTACTGGCAAGCCAGTATCTAGCGCAACATTTTCTGCCATATTCAGTGAAAATGCAGTTTTACCCATTGATGGTCGGCCAGCTACGATAATTAAATCGCCGCCTTGCATGCCCGAGGTCATAGAATCTAAATCAGCAAAACCGGTTGGTACGCCAGTCACATCGGATGGATTGTCACGCGAAAACAATTGGTCAATACGGTCTGCCACTTGCGGTAAAAGTATTTTAATATCAACAAAGCCTTGCGTACTGCGTTTACCGCCTTCAGCAATCTGAAAAATCTTCGCTTCAGCTTCATCAAGTAATTGCTGTGCGTCGCGGCCATTGGGCGCGTAAGCACTTTCTGCAATGCCTGAACCTACCACCACTAATTGCCGCATTACCGCGCGTTCGTGAACGATTTCGGCGTAACGCCTAATATTAGCCGCTGTGGGTGTGCTTTGCGCCAGCGCGCCTAAATACGCAATGCCGCCAATACTCGAAAGTTCAGCAGTATTTTCTAGCGATTCAGCCACGGTTACAATATCAGCCGGCTTGTTATGCTCAATCAACTTAGCGATATGTTGAAAAATTAACTTATGATCGTGTCGATAAAAATCTTTAGCCGTTAAAATATCAGCGACTTTATCGAGTGCTTCATTCTCAAGCAGCAAGCCGCCTATGACTGATTGCTCGGCTTCTACCGAATGTGGAGGGATTTTTAGTGCATCTAATTGTTGGTCTGCCATGGTGTAATTATACTTAATATCCATGCCAACCAAATGCCCATTTACCAAATAAAAAAGGCTACCGAAGTAGCCTTTCATTATTAAGTAAAATTAAAATATCTAAGCAAGACTAGGCGCTGAGTAAAATTAAGTGCGCAGCATATGATTTATATGTAAGCACTTAATTTTATGAAAGCAACGACGTATTGCAACGATATTTTTATGCTTCACCGACCACTGTCACTGTAATATCTACAACAACATCATGATGCAATGCAACAGTAACTGTATGGTCACCAGTTGTTTTCAACGGGCCTGTAGGCATACGTACAAGGGCTTTAGTTATTTCAAAACCTTGAGCGATTAATGCATCGGCAACATCACCGTTAGTCACTGAACCGAATAAACGGCCATCAACACCAGCTTTTTGAGCAATAGTTACAACGAAT
>CAIYLB010000034.1 GCA_903926935.1 uncultured Pseudomonadota bacterium
TAGATTAAATAGTAATTTTTACTATCTCTAGTATTTAAGTGTATTAGATTAGATTAGATTAGATTAGATTAGATTAGATTAGATTAGATTAGATTAGATTAGATATAAGGTTGAACACTTAGCGAGTCGCTTTTGTTGCTTATTTTTTCTTCAAAATCTGCATGATCTGACTGTCGGTAAATCTTGATATCTTCATGTAAAACCTCCTTAAATCATAATAATAAAATTCTACTTATAAATACAATCTTTTTTTGGGGGGGATTACCTTAGCATCAATCGTCTTACTAAGCTCTTGAATCGATTTCGTTAAGATCAAAAACTCTTTTTCTCTCATCATGTCAATTTTTTGATGGAGCAACTCGATTTCCAATTCTGCTTTAAAGTTCACCTCAAGTCCGTTAACCATTTGTTGACGATCAATTTCATATTGTCTATTTTGGCTCATCATGATGACAGGTGCTGTATACGCTGCCTGGAATGAAAGAAGTAGATTTAAGAAAATAAAAGGATATGGATCCCAAGATTTATTTCCCGAATAAATATTGTAACCAATCCAAACAAGGATACAAAAGCTCTGAGTTGCTATGAATTTCCATGAGCCAAGGTATTTAGTTAAAGTATCTGATAATTTCTGACCTATCGTACTAGGCTGCCTAGAAAGTTCCAGTAAATTGGTGAAATTATCTTCAGGATAATTCTGACGAACTTTTTGACGATGTAAGCGAAGGGCCTGAAGTAGGCGAAGCTCTTCAATGGCAGGAGAGTGAGGTAACATTTCAAACGACCCTTTCAATTTTATTGGGATGTGGGTTTAAGTTAAAGGCGATTAAAATATTATTACAACTACATTACCTTAAGTTATTTTTCGATTATCCTTCAAGATAACTAGTGCTTATTTGATATAAATCAATCTTAAATAGCAATGAACGTTTACGATAATTTTTAGTTTAAAATTGCTTAATTATTGCGTTTGTCTTGGTACTAGATGACAAAGTTTTTTCACAATTAGCACACAGATTAGTTAGGCGGCTAGCAGTGTCGAAAATAATCAAGACTGTTAGCACGAGCGTGGTTTAAGGTTGTAGCAGTTATCTGACTCTGGTATTTTTATATTTTTGATTGATTGTCAGATTGAGGTCACTTTGTGTGCCAACTTTTAAGTATGCACCGCGCTTCGATATATCGGCATTGTTAAGGGTCATGTCCAGCCAATCGTGCCATACAACAACAAATTCCATTAAACAACCTAGCAGCTTAGGCCTCCATATAAAAAATGCCGGCATTTTCTACGAGTAGTTAGAATTAAGTAACAAATTTTTATTGAATAAAATTATTCCCTAATAGCTGTAAATTTGACCCTAGACATATCCTTTGATTGTCAACTTACAATGCCAAGCTGAAAGTGTTATTAATATGCCGATTGATTCAAAAAAACAATCGTGGTGGCTTGATGCCCCATCTACCGCCAAAGGTCTATCTAGCGAAGAAGCTAGAGTGCTGCTTGTTAAATTTGGTCGTAACTTATTTCATGAGCGTAAAAATAAATCCCTACTAGTTCAATACATCACACGATTTAAAAACCCTCTAGTCATTATCTTATTGGTAGCCAGTATAGTTTCAGCATTTACGGGCGAGATAACCAACTTCATTATCATCTCTTGTATTGTTCTTATGAGTGTGACGTTAGACTTTGTCCAAGAGTATCGAGCTAATGCCGCCGCAGATAAATTAAGGTTATCTGTTTCTGTGCAAGCCTCCGTGATTCGTGATGGCAATGCTGTGAATATCGCCATTAGCGAAGTAGTACCGAGTGACCTCATTACACTTTCTGCTGGTGACTTAATATCAGCTGATGGTGTAGTCATTGAAGCATTTGATTTTTTTGTTAAACAGGCGCTTCTAACCGGCGAAACTTATCCAGTGGAAAAGAGACCTGGGGTATTACCTGATACAGCCACGGATATCCAAGAAGCGACAAATGCAGTGTTTATGGGGACATCGGTAGTCAGTGGTAGCGCAAGAGTACTCGTGATGAAGACTGGGGCAGAAACTGCGCTTGGATCAATTGCTGACAGTATTTCCAAACCGTCTAGACCAACTTCTTTTGAAATTGGTACGCGCCGCTTCGGCATGTTAATAATGCGGCTTACCATATTAATGGTGATGTTCGTACTGCTTGTAAATACAATGTTCCATAAGCCGTGGCTAGAATCATTTTTATTTGCTGTAGCACTTGCAGTGGGTTTAACGCCAGAGTTACTACCCATGGTGGTTTCTGTGACACTGTCACGGGGCGCACTTCGCATGGCGAAAAATAAAATGATTGTGAAACGCTTATCTGCCATCCAAGACTTGGGGTCGATGGATATTCTATGCACAGACAAAACAGGCACCCTCACTGAAGCGAAAATTCAATTAGAACGCCATGTCGATCCTGAAGGCGTCCCCAGTAATCGTGTGCTTGAACTCGCCTACTTAAATAGTTTTTTTGAAACTGGATTAAAAAGTCCGCTCGATGATGCCATTCTGGAGCACGGGCATATTGACGTGGGACAATGGACGAAAGTGGATGAGGTTCCATTTGATTTTGAACGTCGTCGAGTCTCTGTACTCATTGACAATGGTCAAACACGTTGGTTAGTTGTAAAAGGCGCACCAGAGGAAATTGCTGGATTATGCACGCACTATGAAATAGGAAATGCCTCGCAGCTAATACTTATAGATAAAGTCGCAACCGCGGCAATTAACCAACAGTATAGAGCTTTAGAGGAAGATGGATTCCGAGTGCTAGGAATTGCTTGGCGACAAGTTTCAAGGGATCATTCTCATGCAGTGGTAAGTGACGAAATTGAATTGGTACTTGCTGGCTTTGCTGGATTCCTAGACCCACCTAAAGCCAGCGCAGCTGATGCGCTGGCATCTCTTCATCAGGTTGGCATTAGCATTAAGATAGTGACTGGCGATAGCGAGTTAGTTACACGGCACGTTTGCTCACAGTTAAATATCCCTGTGACGGGCCTCTTAATGGGAAAAGAAATTGCCCAGATGGATGAATATGCACTGCAGGCACGCGTTGAAGCAGTCAATCTTTTTTGCAGGGTTAATCCAGCACAAAAAGAGCGCGTTATTCGCGCACTGAAAGCGCGTGGTCATGTGGTTGGTTATTTAGGCGATGGCATCAATGATGCGCAATCACTTCATTCTTCAGATGTTGGGTTGTCAGTCGATTCTGCTGTTGACGTCGCTAAAGAAGCCGCGGACATGATTCTGCTTGAGCACGATTTAAAGGTTATATATGTAGGCGTCCTAGAGGGTCGGCGTACCTTTGGCAATATCATGAAGTACATTATGATGGGGACTAGTTCAAACTTCGGCAATATGTTTAGCATGGCTGGGGCTGCTTTATTTCTACCTTTTTTACCGATGTTGCCTACCCAAATATTGCTGAACAACATACTCTACGATATATCAGAGTTGCCAATTCCACTTGATGAAGTAGACGCCACAGAAATTTCTAGGCCACGCGCACTAGACCTTAACTTTATACGTAACTTTATGTTGGTAATTGGGCCTATTAGCTCGCTGTTCGATTTTCTAACCTTTTATATTATGCTGGTAATTTTTAATGCCAATGAAAAGCTGTTCCAGACAGGTTGGTTTATAGAGTCGCTGTGTACACAAGTGTTAGTGATTTTTATTATTCGCACTCAAGGCAACCCATTAAAAAGTCGTGCACATCCATTACTAACCATCACATCCTTAGCCACGGTAGCTATAGCGATATTACTACCATTTACATCAATAGGTTTGTATTTTGGTTTTGTGCCACCACCAACTAAATTTTACTTTATTCTTGGGGGAATGGTTATTAGCTACCTAATTATTGTTCAAGTCGCTAAACAAGTATTCTATAAATGGTCGGCAAGAAAAAGGCTTAGCTCAATTAGATGAGTTGTTATGAATAGAATTAATCTGATTTAATTTATTATGCCCTGCTTTAAATTGAAACTGACAAAGTTAAATGAGATCTGTTTATTCGGAGCCATTGTTTGACAAAACCAAGAATACGAGCCAAGCTTATTCATCAATCAAAATAAAAATAATCATCCATGAACTTTAAAACACTTTCTGATCAATTAGGAATTACCTCCATTGCTGAGCCTTGGTTTCATCAAGTTCTTTTAGTAATTTTGACCGCATTTCTTGCAAATATTGCAGCGCAACTAATACTACGGAATGCTGAGAAAGTAGCCCGTCATACAACCAGCCCTTGGGATGATGCCATTATCGACGCCGCAAAACGTCCTGTGCCTATCGCAATATGGATTATTAGTATTGCTATTGTGGCCAAAGTTATTAGCGAACAATATGATTACAATGTTTTCGAATATATAGCGCCAGCTCGTACTGTGGGCATTGTGGCATGTGTGGCATGGTTTTTCATTAGACTCATCCGCAGCTTTTCTCAATCTATAATTCAAATTAATAAAAGAAAAGGCTTGGAGATTGACTTCACGACAATAGACGCCCTATCAAAACTCGCTAAACTCATCGTAGTCATTACATCTATTCTAATCATTGTTGAATCACTGGGATTTAGCGTTTCTGGGGTATTGACAGCAGGCGGCATAGGCGGCTTAGCTGTAGGTTTTGCTGCAAAAGATCTATTGGCAAATTTCTTTGGTGGCCTCACTATTTATATGGATAGACCGTTTAGTGTAGGAGATTGGATTCGCTCACCAGACAAAGAAATTGAAGGCTCTGTTGAATATATCAGCTGGCGACATACGCGCATACGCGCCTTTAATAAAAATCCGATCTATGTACCGAACGCATTATTTACTACCATTGTAGTGGAAAACCCGTCCAGAATGACTAACCGTCGCATTAAAGAAACCGTAGGTATCCGTTATGATGATATTCATGTCATGGATGTTATCGTAGCAGAGGTGAAGCAGATGCTGCAAAACCATGCTGATATTGATAATTCACAAACGCTAATTGTTAATTTCATGGCTTTCGGGCCGTCATCTCTTGATTTTTTAGTCTACACCTTTACTAAAACCACAGATTGGATTAACTATCACGAAATTAAGCAGGACATATTATTAAAAATAGCTAACATTATCAGTAGACATCATGCGAAAATCGCTTTCCCAACACAAACTTTGCATATAGATAGCCAAGAATAGTAAATCCAAAGAATTATAAAAACATTTATATCTTATAATATTGGTTGAATTAAAAACCAACCGTACAAAAAATACACGAAGATGAAATTGAGCTGCTTTATTAGTGATAACAATAAAACACTTAAACTTAATTCCAAGATATCCTGCGTTGCAATCGCTCCGGATGTACCAATAATAAAGGCTTACAGAGATTAATCCGTAAGCCGTTTGTCCTCGCAGAGCGCCATCGAAAGACTACTGCAATACACTCAGCAACACAGTAAACTCACGAATAGCCAAATTATTAAAAAGCCTTCATACGGTCGACTTTGATAAAATACTTTTTAGCATAAGCGAGTAACTGCCCGTCTGTGGGATGGTCGACGCTTTCCAAACCGACAATATTTTCAGATGTTTTTGCATCATGAGTATGAGCGTGCTTGAATAACTCTAATTTGGCTGAACCTGGACCGACAATCAAAATCTCACCTGCGCCCGAAACCGCATGAATCACTTCATGTAAGTAGCTTTGATCTGCATCAGTACGGCCACCAGCTAAAGTCCCTGCTCTTTGGTGTACGCGAGTATGCTTAGATTTAGTTTTAATAATTTCACTCTCACTTTCATTAGCGTTAAATTGAATAACGTGAGCTTCCTGATGGTCAATCCATACTACCGCGTGACTTAAAGACATAACTTTCTCCTGATAATAGAATCCAAATCTTGACATGTTTTTCAATGCCAGCGATTGCGCTTTATCAAACTAAAGTTATTTAGCGTATTTATTGCCATTTCAATTTTACGCTGCGTATAATCTAGTAAAGAGGAGATGTAATGGCCGCTGCTAGTTTTCGCGTTACTCAGGATGACAAAGGTCGGCACCATGTCCAACTTTTTGGTCAATGGTCGTTACGAGCACCGTTTAATGATTTTGCTAAACTTAAGAAGTCATTACAACCGTTTTTTGCTGACAATTTCACTAAATGGGATTTACTAGAGGTAGATCAACTGGATGCCGCTGGCGCAGCTACCCTTCTATCTAGCTGGGGGAATAAGCTCAATGACAATATTTCTATTAAGTCTGAGCATGCAGAACTTTTTAATACACTCATCGGTTTAACAAAAAAAACCGATAAAAAAGCAAGAGCTGATTGGCTCTCGCCACTGAATAGCCTAGGCAAAGGTGTAATTCAGCTCATGCACCACTTTGCCGAATTCAGTCGACTACTCGTTTCACTACTGTTAGAAATTGCCTATTTATTCCGCCAACCACAGGATTTTCCTTGGCGAGAATTTAGCGCTAACGTGTACAAAAGTGGCGTAAATGCCCTGCCAGTGACCGCGCTTCTGGGCTTTATGATAGGTATTGTAATGGGCTATTTAATGTCAAAGCAATTACATACCTTTGGCGCCGACGTTTACATTGTAAATATTTTGGGCCTAAGTATTATTCGCGAACTTGGCCCGGTGCTAATGGCGGTATTGGTTGCAGGCCGATCTGGCTCCGCGATGACTGCACAAATTGGCGTGATGCGTGTTACAGATGAAATTGATGCACTCACCACAATGGGAATTTCACGTACGCTGCGCATTGTTCTACCTAAAGTACTAGGGCTAACATTTGTCTCCCCTTTACTGGTGTTATGGACGTCCAGTTGGGCACTTGCTGGCGGCGCCTTTGCCTCAAATTTAGAGCTAGGCATTAGTTTTCGCTTCTTCTTTGATTATTTACCGCTGGTTGTTCAGCCGATAAACTTGACCCTTAGCTTAATAAAAGGACTGATGTTTGGTTTTGTCGTCGCATTAGTTGCATGCCACTTTGGCTTACGAATCAAGCCAAATACAGAAAGTTTGAGCAACAGCACAACAAGCTCTGTGGTCACGGCGATATCCGGAGTGATTGTAGTCAACGCTGTATTTGCCATATTAACGCGCGGCATTGGCGTATGAGCGACGATTTTATGCCAGATAGGCCAAAGAAAAATTGTGTTGAGCAGGAGGTTATCTGCGACCTACAAAATATTTGCACTGAATTTGGAGATAATATTGTTCACCATAATCTCAACCTAAAAGTTAGCCGTGGCGATATTATTGCCCTAGTGGGAAGGTCTGGATGTGGCAAAACCACATTATTACGTCATATCATAGGACTGACTAAACCTATAAGTGGCAAGGTGTTATTGTTCGGAGAAAACATGCATGCCATGGAGCGCGTCGCACAACGCAGACTAATGCAACGTTTTGGGGTGCTGTTTCAACAAGGCGCTCTATTCTCAGCGCTCTCTGTTTTCGACAATATTGCTTTTCCGCTACGTGAATTAAAACAATTCGATGAGTCGGTTATTCATCAATTGGTGATGCACAAACTTGCCTTAGTTGAATTGGAACCACGCGATGCAAAGCTGCTTCCAGCTGAGATTTCAGGTGGTATGGTTAAACGCGTCGGGCTTGCGCGGGCATTGGCACTAGAACCTGAATTATTAGTATTAGATGAGCCGACCGCCGGGCTAGATCCTGATCGCAGTCATAACTTCATCGATCTTGTAACCCAACTTAAGAAATCCTTAGGATTAACCGTCATCTTTGTCACGCATGACATGGATACTTTAGTCTCGTTAGCAGAACGTGTCGCTGTATTAGAGGATAAACATATTATTGCTGATTGTGCATTACATGAATTGATCAATAGTAGTCATCCTTTTGTAATCAATTTTTTCCAAAGCATACGTAGCAGACTTGAAGGATTATAATAAGCTATGGAAAATCGAGCTTATGCAATTACCGTTGCTATCTTCACCTTACTACTTGGAGTAGGAATGGTATTTGCGTATTGGTGGATTAGTGGCTCTCAGCAAGCCCGTGCTGGGTACACTATAAGCTCGCCATTACCAGTGACAGGTCTAAGCCCCGAAGCTACCGTGAAATTTCGTGGGGTAAATGTTGGAAAAGTCATCACAATATCACTAGATCCATCCTCGCAAACTACCATTCTGATTGACATTGAAGTTGCGAAGAATTTGAAGATCAGCAGTGGCGCTTATGCCGAGCTTCGTCGACAAGGGCTAACTGGGCTGGCTTATATTGACCTAAATGATGAAAGCAAAAATGCACCTGCGCTGACTGCGGGTAATAAAATCCCGCTGCGACCCACGCTAGTTGACGACTTAATGTCCAAAGGGCCTGAGCTAACGGCGGAATTAGAAACACTACTGCGAAACAGTGGTCAGTTTTCAGCTTCTGCAAACAAATTTTTAACTAGCATTGATATTCAGAAATTGAATCGTGCGATTACTAATCTTGAAAAAGCCTCTGAGAACGTTCTGCCAACCATCAATTCCGCGCACAATATGTTCGACAATACCAATAAAATGGTATCGATCAAAAATCAAACCCAGCTTATGCAAACGTTAGAGAGTGTACAACAGACTTTCGATGCAGCAATACCATTAATCAGTGAACTGAGCCTTACAAGCAAAAAATTCCATAGCACAGCAGATCAAATTGAAATGAGTACTAATCAGCTAAGCAACACACTGGAAACTGAAACTTTGCCACAATTAAATACCATGACTAAGAATATGAATCAAAGCATTATTCAATTTAATCAGTTGCTTGATTTATTGAAAGATAATCCGCAAAGCATCATATTTGGGAACCCCGTGTTACCAGCGGGGCCAGGTGAAGAAGGATTTAACGTTAAGCCATGAGGATTAAAATGCGATCTATCATTTTACTGATAACAAGCAGCGTGATTGTGAGTGCCTTAGTCGCTTGTGTCGGCGTCAACACCACTAAACAAAATATAGCTGTTTATGATTTCGGCATATCAGACCCAAACGTGGGCAATCAAGCAATGATAGTGAAACTACCAGTAGAAACTGCGGTTGCTGCAGAATCTCTGAATCAAAATAAGATTCGCTACCGCCTTGACTACCAAGATCCTTCACGGATTTTTTACTATGCACAGAGTCGCTGGGCGAGTACGCCCTTAGAGCTGTTTTCAACTAAACTAAGCAAAATGGCCAATTTAACAAAAACACCAATGATTTGTAGTTTAAAACTAAAAATTGAAGCATTTGATCAGGTGTTCCATTCCATCACTACTAGCGATGGCGTTGTTCAGCTAAGCGCAATAGTCGTTGAAAGAAAATCGCAAAAAACTATCTCCAGCCAATTTATTTCAGAAAGTGTACCCTCTCTTTCAGCTAACGCTCAAGGTGGAACCGCAGCGTTACAAATGGCCAGTGAAAATGCACTCAAAAGGGCCATTGCTTGGGGAAATGCAATTGCAGATAACAATGCACTTTGCCAATAAGCAAAATTAATCTAAAGTGACTTAATATGAAATTATAAATATTACGCGAATTAATTAACCATCAATCAATCCATGCCGCATGGCTAAACGTACCATTTCAATTGCGCTTACAACACCTAACTTCTGCTTGATAGTCGTGTAGTAATTGGCAACGGTTTTGGGACTTATTTTAAGCAAGCCAGCGACCACGTCCACTTTCTTACCTTCGGCCAACAATCTAAACACCTCGAACTCTCTACCTGAAAGTTGATGCATAGGATCGTCCTGGCCTGAAAGTGTCTCCTGTGCTAGCTTTTGTGCAGTTTCCGCACTTATAAAAACGCCACCGCTGGCAACTTCAATCACTGCCAGAATTAAGTTCTCCGCCGCACCCGTTTTAGTAACATAGGCTCGTACCCCAGACTTTAAAGCTTGAGATACAAATGAAGCGGATTCATGCATAGAGAAAATAATAATTTTAGCCGCAGGATAACGCTGAATAATACGCCTTGCCGATTCTAAACCACCCATGCCAGGCATCGAAATATCCATCACAATAATATCTGGTTGCAACTCACCATAGCACCGATAAGCTTGCTCACCACAATCAGCTTCAGCAATCACCTCAATACCTTTATTGAGTTCCAACAATCGTCGCAAGCCGGACCTTACTACAGCATGATCGTCTACCAGAAATAACTTAATAGGTTTCATTAAGCAACAACTTCAAGCACGTTTTTTCTCAATTTCACTGTCACTTTAACACCTCGATTATTGGCCGATTGGATGTGTATCTCGCCTAGCAAGCCTTGAATGCGCTCCCTCATCCCAGCAAGCCCAAAACCCTGCCCTGAAATAACCGGAGGAAATCCTACACCATCGTCTTCAATATATAAATGAATAAATTGCTCATCTTGCTTAACATTAATGCTAACGAGACCTGCATTGGCATGCTTAGCGATATTGGTCAGACATTCTTGAATAACACGGTATGCCGTAATCGATACCTGTTCATCTAACACGCCTAAGTTTTTATCTATATTGTGCACAATTTTTACATTTTTACAGCGCTGACGCGAATGATTGACCAGCTCGATTAATGCCAGCTCTAGTCCGAGTTCGTCCAAAACACGAGGTCGTAAACGTTGTAGTATTTGGTGCACCACCTCCATCATTTTCCCCGTTACAGTGCTAATCGCTAAAGCACTTTCTTTGGCCGAAGATAATTTTCTGCTTTTTAAAATCGCACTGGCATCCATATGAATCGCCGTTAAATACTGACCAATTTCATCGTGAATGTCGTGCGCCAAACTTTTACGCTCATCCTCCTGCAAGCGGATAACTTGTTGCGTTAATCGGCAGTTACTTTGTAAGCTTTCTTGTAAAGTATCCGCCATTGCATTAAATTTCCGCCCTATTTCATGCAATTCCGTCTGTCTAAAATGGGGCAATCTGCTATTAAAATCCCCATGCTGCATTTTGGTTAAGGCATCAACAATTCTATCGACCGGCTTAAATGTATATTGCACTGCCCAATAAACCAGCACATTGATCATAACGAAAAAAATAGCCAACAACCCTAAAATGCTGACTGTATCTTTCCACACCTCTGCAATCTCGTAGCTAGGATCAGGTGTAATAACGATAGCCCCAATATAATGTCCATTAAGAATAATTTTTTTAGTTTTCTTTTGCATGCTAATGTCCGACGTGTAAATCAGCTTAACAAACCATGCTGGTGGTGCATTGGCATCTGCCAATAACTTTGCTTTATGATTAATCTCTCGTAAACGTCCATTAGTGTCATAAAAGTCTATTTTTAAGTGCCGCATATTATCTAAACTTTGTAGTCTAAAGTTTGAAATGCTATCGCCACTATTAATCCATGCATAATCAGACAAATAATGTAGCATTTCATCATCTAGCAGATGCAGTACTAAATTCGAGCTAGAGCTAATTTCAGCACGAACATCCTCTCTGGAGTTTTTCACCACAAAAAATGTACTTATGGTTAACAGCACAAGTAACATGCAAGTAATCATCAAATTAAGTTTAAGCTGTAGACTCATATCAATTTATTTCCTAAGACTGATTTATAGTATAGATTTGCGTGGCTTTCATAATAGGAAAAAGTCCCGACATGGCATTTACCCTAGAGGAATTGGGCTAAGACTACACGATCTACACTTAAATAGTCTAATTGACAATAAATTTAGCGTTTTCATTGGCGTTCATACTTGAATTTCATCTACTTCAAATGGTGCTGGCGAACATTCACCTAAGTTCGCTAGCAATTGTGGAAAGCCAGGTCTAACAAATGTCGCTGAGCTTGTCATGCATAACGCCTAAACGACTAACAGTCGCTATCACGTGTTGAATAACTCACTAAATTCTTGACGGAATGCATAAATTCGCTATAATGGCGCCTGCATTATGCGGGAATAGCTCAGCTGGTAGAGCGCAACCTTGCCAAGGTTGAGGTCGCGAGTTCGAGTCTCGTTTCCCGCTCCAAATTTAATAGGCGTGATGATTGTAAAAATCATGTTTAGTTAATACTAATAAAAAAATCCTAGTCAGTGATGACTAGGATTTTTTTGTCTAAACTGGAGTATTTCTAAGTACAAGTATCTTAAATACGCGCACTTCTCAAAACTAAAACTACTGCAGATTAGTTTGCTGGATACCAGCCAGCAGCCATGACGCATTCACATCATAAAGATTCTTTTGAATATGCCAAATCTCATCTACGTTTTCTGGTGTGCCGCCGTTTTCGCTTAATTGGCCAGTAAAGCGCACGCTAGCCATTGAATAGTTGCCGTCATTGGCCACTTCTAGCAACTCTGCATTAATTACGATAACTTCAGTTTTCTGCACAGCACTGCCACGCTCTTGCATTTGCATGGAGATTTCTGCAAAGATTTCTGGCGTAGTATATTCGCGCACATCGTTAATGTCTTTACGATCGTTAGCGGCTTGCAAACGAATAAAAGAAGATTTTGCGTTACGTAAAAAGCTATCTACTGGAAAGTCTTGTGGAATATTGCCGATATTTGATAACGCTGCACCACTGCCGAAACTTTGTTCTGGCATTGCTTGTGGTGGGCTATATGGCGTACTACCGCCGGCATAACGCATAGTGTTTGGTTGAGAGTTTTTGAATTTTGAAATCAAAAACATAATAACGCCTGCAGCCAATAGCGCCATTAAAATAGAGCTCATGCCGCCGCCTAATCCGCCCATTCCACCGCCAGCAAACATTGTTGCCAAACCTGCGCCTATGGCTAAACCAGCCAAAGGGCCCATCCATTTATTACCGCTTGATGCAGGGGCAGGCGCTGGTGCAGCAGTTGGTGCGCGTTGCGCTTGCTGGGCTGGCATAGAACGACTTTTACCAAAACTGCCACCGCCGCCAAAACGTTTAGCTTCAGCTACTGCTGAGAGTAAACTCATGCAAGTTAGGGCAATGATTAATGACATTAAAAACTTTTTCATGTATACCTTCATTAAGTCTTAAAAAATTCTAACAAATAAAATCTAACAATAAATCGTTGTAATTGCGCTTGAAGTATATCAGCTGCGCTTAACTTTAATGGGGCAATATAAGCAACTATCAAGTCATCAGAATGACACTGCAGCTTATTCTTGCATCAAAACTCAAGCTTAGCTTAAATAGGCTAATTAGCAATCCAAAATCGGCAATAAAATATAGTGTATATCTTTGGCTTTGAATCTAGCCTTTAAGGTAAGCACCAAGTTTTTTAAATCCGCAACGCTTGCGTGCATCATAAACTGAACGCGCTGCTGCCGGCCTGTGACCTGCTCTACGATACTAAGATCAATTTCAGCATCACCATGCACGGTACTGTGACCATTGACTTTGCTACTGGTAAAACCTGAAACTGCAGATTGCAGAAGCTCATCAACCAACATTTCTTCTAAACTTGGCGGCACGATTAACATTAATAGGCCTTGTGCTATCAGTTGCTGCTCATTCGTATTTTGTAAAGTAACCTCTTGCGTCATGATCCGCTCCTACTTAAAAAATCTACGATAAAATATTGGTAGTAGCACTAGCGTAAGCGCCGTTGAACTCACCAAACCACCAATCACTACTATGGCAAGCGGCTTTTGAATTTCCGAGCCAGGGCCGGTGGCAAATAGCAACGGAATTAAACCAAATGCGGCGATGCTAGCGGTCATTAAGACTGGCCTTAATCTACGCTTTGCGCCTTCAACGACAATACTCAACTTATCCATGCCCTGTGCTTCGAGCAGATTAAAGTAGCTCACCATCACCACACCATTCAACACGGCAATGCCGAGTAGCGCAATAAAGCCAACTGAAGCTGGCACTGAAAGATATTCGCCTGAGATCCACAATGCAAATACCCCGCCTATCATGGCAAATGGAATGTTGGATAAAATCAGCAAAGCTTGTTTGATAGAGCCAAAAGTAGCGAACAATAGTAAGAAAATCAAAGCTATCGCCACTGGCACCACAATCGCTAAACGTGCCGCCGCGCGTTGTTGATTTTC
Source organism: uncultured Pseudomonadota bacterium (assembly GCA_903926935.1). Lineage (GTDB taxonomy): Bacteria > Pseudomonadota > Gammaproteobacteria > Burkholderiales > Methylophilaceae > Methylotenera. Next base: position 14,002 of record CAIYLB010000034.1, read on the forward strand.
AAACTGACCACCTAGTTTAATTGAGTAGCCTTCAGCCAACTTAACTTCAGTTTGAATGCGTTGATTAGTTTCATCTACAAAACTGACTAGATCGCGGTTACGGATGTTGGCAGTAACCACCACCATACGCACGCCACGTTCTCTATCTACCTTCACAGGACCTTCGGCACGCTCTATTTTTGCCACAGCAGAAAGCGGTACATTAGTGCCATTAGATAGGGTTAGTAATAAATTACCAAAGTCTGACGGTGAAGCGCGCAACTCCTGACTACCCCTTATCAGCACCGCTGTACGCCTTTGGCCTTCTTGCACCACGCCTATTTGTTTACCTTCCAGTTGAGCATGTAATACATTCTCAATCTCGGTAATACTTAAGCCTAAACGTCCAGCGGCGACACGGTCTATTTTAATTTGCAGATATTGCACACCACTATTTTGCGGCGTATAAACGTCTTGGCTGCCTTTTATCGATTCCAAAATCTTGATAATTTTCTGCGCTTTGTCATTCAACACAGTTAAATCTGGGCCGTAAATTTTAATGGCTAAATCGCCGCGCACACCTAGAATCATTTCATTTACCCGCATGTCGATAGGCTGCGTAAAGCTGTAAGCCAAGCCCGGCATTTCCTTCATCACTTTGCGTAATTCGTCGATTAACTCTACTTTGGTTTTCATGCGCCATTCACTCGTCGGCTTTAAAATCAAAAAGTTATCGGTTTGATTTAAGCCCATTGGGTCTAGCCCCAACTCATCTGAACCTACGCGAGAATAAACCTCTTTAACCTCTGGCACTTTGCTTAAAATAGCGCGCTGCACATTCATGTCGGTAATCATGCTTTGTTGTAGGTTGATAGACGGCAGTTTTTCTACACCAATAATAAGGTCGCCCTCATCCATCGTCGGCATAAAGGTTTTTCCTATCTGCGTGTAGACCACACCAGTAATCGCCAACAGCACAAAAGCGCCTATGACGATGACTTTTGCATGTTCTAACGACCATTTAAGTATTGGCTCGTAAATGCCTAGCGCTTTTCTGACTAACCAAGGCTCTTCGTGGCTCACTTCTTTCAGTAAAAACGAAGCCAATACTGGAATCACCGTGAGTGATAAGAACAACGAACCGGCTAATGCAAACATAATAGTAAGCGCAACCGGCGTGAACAACTTGCCTTCTAAGCCTTGCAAAGTGAGCAACGGTAGAAACACAGTAATAATAATAAGCACGCCAGCCGTTACAGGTACACTAACTTCACGCACAGCACGGTAAATAATGTGCATTCTGGGCAAAGAACCCGCTTTTTTGTGATCTGAAAGATGCGACACTACGTTTTCAACCACTACCACGGCAGCATCAACCAGCATACCAATGGCAATCGTCAAGCCACCCAAACTCATTAAATTGGCAGACATGCCAAAATAACTCATCAGCAAAAATGTGAATAATGCAGACAGTGGCAATATAAAAGCAATCGTTAGCGCGGCTCTAAAATTACCTAAAAATAACACCAGCAATATCAAGACTAATACCACTGCCTCTAATAGCGCCTTGGTCACAGTATGCACTGCACGCTCTACCAAACTACCACGATCATAAAAAACATGCGTGGTCACGCCTTTGGGCAAAGTCGGCGCAATTTCTGCCAGTTTGGCTTTAACGCCATCAACCACTTGTTGGGCATTTGCACCGCGTAAACCTAGCACCAACCCTTCTACCACTTCGCCTTTGCCGTTACTAGTCACCGCCCCATAACGCGTGATTGAACCTATGCGTACATCTGCAACATCGGCAATTTTGACTGACATGCCTTGCTCAGTTCGCACGATGGTATTTTGTACATCTTCTATGGTTTTAAAGCCACCTTCAGCTCGCACTAATAGCGAACCTTCACCATCATTTAGCCGGCCAGCACCACCGTTGCGATTATTTTTTTCAAGGACTTGTTGCAAATTATCAATCGCGACACCGCGGGCATACATACGAGCATTGTCTGGCACAATTTCAAAACTGCGGACAAAGCCGCCTAAGGTATTCACATCCGCCACACCAGTCACAGTGCGTAATTGCGGGCGTATTACCCAGTCAAGCAAGCTACGTTTTTCTTGCAAACTAAGCGTATCACTCTCAACTGTGAACATAAACATCTCGCCCAGAGGCGTCGTTAATGGTGCCATACCGCCTGAAATATCAGGCGGCAAATTACCCCAAACCGCATTCAAACGTTCAGCTATTTGCTGCCTTGCCCAGTAAACATCAGTGCCATCGGTAAAATCTACCGTAATATCAGTCAGCGCGTACTTAGCCACTGAACGCAAACCCGATTGATGAGGAATGCCTAACATTTCAACTTCAATCGGTGCGGTAATGCGCGCTTCAACTTCCTCTGGCGTCATGCCTGGCGCTTTGATGATTATTTTTACTTGCGTGGATGAAACATCAGGAAACGCATCGATGGGTAATGATTTATAAGCCAATGCGCCAGCCGCAGCCAAGCCCAGCGTGAGTATCAGCATCAGCAATCGCTGCGTAAGGGCAAACTGAATGAGTTTAGCTAACATTATTCGCTACCTAAACCTAACCAAGTACCCTTGATAGCAGAAATACCAGAAACAGCGATGCGTTCCCCACCTTTAAAGTCTGCATCTACAACCGCTTCATCCCCTTGCTCAAAAATCACTTTGACTTTCAAAGGATGAAAGCCAGTTTTAGTTTGAACAAATACCAAGGACTCTGCGCCCTGTCTAGCAAGTGCAGTTTTCGGCACACTAAAATGTTGTGCTTGTGCGCCCAGACTAATTTCCGCCTCTACCATTTGGCCTGGTGAAAGTTTTTCATCACCTTGCGTAATTTCTGCGCGTAAACGCACGGTCTGATCGGCTTTATTAACACTGCGAATTATCGCAATCAGCTTGCCACTAGCGTGCAACTTAGGCACTTGCACAGGCATGCCTAACTTAACCAAGGGCATGCTTTCAAGCGGCGCATAAATTTCCAGCCACAGCGTATTCAATTTAGCAATGCGGTAAAGCGGCATAGCCACGTCGACGCGCTGACCAATCGTCACCATTTGCGTTAACACTTGACCATCAATTGGCGCGGTGATGGTAATGCCGCTATTCATGCCAGAAGATGGGCTCATTTGACTAATGGCATTATCGCTCATGCCAGCCAAGCGCAAAGCTTGTTTACTTTGTGCTAAAGAAGCCGTTATTTGGTCGTGTGTACTTTCTGTTTCCAGAAAACGGCGCTGAGGAATAATGCCATCTTTAAACAATTCCGCATCGCGCGCTAAACTTTTTGCAGCTAATTTCTTTTGCGTCATGGCTTGCAAATAATCGCGCTGCAGAGCTAACAAATCTGCACTGGTTAAATGCGCAATAGGCTGGCCTTTTTTAACTTCTTGCCCAGCGGCAACAAATAACTGATCTAACAAACCCGCTTGTGGCGCGCTCACTATCCGCTCTTGGCCCACTGGCACCACAATTTCGCCAGGAAAACGGCGGCTACTGAGCATGGCATTTTTGTTGACAGGCGTAACAGTGACACCTAAACTTTGTTGCTGACTGGCGCTCATTGCTATATTTTCGGCTGTATTTTTCGCTGGATTTTCGGCTGGATTTGCCGCATCGGCATAGTTAATTAAAGAAAAAAACGTCGCCGTTATGATTAAAATAATGTTCATGGAAGTACTCCTACAGCTTGGTTATAGCGGGCAATATCCCACTGCACTTGAATTTGACGGGTGGTAAAAGCACGCTCTGCCTCATAGGTTTGCGCTTGAACGCGCAGCAGACTCACTAAATCAGTTTCGCCTAATTGAAAAGCCTTTTGTGCAAGCCTAGCGCTGTCTTTTGCAATGTCATAATACTTGCTCACAATCTTTAGCTCTACACGACTGACATTTAAATTATGTTCAGCTTCATGCATCATTGCTGCCAGCGAATTTCTAAGCAATTCTTGTTCGCTTAATGCAGTTCCAACATGCATCTCTGCCAGCGCTTTAATAGATGCAGCACGCGATTCTCCATCAAAAGGAATACGTACTTTTAAGCCCACACTATCATTTGTCGTATTATCAAAAGCCCCTTGCGAACGGCGCATATTAAGTAATAGCTGCAAATTCTCATGGCTTTCAACCTGCGCTAAGGTACGCTCAGTTTCAGCTAAACCTAACTTAGATTGTGCTTCCAGCCATATTGACGACTGGCTATAATCTTCCAATACAGATTGCTGCTCAGTAAAATTGGCTGGAAATTCACGCAAGCCTGTTAGCAAAAAATATCGATGCCGCGCATGCATTAATTCGGCCTCAGCCAGCAACTGCTCTTTTTCTGCGCGTAAGGTTTCTTGCTGGGCTAGCATCGCATCAGTTTTAGCCATTTCACCCGCGTGATAACGCTTTTCAACATCCAGTTGGAGTTTGTTGGCAAGCGCTAACTTATTAGTGGTTAGCGCGTTATTATTTTCATTAAAAGCAATATCCCATACTGCTTCACGCAACATTCCCGCCACTTGCAACCTTAAACTCTCACGACTTTTAGTAGCGTTAGTTTCCGTCGCATCGGCCACTTTAAGACGATTGTCACGTTGATTGGGCAACCAAATGGGCAACTCTAATTCTGCTTGCCATTCACGCTCACCGCGACCGCTACTCAAAGCATCATTTTGATGCAGCACAATAATCGCCGGGGTTGATGGCAACATGGCATTAGCACTTAATCGCTTAGCGCTCAGCATAAACTCACGTGAAGTCAGGGTAGCCTGCATAGGATTACGGGCTATGGTTTTTTCTAAAACTTCATGAAATTGCAGGTTTGGGTTAACCTTAAGCTCATCAATATGGTCAGCTTCGTGTTGCGGTTGTCCAGCTAATACCAAAGGTGTGGCTAAACAAAAAAACATTAGCGCTATGCACGGCCGACTAATAAAGCGTGTAGTAATAAAAATTGGATTATTGATACGCACAAAACTCTCCTAAAATCAAAATGTAACACGACATGATAATGCGCGTGCTAACGACTTAATTGATTTAGAAAAGTGGCGGGGCGCGAGGCCTAGATTGAAACTTGAGGAAAAAAAGATGTGGTAATAAAAATCTAAATTTAGGCTTAACTTTAACAAGTTGCGCAATAAGCAACATTGAAAAAATAGCAAATAAAACGGCAAAAAGTGGTGTTTGCAATAACTCCAGTTTTTTCACCAACGCTTTATCGACGCCTATCGTATGCATGCTAGTGCTGAATTCTTTAAAGGCAGGTGTTTTATTTAAGCCAGAGCTAGCATCTAATAGTGAGGCATCTTCATCTAGATGTACGTGCAGACCATGGCCTTGACTAGGCGCGTCAACTTCCATGTGCGCATGAATCAATGGCGATAGCATTTGCAATATTGCAAACCAAATCACAATAATCCATAAAAGCTTTTTATTAAGCACGACAAACATGGTTCAAATAATTAACCTAAAATAATTTTTCTAAAATATAAACATATCAGCTGAATATTAAACAACACGGGCAAGCATATATTCAGCATACAAATTTCGATGCTTTAAACATTCTACGTCATTTTTATCATCACATTTTTCACGTAATTTGCAAAAACACGTGCTAGCCATCATTTCTTCTAACGCCTCAAGGGGGCTATTTTGTGGGCTGTTTCTATATTTGGCGTCGGGGCTTGAATTGCTAGTCATTTTTTGCCTATCGATAAAACTTGTTTAATTGAAACATGA
>CAIYLB010000035.1 GCA_903926935.1 uncultured Pseudomonadota bacterium
AGCATGGCGCAGCAACTTAACAAACAAGCGCAACTAGCCGATGTAAGGCTGAGTAGTGAAGAGCAGCAACTCATTCTTCGTGTTTCTAAAGCTTATTTTGATGTGTTACTGGCTGAAGATACTCTCGCTTCTGTCGATAAGCAGCGTGCTGCGGTTGCACAAGCCTTAGCCGTAGCCAAGGCGAGATTTGCTGAAGGGGATGTGGCGATTATTGATACGCATGAGGCACAGGCGCGAGATGATGCGCTAGTTTCTCAAGCACTGGAAGCTGACAGCAATTATCAGCTAGCCAAAGCGGCACTTTTAGATTTAACCGGTGCTGATACACCTCTTGCTAGACTGGCGGAACAAGCTAACTTGCAACAATTAAATGCTGGTGAGCTGAACGATTGGATTACGCAGGCACAGAGCAATAGCCCGTATTTGCATATGCAACAGATTCAACAAGGTATTGCCCATGATGAAATTGATAAATATAAAGCGGTAAATGCGCCGGTGTTAAATCTTGTGGCACAAGCTGCTGGCGAGGAGTTAAGCAGCTTTGCTGGCGGTGCTAATTCAGCATTAAGCAATCAGGCTTTTAGTGTAGGTGTGCAATTGACAATTCCATTGTTTACCGGTGGTATGCGTAATGCCAAATATGAAGAAGCGGTTGCGCTAGAAGGTCAGGCCAAAGATGAAACCGAAGCTATGCGTCTTAAGGCCAGTCAGCAAGCCCGCGCGACTTGGTTAGGCATCACCATCGGTAAAAGTAAAGTTAAGGCGATAGAGCAGGCCTTACATTCATCTAAAGTTAAGTTGGATGCTACTGAGTTAGGCCGAGAAGTAGGCGACAGAACCACGTTAGATGTTTTGAATGCTGAGCAGGAATATCACAGCACCAGAACTGAACTGTTTCGGGCGCGCTATCAAACGCTCTTATCTTATTTGAGTCTAGCCGCAACGGCTGGTGCTTTGGATGAAAAACGTTTGATGGAGGTCAATGCTGTTTTAGTAACAAGATAGTGGAAGTGGATTAAACATAACATTAAGAAAGTCAGAGAAGTTATAAAAAACCAATAAGTTAAATTAACTATTTACAGGGGATGAAACATGGCACATATTGTAATAATGGGCGCTGGAATTGGTGGTATGCCAACGGCCTACGAACTTAAAGCAAAAGTTGGTAACAAGCATCAAGTTACCGTGGTTAATTCAGTGGATTACTTTCAGTTTGTGCCGTCTAACCCTTGGCTAGCCGTTGGTTGGCGTAAGCGTGAGGCGATTACTTTCCCGATTCGTCCGTATCTTGAAAAAAGAGGCATTAATTTTATCGCGCAGGCGGTCACACAGATTGATGCAGAAAAAAATACGCTACAGCTAGCTAATGGCGACGATCTTAAATATGACTATTTAGTGATTACCACTGGACCAAAACTCTCCTTCGAAGAAGTGCCGGGTTCTGGCCCAAATGGCGGCCATACACATTCAATATGTTCAGTGGACCATGCTGAAAAAACTTGGGATGCCTATCAAGAATTCTTAAAAGAACCAGGCCCAGTGATTATTGGCGCCATGCCAGGCGCAAGCTGCTTTGGTCCGGCCTACGAGTTCACCTTTATTATGAACAAAGATCTGCGCAAAAAGAAAATTCGCAATAAAGTGCCTATCACTTATGTCACTAGTGAGCCGTATATTGGTCATTTGGGCCTTGGTGGCGTGGGCGATTCTAAAGGTATGCTGGAATCTGAATATCGTCATAATGATGTTAAATGGATTACCAACGCCAAAGTCACCAAAGTGGAAGCCGGTAAAATGTATGTTACCGAGCACGATAAGCAAGGCAATGTCATAAAAGAACACGAGTTACCATTCAAATTCTCTATGATGTTGCCAGCCTTTAAAGGCGTAGACCCAGTAGCCGCTGTCGAAGGTTTATGTAATCCTAGAGGTTTTGTGCTGATTGATGACCATCAGCGCAGCAAGAAATATAACAACATTTTTGCTGCCGGGGTATGTGTTGCTATTCCACCAGTAGAAGTGACGCCGGTGCCAACTGGCGCACCTAAAACTGGTTATATGATTGAGTCTATGGTTACGGCGATTGCGCATAATATTGCCGCCGACCTTGCGGGTGAAGTGGCTGACGCCAAAGCCACTTGGAATGCTATTTGTCTGGCAGATATGGGTGATACGGGCGCTGCGTTTGTTGCGTTACCGCAAATTCCACCACGTAATGTGAACTGGATTAAAAAAGGTAAATGGGTGCATTTAGCAAAAATTGCTTTTGAAAAATACTTCATTTATAAAATGAAAAAAGGCACGACTGAACCTATCTATGAAAAATATGTATTGAAGGCGATGGGTATTGAGAAGTTAGATTAAAGTATTTTGTAAGCCTAACTGCAATATTTTTAACAAGATTAGTAGTATGATTAACTTACCGCATGGAGATTATTAAGATTCGATGCGGTAAGTTTAAACAGTCTTTAATTTATTTAATTAAGCATACTAAAATTGAGTAAAAGGGTAGTTATAATGAAAAATACTCAGCCACAGCAAGCGGCCAACAATGCAAGTCAAGCAAGTGACTCTATAGAAAAAGCTTATGAAGCATCATTAAAGAGCAGTTTGCAGCAAACTACTCAAACTGATAGCAACTTTCACCATTTATTTGAAATAATTTCAGATGATATTAAAATGGCTAGCCAGCTCAAAGCTGACGAAGCTGTCGATTTAAAAAATTCAATCAAGCGCGATTTATTAGACGCCGCCCATCATTTAAACGAAACTGGCAAAGAGCTCAAAGATTGGCTAGGTTTCGATATATCCTTAATTAAAAGTGAATTGTGGCTAGCCTTTTCTGAAGCGGCCGATAAAACCACGCTCGCGCTGTTGAATCTTAAAAATATTGCGGCTAATGCAGAATATCATACCGGTGAAATAATCGGCTTAGGTACGCTAGTATGTGACGAATGTCATGCCAAACTACACTTTCATAAACCTAGCCGTATTCCACCTTGTGGGAAATGTCATGGCACCAGATTTCATAGACTAAATTACGAAAATAGCTAATTTCTTATATTCCGTTAATGCTTGGATTTTGCTAATTAATCGTAAGTTATTATTAAATGTAGGTATCGTAACATCATGAAATTTAAAGATTATTATGAAGTTCTCGGCGTTGCGCGTAGCGCAACTATAGATGAAATTAAAAAAGCCTATCGTAAACTTGCCCATCAATATCATCCAGATGTCTCTAAAGATCCAGCAGGCGAGGCCAAATTTAAAGAGGTTGGCGAAGCTTACGCCACCTTAAAAGACGCTGAAAAACGTGCCGCCTATGACGAGCTTGGACGCCATCCTGCTGGTGAGGAATTTAAACCGCCACCCAATTGGGCTGGAAACCAAGGCGGCCAAGAATATTCATTTGATGAAACAGACTTTGCAGATTTATTTGCTGGCTTCACTAAAGGTCGTCAAAGCTCTCAACAGCAAAGTCGTAACAGACCAATTCCAGGGCAAGATTACGAACTGGCCACCAATATTACACTGGAAGATGCTTACGCTGGCATTACTGTAGATCTCAATTTTATCGTGCCAGAACATGATCAGCAGGGCCAAATTAAACGCGTGCCACATAACATTAAAGCGCGCATTCCCAAGGGTGTGGCGAATGGACAGAAAATGCTTTTACGCGGCAAGGGAGGTAAGGGTTTTCATGATGGCCCTGATGGAAATCTCTACTTGAATATCAGTTTTTCCCCACACAAACTATTTCGGGTTGTTGATCATGATCTTTTTATTGATTTGCCACTGACGCCGTGGGAAGCCGCATTAGGCGCTACGGTTGAAGTGCCAACACTTGCTGGTGCAGTGCATCTGAAAGTTCCGGCCGGCACAAATAGCGGACAAAAGTTGCGTATCAGTAAACGCGGCATGCCAAAAAACAATCTAGCGGACAAGCCCGAGCACGGCGATCTTTTTGCCGTAACGCAAATCGTATCACCGCCGATACTCTCGGAAAAAGAGCGTGAGCTGTTGCAAGCTTTAGCCCTAAGCTCAACATTTAATCCACGCACCCATTTCAATTAGGGGATATACCATGCAAATGGAGTCTACAGAACTAATCTGGCTGGATGAACAGCATGAAGTTTCCATGACCGAATTGATTGAATTGTCAGGTTTCACTCAGGAAGAGTTACTACATTTACTAGAGATCGGGGCACTAAGCGCTAATAATTCTACCGAAACTGATTTTGTACCGAGTGAGTTACGCTTTAGTAGTCATTGCCTGATTTCAATCAGAACGCTTTCGCGGCTTAAATCTGATTTTGAACTTGAGCAAAACGCCTTGGGCTTGATGCTGGTTTTTCTAGAGCGTATTCGAAATCTTGAGCTGCAATTACAGGCGTTTGAAGACGCAAAGTAATTTTTTGTAATTTATAGCGGCCGTATTCCGTGGCTGATTTAACTAAAATTGCTCGCTTGAAGATCTCCAGTATGGAGTTGATTTACTACTATTAATTTTTAATTGCATCAGGTTTAAGCTGGCTAATTTAAAACTAATGTAACAATTATAAGTTACTAATAATGAAACACAGAAACTCCCATAGATATTGAGATGAAAAATATTTGTCAGTCAAGCTATTAATAGGGGTTTCCATCATCGCCAGCTGGCTTAGAAACTAACGCACCTTCCATGACTGATACAGAATAACCACTGCCACCAGAGCCCTGCCAATTATTTAGATCAAATTCCCCCGCGTCCTGCCTGATGCGGTAAACGCTGATATCCTTATAAGTTAAAGGCGTTTCACTACTGCAAGCCTGAGGTGCACCGGGTGCCTGTAAAAAATAAACAGCACCTTCACCAACAGCCTTACTCTGGCCTTTAGAGTCAATCATCAAAGCTGCCTGGGCTTCTAAAGATAATCCGCGCGGTTCTTTTGACCATCCATTTTCATACATCCGACAAAGAAAAGTAAAGTCACGTCCCATACGATCACGCATGAACAAGTGCGGATCACCTATAACGCCCTCTAAAAATGGAATGTTGACAAAGTCATGATCGAATGTCATGTGGCGATTGAATGGGTTAGTAAGTGCTTGGCTGGAGGTTACCCCTTTGCTTTGTTGTGCGCTATATACAAACTGAGTAAGTATGTTCAGTCCTGCACTAGTGCCCCCAATGGGAACCCCTCTAGCAATTAAATCATTCAGTGCGACCTGTACAGTAGTATCTTTCCAAAAGTTAATATAATTGGATTGGTCACCTCCAGCAATCCAGATTGCTTCTGCCTTATTGATTGTGTCAGCCACGAAAGCATTACTGGCGGCTATACGCGATGGAATAACAAGAGTTGAAACAGAGCTCTCTTTTGGGCACAAATCCCTAATGTATGAATTGTAAGCATCAGTACCCGTAGCCCTAAGTACTAGGAAGTCGCCATTCCCACTAAGTTTGCACATCCATATTAAGGCTGCGTCAACATCCTTGCCTCCGCCCATAAGCACTGTACCGGGAGTTGTTGAGTTAACGCTATCAACGGTACTACCTAAGCGGTAATACGCATAAGATAACTCATCAGCCAAAGATGGAGCAGAAAAGATCAAGGCTATTAGAAAAACTTTAAAGCGAATCATAAATTGAGCCCTAAACTGGCAAAACTACTGTGAAATTTCAAATGAAGAAAGAGGTAAATTCTGAACTTGTTTAAAATATTAAAAGTGCCAAGAAAGCAGATGAAACTGATAAAAATAGTCTGAGTAACCGACCACCACATAAATCAGCAAACAGTAAATCTGATAATTTTTTCTTAAATCTGGTGATTGTTAATTGGCATTAACTACAATTTAAATTGTGATCTTGTATATTGTAATTTCAACCAGTAGATAAGTTGAAATATTTTTTAAGCACGCTAGCTAAGCCCATCTATTAAGAACGTCTGCTTAACCAAAATATTTTGTAACACTCAAACCAACTCACACTGGCTAATCCGACCAAGGCGCAAAGTAAAAACTGCTGAAGGGTTATTGCTGAAAAATGAAATATTTCACGTAATAGTGGCATAGTTAAAGTCAGCGATAGAAAAGAGAATGCTCCGCCTATTACCCACCACAACGCTGTATTGTGTATTCTAAATGAGTAAAAAATAGAATGTCGCCACGAACGATTAACCAAAATCAAGCTTAGGTTGCCGATTACTAGTGTAGTAAAGCTAAAGGTCCGCGCTGTTTCTGCTGTTGCACCTTGCTGTAAGGCGTAGCCTAATACACATATTGACGCCATTAATAACACTGAACCTTGTAGCAGGCTAATGAAAAAAATACGCCGACCAAATAATGGCTCTTTTGTAGGACGAGGAGGTCTATGCATTATGTTCGATTCTGCCGGCTCGGCCTCAAATGCAATTGAGCAGGCGGGATTAATGATCATCTCTAAAAATACAATATGTACTGGTGCAAACATGGCTGGCCAGCCCAGCAGTAAGGGAATGAGCGAAAGACCAATAATAGGGAAATGTACCGCGAAAATATACGCCATGCCTTTACGTAAGTTATCAAAAATACTACGGCCTAAACGTACTGCATGAACAATTGAAGCAAAATCATCATCCAGCAGCACTAGCGCAGCGGCTTCGCGTGCTACATCGGTGCCACGCCCGCCCATTGCAATGCCGATATGTGCCGCTTTCAGCGCAGGCGCATCATTAACGCCGTCGCCAGTCATCGCGACTATTTCGCCATTCTCTTTCAGGGCATTGACTAAACGCAGTTTTTGCTCTGGCACCATGCGCGCAAAAATATTGCTATGACGTATTTTCTCTCTTAATGTAGCCTCGTCCATTAGGCTTAGATCTGAGCCAACAATAATGCCGCCACGACCAACATTAAGGCCAATTTGTGCGCCTATAGCTTCTGCCGTGGCAGGGTAGTCGCCGGTAATCATTACCACACGAATGCCTGCAGCATGACATTCTTTTATGGCTGGTGCTACATTCGGACGCACTGGATCTGCAAGGCCGATAAGTCCAAGAAATTCAAATTCAAAGTCATGCTGAATATCCGGCCAAACACCGCCAGCATATTCTGCCTTTGCCACACCTAGCACACGCATACCTTGCGCTGCTAAGGTGTTAATCTGTTCGGATAACACAGTCAGTTGTTCAGCACTAAGATGGCACAAATCGGCAATTGCTTCTGGCGCACCTTTGGCGGCAACAATGTATTCATTGCGCCCGACAGCTTTCCAAACATGAGATAGTGCAAGTAGTTCGGGAGACAATGAATATTCATGCGCCAACTCCCAGTCGCCATGCAGATGCTCGGTATTGCTTAAAAAGTGTGTTCCCAGCGCGTGTATTGCTTTTTCCATAGGATCTAAAGATGATGCTGGTAATTGTGCTTCGTCGAAACCATCAGTCTCACTCGCGAGTATGCCAAACTCCAGTAATTCATGGAATGTTTCCGGCAATGTGTCATCATCTTTTTTGGGTGTAAATGTTTCATCACCCACAAGCAATTGTTGCACGGCCATTTGATTAAATGTCAGTGTGCCAGTTTTGTCTACACACATTACCGTAGCCGAACCTAGCGCTTCCACTGTATGCACGCGCCGCGTAAGTACCCGATGTTTGGAAATGCGCCATGCACCCATCGCCATGAATACGGTGAGCACAACTGGATATTCTTCAGGCAATACAGACATGGCTAAGGTGATACCTGCTAGTAAACCGTGTAGCCAATCACCGCGTGTGAGGCCGTAAATCAAAAATAATAATAAGCTAAGTAAGATTCCTAGTATGGCGAGCCTAAGCACTAAATGACGGATTTCTTGCTGTAAGGCCGTAGTCTCAGTTTCTAACCCTTGTAAGGCTTTGCCGATCTTACCAATTTCACTGTGCTGACCTGTGGCTAGAACTCTTGCAATACCACGTCCTTGTACGACTAATGAACCGGCATAGACAAAAGGTAAATTGTCACCGCCTGGTGGCGCAATATCGATTAGCGTAGATGTTGACGACTCATTTTGTGGGGTTTTTCTCACCGCCACTGATTCACCTGTCAGCAGCGATTCGTCTGCCGAAAAGTGATTGCTTGAAATTAACACGGCATCTGCCGCGACGCGGTCGCCTTCAGATAATATCAGCAGGTCACCGCGTACCACCTCACGGCCAGCAATGCGCTGTTCTACACCATCGCGGATCACTAGTGCTCGCGGGCTAGTGAGGTCGCGCAGGGTTTCAAGCACGCGTTCGGTTTTATTTTCCTGATAAATGGTGATCGCCATCACCACGCATACGAATCCGAGCAACATTAGCGCATCGTTCACATCGCCTAGCAGCAAGTAAATTGCACCGGCCGTCACTAAAAGTAAAAACATCGGTTCGCGAATGACTTCTAAGGCAATGCCGAATAAGTCTCGCTTATTACTTGCCGGCAGCTCGTTTGGACCTTCAGCTTTCAGTAATCCGATGGCTTTGGCGTTTGATAGACCTAGATGCGGTTTCACTTCAGGATTGATCTTTTTCATCGCTAAAACCTTTAAAAGCCAAAAAGACTACTTACATAAGCGCTATTGTAAAAACGACAGAGCATAAACATTGG
>CAIYLB010000036.1 GCA_903926935.1 uncultured Pseudomonadota bacterium
CTTGCCAATGCTTGTGCAGATCGTTTTTATGGCACTCGCTGTAAACTAACTCTTTAAAAAGTTGAACGATTTTAATGTTAAGCCCTGAAAAATTAAAATCAGGTGAATTTAGATCTGCAGAACTAAGCGCTTGAGAATTAAGATCTGGCGAATTAGCAACATCATCAACTGGTTTTGAGCCACCTGATAAACAATCAAGAATATGTAGCAAGGCCTCTAACCGGCTAATTTGCTGAGAAATTCCCTGCAATAAAAACGTCAGCTGAATACTGGTCCCGACCTGCACACTATTACGACGAATTTTAGCAATAATACTATTGCATTGATTAAGCATCACCAATATATGTTTTATATCGCCCTGATTAGCTATGCTAGCAAGACTATTCACTGGTGACAAAAACTCATTCAACTCAGTCTGCTGTGTAATAAAAGGCGATGTATGTTGCTCAAGCTCTGGATGATTACGCAACAACTCCGGCTCTAAACCCAAGGCCGCAATTCGGTAGGACAAGACTTGAGTCGCTGCTAGCAAGTTTTGTCGGCAAGGTTCAGTTAAACTTTGCGGAGCGTCATCAAAACGCATCGCAACAATTAGCTGCGTCCAAACATCATTCGGTACAGCTGAGATCCAGAGCGCATCACTTGTTTTAGTAAAAAACAGTGCAAACAAATCAATTAGATAAGAAGTATCAACCGCTTCTGGCAAAATTTTATGTGTAATCCTGCGCCGCATTTCTGTAAAAAATCCAGCAAACGCGGAATGGCGAGAAACTAAAAATAATGAAATGGGCTTATGTTCGCTTAATAGCTTAAGCATAGCCTCACGCAAAACTTTTGCTTTTTCTGGGTCGCTATTAAGTAAGTAACAGAGTGCTTGAATGGCTTTAACAGCGTATTCTATGTGCTGCGGTTTTGTCGGCCTAATGTTAGCAATTAACTTCGTGATAAAAACAATGGTTCGCTGCGGTTCACGTTGTGTGCTATTTGCATATTCCTCAAACACTTGTTCTAGCATTTTTGTACTTTTGGATTTGTGTTATTCATGATCGCGTTAACCTCATTTATTGAAAATATTACAACTATTTTCATGGTCATGCTTAAAAAGGGAATTCTAGTAAATTAACCGGCTATATAAAGGCTTAGATTGGCGCCTTTTTCAAAGACGTGATTGAGTCTTACTGAGAAGTAACGTGTTTGCAATATGCTTCGCCGGCATTTTTGCAAGCAAAGCATACAGGTAAAAAATATTTTAAATTGATACGAGTTTTTCTGCTGACTCTACTGCCAGCACTTCTGCTAATACCGCTACTGAACTAGGTGTTTTCAAATCATCGGTAATATGCGGACTTAATGTTTGCAACATTTGGCCGAATATTTTTGGATTGCCTGCCACAATATTACCGGTTTTAAGCCAAGCCTCATTACCTTCAAAATCGCCAACCATACCGCCCGCTTCTTGAACAATCAAACCGCCTGCGGCGATATCCCAAGTTGACAAGCCAATTTCCCAGAAGCCATCAAACCAACCAGCGGCTACGTAAGCTAAATCTAAAGCAGCAGAACCTGGACGACGAATACCAGTGGTTTTTTTAATCATGTCTTTTAACATGGCTAAATAAGTATCTAAATGCGTAAAGTCACGAAACGGAAAGCCAGTTCCAACCATACATTCTTGTAATTTTGTGCGTTGTGTTACACGAATACGTTTATCGTTTAAAAAGGCGCCACGACCTTTAGTCGCAGTAAATAAATCGTTTCTATTTGGGTCGTACACAACTGCATGCGTTAACACACCACGCTCTTGTAGTGCGATTGAAATACAATATTGCGGGAAACCATGTAAGAAATTCGTTGTGCCGTCTAATGGATCAATAATCCAAACGAAGTCAGCCTCAATATTAGATTCGCCGCTTTCTTCACCTAAAAATCCGTGATGCGGATACAGGTCTTTAAGCGTATCTATAATCGCTTGCTCTGCCGCTCTATCCACTTCAGTCACAAAGTCGTTATAGGTTTTGGTTTGAATCTTAAGTGAGCCAATGTCTTCAGAGGCACGTGTAATAATACTGCCAGCACGGCGTGCAGCTTTCACTGCGTTTGATAGCATAGGATGCATGTTTTCTCGAATCTATATGATGTAGCCAGTTATTCAACGTGTGCCATATAAAATGGCTTAAAGATTACTTGCTTACACAAAGGTAAACATAATAAATCTAAAATTACAGCGGTGTTAAAGAGCGTTGTGTTTAAGAGCTTTGTATTTAAAGATCTTTTAAAACGCTATTTTAATACGATTTCAAGTATTCACCAATCATGATTACTCATAAAATGTCACGGATCCCATTAAATACATCATTTAATTAAGTACTTAGGACTATAGATCGCAGTTATTTAGCAATTAAGATATTAGCCTATAA